>JAFRUO010000024.1 GCA_017438845.1 Clostridia bacterium | reverse complement strand
GACTTCTACTCCGCTCACCGGAAAGCCCGGTGTAAAGGATGAACCGGAGGATAAGCCCGGCAGAGCTTCTGCAGCCTATAAAAAGGCCTTCTGGGACAACATCCGTCATCCCGGCAATCCCGCAATCCGCGATGTCCTTGAGGAAGGAACCGATGCAAACGGCGGATACCTTGTTCCGATTGAATTCGAGCACACCCTTGTTCAGGCGCTCAATGAAAACAACATCATGCGTACTATCGGCTGCAAGGTCATCACCACACAGAACGAGCGCAAGATCCCTGTGGCAAATGGTCACACGCAGGCGGCGTGGACTGCTGAGAACGGTGCCTACACCGAGAGCAATCCGACCTTCGCGCAGACCAGCATTGACGCTTTTAAGCTGACTGACCTCATCAAGGTGTCCGACGAGCTGCTTTCCGACAGCTTCTTTGATATTGAAGGCTACATCTCTGAGGAATTCGGTCGCGCCTTCGGTGAAGCTGAAGAGGATGCCTTCATCAACGGTGCTGTGCAGACCGGCCAGACGGCTATCGACAGACCTACTGGCCTGTTCATCCCTTCTACCGCAGGTGGTGCTCCTTCCGGCGTAACCGCAGCTTCCGCTACGGCAATTACCGCCGATGAGCTGATCAGCCTTGTTTACTCTCTCAAGGCTCCCTATCGCAGCAAGGCGAAGTTCCTCATGAACGATGCCACTGTCGCAGCTATCAGAAAGCTCAAGGATCTGAACGGCGTCTATGTATGGCAGCCTGCTCTTACTGCCGGAGAGCCTGACAGACTGCTTGGCTATCCGCTCTACACCTCTCCGAAGGTACCTACAATGGCCGCAGGTGCAAGAGCCATCGCATTCGGCGACTTCTCCTGCTACTGGATTGCTGATAGAGCCGGTCGCACGATCAAGCGCCTCAACGAGCTTTACGCTACCAACGGTCAGGTCGGCTTTACCTGCACGGAGCGTGTTGACGGCAAGCTGATCCTTTCCGAAGGCATCAAGATTCTTGACATGAAGGCAACTTCCGGTTCTTAAGGCAGGGAGGTGAACGACCGTGGCTTTGATTTCAACTGAAGATGCGAAGGCCTATCTGCGCGTAGATTCGTCGGATGAGGATGCCACGGTCGGTATCCTCTTGGCCTCCGCAATTCGCTTATGTATTGATATTGCAAGACTTACGGATGATCAGTGGGAAGTGGTCGACTCCGATGCGGATTCTTCTGATGAATATACCGAAGCGGAGCTGTCTGCAATCCGGGAAACCATGAAGGTCGCTATCCTCTATACCTGTGCCTATCTCTTTGAGCACAGGGAGGAAGCAGACCACCATGCTCTTACCATGACACTACGCTCACTTCTTTTTGCAATACGGGAAGGAGCGTTTTCATGAATATAGCAGCTATGAGGGTGCGCGTCACTTTCCAGAAAAATACGGTCATCGTCGACAAATACGGAAACCACATAACCGGCTGGGCGGATTATTTCTCCTGCTGGGCGACTGTCGGCACGAGCTCCGGTTCCGAATCTTCCGGTGTAGTCATCAATCCGGAGGAATCGCTGGACTTCACCTGCCGCTACTGCTCTGAGCTTGCGGATGTGGATTCGACAAAATACCGGATCATCGCGGAAGGCCGCACCTACAACATCACCTATGTGAATCCGATGGGCTATAAGCATAACAGCCTGAAATTCAACTGCAAGCTGGAGAAGAAGTCATGAACAGAACCGTATCAATCGATGAAATGGACTCCGCCATCATGGATGAACTGGAGAAATATGCGGAGCTTGCCTCTGATGACTTAAAGGCTGCTGTCAAGGAAACGGCTGCGTCCGTCCGGAAAGATATACAGGCCGGTGCTCCTGTGGATACCGGAAAGTACAAGAAAAGCTGGTCGGTAAAAAATGTCCATGAAGACTCCGAGAGCATCGATCTGGTGGTGCATTCGAGGAATCGCTATCAGATTGCACACCTCTTAGAGCATGGGCACGCCAAGCGCGGCGGCGGACGTGTCGCTGCCAAACCACATATCGCAGCAGCCGAACAGCGCGGGAACGAAAAACTGGTAACTACCATTGAGCAGAAACTGAAAGGCGGCTGATATGACATACGAAAATGTAATTGAAATGCTGGAGGAAGCCGGACTCCCACTCGCCTACGACCATTTTGCCGAAGGCGAGTCACCAGACCCACCCTTCCTCGTTTTTCTATATCCGGGCTCTGACAATATGTTCGCGGATGACACGGTGTTCAAGAAAATTGATGAGCTGAACATCGAATTATACACGGACGTAAAAGATCCGGAAACAGAAACCCAGATCGAGGACATCCTTATCGCCCATGAGCTTCCCTATGAGAAGTCAGAGGTCTGGATCGAATCGGAAAAGATGTACGAGGTTCTTTACCAAACACAGATGATAGGAGGTTAAACCACTATGGCTAATAAGAAAAACAAGGTCAAGTTTGGCCTTAAAAACTGCCACTACGCTATCGCAACGCTGGCTGAGGACGGTACCGTTTCATTCGGCACGCCTGTTGCGATGCCCGGTGCTGTATCCCTTTCGCTTGACGCGGAGGGAGAAAACGACCCGTTCTATGCGGATGATTCCGTATATTACATGGTCTCAAACAACAACGGCTATTCCGGCGACTTTGAGCTGGCGCTGATTCCTGAGAGCTTTCTTACGGACGTCATGCACGAAACCGAAGATGCCAATGGCGTCATTGCCGAGAACAAGGATGTGGAGCCTGAGCACTTTGCACTGCTCTTTGAGTTCTCCGGCGACCAGAGAAAGATCCGTCACTGCATGTATTATTGCAGCGCAACCCGTCCCTCTGTATCCGGCAGTACGAAGGAAGATTCCACCGAGGTTCAGACGGAAACGCTCTCCATCACGGCAACTCCTCTTCCTTCCGGTCTCGTAAAGGTCAAGACCGGCACCAATACCAGCGAGGAGACCTACAACAACTGGTACAACGCAGTTTATCAGCCGCAGGCCTCTGCCAGTGTTCCTGAGACGCCTGCGGAAGATACGGTTGAATAAGGAGGCGCAATATGGCTGTTACGAAATCCGTTGAGATTGACGGCAAGGAGGTCACCTTCCGTGCCTCTGCCGCCATCCCTCGTTTATACAGAAACAAGTTCCACCGGGATATCTACAAGGACTTAAATGAGCTGCAGAAAGGCATCGATGAAAACGATCCGGATAATTCCAATCTGGACACCTTCTCTCTTGAGCTTTTCGAGAACATCGCGTGGCTCATGGCAAAACACCAGAATCCGGATGTCCCGGATACTCCGGAGGACTGGCTTGACCAGTTCAATACCTTCTCGATCTACGAGATTCTCCCTCAGATCATCGAGCTCTGGGGACTGAATGTGGAACAGCAGGTCACCTCTAAAAAAAACATCACCAGACTGAGCGGGAAATGACAACCCCGCTCTTTTTACTCCGGTGTGTGCAGATCGGGCTTCATATCTCGGAGCTCGATTTGCTCACTATCGGGACTGTCAACGATATGTATTCAGAAATGGACATGGACGATTATCCGTTCGCCGAGGTCGCTACGCAGGCGCAGATGGATCGATTTTAACTGGAAGGAGGTCACCGCATGGCCGACAGAATAAAAGGCATAACCGTGGAAATCGGCGGCGATACGACCGGCCTTTCCAAGGCACTCTCTGGAGTCAACAAAGAAATCAAGAATACGCAGGCGCAGCTGAAAGACGTAAACAAGCTCTTAAAGCTCGACCCGACGAACACTACGCTGCTTGAGCAAAAACAGAAGCTCTTAAAACAGGCTGTCTCCGAAACGAAGGACAAGCTCACTCAGCTGAAGTCCGTGCAAGACCAGATGGATGCTGGACTCAAAAACGGTACCGTCACCCAGCAGCAATACGATGCATGGCAGCGTGAGATTATAGAGACAGAAAACGAGCTCAAAAACCTCGAACAGCAGTGCCGGGAAACCGACTCTCATATATCTGCCACATTAAAGCAGGCCGGAAGCAAGCTGCAGGAGGTCGGCGGCAAGATATCCAGCGTAGGGACAGGACTTACTACTCACGTCACAGCTCCTATTATGGCTATCGGCGCGGCCTCCCTTGCAGCCTTCAATGAAGTGGACGCAGGGCTTGATATCGTTGCTCAAAAAACCGGTGCGACAGGAAAAGCTCTGGAAGATATGAACCAGATCGTCAAAGACCTCGCCACAGAGATACCGACGGACTTCGAAACCGCCGGTGCCGCTGTCGGCGAGGTCAACACCCGCTTTGGATTAACCGGGCAGGCACTTGATGATCTCTCCGCAAAATTCATAAAGTTCGCCCAGCTCAACAATACCGATGTCTCGACATCCATCGACAATGTGTCATCCGTCATGAACGCCTTCGGTATGGATGCCTCCGAGGCGGACTCCCTTCTTGATGCTTTAAACGCAACCGGACAGGCCACCGGCATCGACATGGATACCCTTGCTGGTGCTCTTTCCTCCAACGCCATCCAGCTAAAGGAAATGGGACTGACCGCCCAGCAGGCTGCGGGTTTCATGGGAATGGTGGAAATGTCCGGTCTTGATACTTCGTCTGCCATGATGGGTCTTAAGACCGCCATGAAAAATGCGACGAAGGACGGAAAGACACTGGATCAGGCGCTGGCCGGATTCTCCGAGACCATGAAGGGAAACGGTTCTGAAACAGAAAAGCTGCAAGCAGCCTATGACCTTTTCGGAAGCAAGGCTGGCGCGGCCATCTATAACGCTGTCCAAAGCGGGAAGCTGAGTTTTGATGACCTTGCCGGTTCCCTCGGTGATTTTGAGGGAAGTGTCGAGAACACCTTCAACGAGACTCTCGATCCGATTGACCAGTTCAAGATGACAATGAACTCCCTGAAGGAGACAGGTGCAGAAATCGGAAACACCCTCGCTACCGTTCTTGCTCCTGTCTTAAAGGACATCTCCGCAGCGCTAAAAGGTTTTGCTGAAATGTGGAGCAAGATTCCGGCTCCAGTGCAACAGACGATTGTAAAGATCGCTCTTGTGGCGGCAGCTATCGGCCCGATTCTCGTCGTGGTCGGAAAAATCATATCCGCCGTCGGTACAATCATGACGATCATACCGCAGGTTTCCACTGCTATCGGTGTGGTAAAAGGTGCAATGGCAGCACTGAACGCTACCATGCTGGCAAATCCTATCGTCCTGATTATCGCTGCGATTACTGCGCTGGTGGCTGCCTTCATCTATCTGTGGAATACGAACGAGGGCTTCCGGCAGTTCTGGATCGACCTCTGGGAGAACATCAAGCAGGCGGTGATTACCGCTTGGGAAGCGATCAAGAGCTTCTTCTCCACGGTCTGGGAAACCATAAAAGGCATCTTCGAAACTGCAGTAAACGGGATCAGCACCTTCCTTACCAATGCGTGGACAGCAATCACTACCACGGTGCAGACGGTTTTTAATGCCATAAAGACCTTTTTTGAAACAATATGGAATGCCATAAAGACCGTTTTCGAGACCGTATTTAATGTGATTAAAACCATCGTCACCACCTATTTCAATATTTACAAGACGATCATCGAGACCGTCCTGAATGTGATAAAAACAGTGGTCACGACGGTATGGAACGCCATAAAGACTGTAATCACCACAGTCGTCACGGCAATCCAGACCTTTATCACCACGGCTTGGAATGCGATAAAAACAGCTGTCAGCACGGTAATGAATGCCATAAAGACTGTGGTTTCCACCGTCTGGAACGGCATCAAAACAACTATCATGACCGTGGTAAATACCGTGAAAAACGGTATCTCCACAGCATTCAATGCCATTAAGAGCACTATCACAAACGTCTTAAATGGCATCAAAAATACAGTATCAAATGTGTTCAACGGGATCTGGAGCTTCATCTCCGGCATCGTGAACAAGCTGAAGAATGTTTTCAACTTCCACTGGGAACTTCCGAAGATCAAGCTGCCGCACTTTTCTATTTCCGGCAGTTTCTCTTTAAACCCGCCTTCCATCCCGCACTTCTCTGTGGAGTGGTACAAGAAAGCTATGGGAAACGGCATGATCCTCGATACACCGACTATCTTCGGCATGAGCGGAAACACCCTCCTCGGTGGAGGAGAAGCCGGTGCGGAAGCTATCGTCGGCGTGGACTCCCTACGAGGCATGATTCAGGAGGCCGTGGCCGGACAGACCTCTGCTATCGTTACGGCTCTTTCCGGCTTCGGCGGCGGTGGCGATATCACAATCCCGGTATATCTTGGGGGCACACTGCTTGACGAGACGATTGTCACAGCCCAGCAGCGCATGGCGCTCCGGTCAGGAGGCAGATGATGGCTTTTTCACACTATTTGAATATTGACGGCGTAGAGATGCCGCTTCCAGCCTCCTATGACCTGTCCCTTTCTGATGTAGAGGCAGACAGCTCCGGAGAGACGGAGGCCGGAACCACCCAGCGGGATATCGTCCGCTCCGGCGTGGTGAAAATCTCCGTGTCCTTTCAGGTTTCTCCTGCATGGCTTAAGAAGCTGTCTCTCATGCGGGCAAAGCCGAAGCTCACAGTCGCTTTCTTTAATACGGATACGATGATTCGTGAAACACGGGAAATGTATATTGACAGCTTCAAGACTTCCCTTGCCCATGACACCAGTAAAAAAGGGTTGTGGAAGGTCAGCTTTGATTTGAATGAATACTAACGGAAAGGAGCGGCGCAATGTACAGCGTATCTGATTCATATAAAACAGCGATACAGGACAACACCCGCTCCTTTTCATGGTCGGGAACAATTACTACCACATCCGGGAAGGTCTATCCCTTCGAGAATAAGGATATTGTAAAAGGCTCCGGTTACGTTTCGAGACAGTGCTCCGGCTCCTCCGAGATAGAACTCGGCTCCGTTTATGCAGCAGAGCTTGGGATTTCTCTGTTTTCCGATATTGACCGATATTCCTTGGAAAATGCAGAGGTGGAGCTCATCTTTCATATGAACCTCTCTGATGACACCGTTGAGGACGTCCCGATGGGCATCTTCTATGTTGCTGAGGCAAACCGAAAAATAAAAACGCTTGAGATAAAAGCCTATGACGCGATGCTAAATTTTGATAAGGCGTATAGCGAGGCGCAATCCAGCGGGTATCCTTATGATTTTCTCAGCGCGATGTGTACGACTTGCCATGTGGAGCTTGCTCATACACAAGAAGAAATCGAAGCCCTGCCAAATGGCTCTGAGCTCCTTGGCATATATCCGGATAATGATATCGAAACTTGGCGTGACTTTCTGCATTATCTCGCGCAGGCGCTCTGCTCGTTTGCCTTTATCAACCGTGAAGGAAAGCTGCAGCTGGTTCAGTACGGAGAAAGCCCGGTTTGCACGATAAATAATACCCACCGCTACTCCAGCAGCTTTTCTGATTTTGTAACACGCTATACGGCAATCAGCTCCACAAACCGGCGTACTAATACCGCAGAATATTATTCTCTCGATCCCGACGACGGCCTCACCATGAATCTTGAGACAAACCCTCTTTTGCAATTCGGACTTGATGAGACCAGAAGCCGCATTCTCAACAATATCCTGAATGCAATCTCAGTCATTCGGTATGTTCCGTTTGATTCCGAGACCATAGGCGATCCTGCGCTGGAACCCGGTGATGTCCTCACCTTTACCGGCGGGCAGGCAGATGCCTCCCAGATGGCTGCAATCACCTCCATCACAACAAAGATCAATGGAAAATGCTCCTTAAAATGCGTCGGTAAGAATCCTCGCCTCGCGGAAGCAAAAAGCAAAAATGATAAAGATATCACCGGGCTTATCAATTCTGTCGAGAGCACAAAGATGGCGACCTACTCCTATATGAATGCCATGCCATACACTCTTGGCGAAGAACCGGTATTCATCGTCAGTCTGGAATTTGCCACGCAAGAAGAAACAGACTGCGAGTTTAAAGCTGCTGTCCTTATAAATGTGACGGCAGAGCCAGTGGATCGCTCTGTTACAGCCGAAGGCACAGGAACCACTATTCTTCCCGAAGAGACCACGGATGAGAACGATAATCCCGTCACCAGTGACAGAGAGCTTGAAACCACTGTTACCGTTCCTGTGGAATGGCAGGAGGACGGCCAGTCTGTCATCAGAGTCGGGTATGTTGTTGACGGCCATGAGGTGGAGGAATTCCATCCGATGGAGACTTGGCACACCGGTGCTCATATCCTGAACCTGTTTTATCCGCTTCTGGATATGACAGAAAAGACACTGCACACCTTTGCCGTATGGATCACTATCGCTCCCGGCAGCGCAACGATAAATGCGCAGAACATCATTGCTTCCATCACAGGTCAGGGCTTGGGTGCTCAGGACAGATGGAATGGCCGCATTGATGCCAGTGACGACTATATTCCGCTTGTGCTTTCCAGCCTTCAGCATCTTCCCTTTGAAGAAGCCGTGGAGACCATTCTCCATACACCGGAACCGACCGGAGCTTCCGACGCTGTGTCGCCAGTGCTCTTATCCGGCATGACGCTTTATGCCCTTTCCGATAACGTGCGCACCTTTGCTCCGATTGTTCATGACATCGTGGACGTAAGCGATAAACGGAAGATGTCATACAGGCAGGAATATGTCGAAGACGATACACAGTTTTCTCTCCGGAAGTCTTACACGATTTCTGGCGGTACCGAGCGGAACCTGAACCGTGGCCGTATGGACTCGCTGACTATTTCAACAGCAGACTTTGATTCGCTGACGAGCATTGTCATCAATCCATTTGTTACGGAACCATTCATTAATGGAAGAATCCTCCCTGCACGTGTACTCACAGATACCGCCTATACTATTCATGAAAATGGCAGTATGAAGCTGAAGACCGAGTATGCGGAAATCATCGAGGGCGAGGCCGCAGAAATCGACCGAGGCAGACTTGCGGTTTATCCACTTGGACTTACCGCATTTGAAACGATAACAGAACTGGAGGTGCAAAGTGGCTGATTATTTTTCTATCCAAGAGCTTTTTCAAAGCACGGATAATATGACCTATATACGTAATAACGTCGGAAATGACAGTGGCACGGACACCGTTCCCGGTGTCAGCTGGTTTACCTACAACTCCGTAACCGCTGCGAATATCTATGTAAATGGAAACTCGTGGATGGGGATTGGAGCAAACGCAGAACAGGTAAAAGTCCATCGGCGCGACGCAATGAGCTGGACAATCCGTCGAGAGGAAGGGACGATCTACAACTACTATAGGTTTTTGCGCGTCCGCTGGGAGGGATACTCACAGTACAGCATGACGAGTGCTGATGTAAAGCTGGTCTGGGATCTGCTGCTTTTGGATACCGGCGATATCGTTCTTCATTTTGAAACGATACCCACAAACCCTTCCTACCTTGGCGAGTGCACCCTTGTAACCGGTACCGGGAATATTTCCTTCACGCCTGTTGCAGGAGGATGTGTGACTTTTTTGCACCAGAATGACAGTGGGACAGCCTTCGTCCGTTCAGATGAGCTTCCGGTGCTTCTCGATCCATACAACCGACGCTATCTGATAACAGACGCCACAGGAGCCCTTTATACCGTAGAGGAAGGAAGCCTTTTAAAGCTCAGTGAAACCGAGCTGACCGCAGAAGTGTTTGAAACTTACGGCGTGCAGGATATCCCAGACGGAGCCCTGCTTCTTACGCTCGTAGATCCGACCATCCTCTACTGGCACGATTCCCAGAACCGGTTCCCGCCCTTCACGGCGAGTTATACCGGCGTGCCGAAACCGCAGGTAATCTACTCGGAAAATATCGACATGTCCGATTCATCTATTATTGGCATTGAGAAGGTCACAGTAGACTGCGATGATTCAGCGCTCTTTGCCGTTTCCTTTGATGCCGGAGAAAGCTGGTGGACTTATACCGGCTCCTCGTGGGCAAGGTTATCGGAGGAAGCATCCGGTATGTCGAAAGCCGCACTGGAAGCTATCTCTACAAATGCATGGGCAGAGAAAGCCATCACCGGCCAGCTGATGTACCGCTTTGTGATTAGCGGCGAGAACGGATATGTACGTTCAATCACCACAGACTATCTGAACACGGAGGAATAACTATGCTCAAAGGAAAAAGTATTATAGAGCTCACAGATGTCCATACCGGTAAAAAGGAAATCTATGAAGATGAAAACCTTGTAACGGAAGCCATCTTTGATATTCTCAACACAAATATTCAAGGCGCGATGTATAACAGTCCCAGCTTTGACAGCCAGAGCGGTGAAGCATGGCTTCTACCTATATATCAGCGGCTCACTGGCGGCATTCTTCTTTATCAGGACGAGATTGAGGAAGATCCATCCGTTATATACGCTCCCCTCAATAATCCACTGATCGGGTATGCCTCAAATGATGCTAACAATACGGAGGATATCCAGCGCGGCAGCCGCAACCTGACAGAGAGCAAGGCTGTGGACGGCGGCTTCAAATATGTATGGGACTTTGCCACTTCGCAGGCCAATGGCACCATCTCCTGCATTTGCCTGACAAATGTTCTCGCCGGACGCGGCTGTAAGTATGGTGCAAACTATTTTGTTCGTCTGAAAGGCGACACCCCTATCAGCGGAGAGATTGATAATAACAGCTATCGGCATAACCATCGGACTTTTATTGCTGATGGATACCGACTGGAGATGATTGCTGTCCGCAACAGCACTTCTGTGAATCTTAGAAAGGTTCCGGAGGACTACATCCACGCACGCCTGATGGTCAGAACTTATACTCAGATGGCGACAGAGTCCATCGAGGAAACAAACATCGAAATGAACCACTACCCTTATTGGACGCACTACACCGGAGGCGGGAGCAAAGACGATACCGACGCTCCTTACTGGAATGATGAAAACCGAATGGATTATCTTTTCCACGCTTCGGATGGCAACTGGTACGGCATTGCCCGAAAAGAAATCCGCACCTACACTGGCGTGCGATACGGTTCTGAAGTATACGACCGCACTGGCTTTGAGTGGTATATGGATAAGATCAGTGGTGACAGATGCACGACCCAAAGGATCATCCTGCCTTCCGACACTACTGACATTTCCAATATCGGCATGAGCGGCAAATGGCTGATGTTTGCTATCGGAAGCACCGTCTATCGCCTCGATACGACGAATGTGGCAAACATAGAGGTCGTGGCAAACGCCAGCTATAACAATAACCAGCAGTATACCTTCTGTATCGATGATGAAGTTGTCATCAATGGCTGGTACTACTACGACGGCAGACCTGCCCTCTACGTAAGAAATAAGGACACTTATACGGACGGTGAGCAGTGGGGACATCGTATGGTCTCTATGTATAAGACCTACGCCTATCAGGAATTTTTCTACAGCTACTACGGATATCATTTCCGTAAGGAGCTGTATTTGTATACGCCGTACCTCGCCACCATCAACAATCTCTCCACACCCGTTATCAAGACGGCGGATAAAACTATGAAAGTCACCTATACGCTGACAGAAACGGAGGAAGCATGATAAAGTTTGAAATCCCATATAACCTTGATCCGGCCTATCCGGAAAAGCTCCTGCAGAGGCCTGCTCTGATTCCGTACATTGATTGCATCTATGCCGCTGCGTGGAAGGATGACTGCGATAATACCCGCTTTGACATTACCTTCCGGAGCGACTATCCGAAAACCTACGAGGAATATGTCGAGCGCATCAAAAGCCTTCTCGCCCTCGGCATCCCTGTCTGCATACTCGCCCAGAAGAAGACAACCATCACCATGATCCGAAAATACCGCGCCCTTGGCATCCACCAGTTTATTCTGAATGATGACAAGCTGGCGGCAAGGATCAAGCAGGAATATCCGGAAGTGCGGCTTACGTTATCCATCACGCGGGCGCTGACCCTATCCGAGCTTCAAACCGGTGATTATTCCATGTATGACCGGATTGTATTGTTCCACTGGTTTGCCCGGCATCTGGAAGCTTTGCAACAGCTCCCGACCGGCTATCAGTACACCATGATTGCAAACAGCGCCTGCTACCATGACTGCAAATGGCATGACGAGCACTGGTTCCTTAAAGGCGATACACCGGAAAACTACGCCAAGGAATCTGAACGCGTCTGTTCAAGCTGCACAGCGCTTCTGTCAAAAGGGAAACAGCAGTCAGCATATATCGAGCCAGAAGACCTGAGATACTTTGACCCGTATGTCTCGTGCTATAAGCTGGTTGACCGCTATGATGATACGGACACCATTTTCAACACTTTGTATTCCTACTCCGCACGCATCGGTAGCGGCGGGAAGCCAAAAGAATACTATAACCTGTAACTCGGAATTAGGCAGCGCCAAGGCGGCAGCTGCTTTTTTCATGCCAAGAAAAAGGAGGAATCACAACATGAAAGAATTCTGGAACTCTATTCAATTAGCTTTTGCCGCTGTCGGAGGATGGCTGGGCTACTTCCTTGGAGGATGTGACGGGCTGCTGATTGCCCTGATTATCTTTGCTGTCTGCGACTATATCACTGGTGTTATGTGCGCCATCGTTGATAAGAAGCTGTCCAGCGAAGTAGGCTTCAAAGGCATCTGCCGCAAAGTGCTCATCTTCGTGCTTGTCGGCATTGGGAACGTCGTTGATGTTCAGGTACTCGGCCAGCCGGGAGTGCTCCGCACGGCGATCATCTTTTTCTATCTGTCCAATGAGGGTCTGTCTCTGACAGAAAACGCAGCTCATCTCGGACTACCTATCCCTGAGAAATTGAAAGCGGTTTTAGAGCAGCTCCACGACCGTGGCAGTGAGGAGGAACACAAGCATGATGAATAAAGGAATTGACGTATCCCATTGGCAGGGAAACATTGACTGGAACAAGGTCAAAAAGGCCGGTATCGAGTTTGCCATCATCAAAGCTGGCGGCTCCGATACCGGTTTTTATACGGATAGTAAGTGGGAAGCAAATTACAAAGGTGCGAAAGCAGCCGGTATTCCTATCGGCGCATATTATTTTGTCGGTAAGGACTGCGTGACCGCTGCCGCCGGAAAAGCTGATGCAGAGCGCTTTCTGAAAATCCTGAAGGGAAAACAGCTTGAATACCCGGTCTACATGGATAATGAAGCACAACCTGCTTCTGCCAAGGTCGGTATCACGGAGGCCACCATTGCTTTCTGCGAGACAATGGAATCCGCCGGATACTTCGTCGGCATTTACGGCTCCGCTGTTTCTGGCTTCAAAGAGCGCATGGACGACACGAAGCTCACGCCTTACGCTCACTGGGTAGCACAATATGCCAGCAAATGTTCCTATAAGGGCAACTACGGCATCTGGCAGTATTCTTCCAAAGGCTCTGTCGATGGCATCAGCGGCAACGTAGATCTGGACTATGGCTATGTGGATTATCCCGCCATCATCAAGAGCGGCGGCTTCAACGGCTATACGAAGGATGCCTTTGACGACAACACCCCTGCTCCAGCGACAAACTCCCAGCGTGACCAGATCATCGCACAAGCAAGAGCATGGCTTGAAAAGAAGGAATCCGACGGCAGCCATAGAGAAATTATTGATGTCTATAATAGCCACAAGCCCCTCGCCAGAGGATATGCCGTGAAATACACGGACGCATGGTGTGCAACTTTTGTTTCTGCCCTTGCCATCAAGTGTGGCCTGACCGATATCATTCCGGCCGAATGCGGCTGCGGTCAGATGGTCACCCTTTTCCAAAAGCTCGGTGAGTGGATTGAAAATGATGCTTATCTCCCTTCTCCCGGCGATGTTATCTTCTATGATTGGCAAGATTCAGGTTCTGGCGACAACACCGGCTGGCCAGATCACGTCGGTATCGTCGAGGAGGTTTCCGGCAAGACCATCACCATCATCGAAGGAAATAAGAGCGATTCTGTCAGCAGACGCACGCTGCAGGTCAACGGCAAATACATCCGTGGCTATGGCGTGCCGAAGTATAGCTCCAGCTCCTGTGCTTCCGCTCCAATCACTCCGGCAAAGACCGTAGACGAGCTGGCGCAGGAGGTGCTGGACGGCAAATGGGGAAATGGGACAGACCGTAAAGAGCGCCTTACCGCTGCCGGATACGATTATTCTGCCGTACAGGCAAAGGTCAATGCTCTGGTGAAAGCAAAGAGTGACTCCGCTGTTTTCTATACCGTGAAAAGCGGCGATACCCTCTCTTCCATCGCCCGGAAGTATGGCACCAGTGTTTCTGCAATCCAAAATCTCAACCCGACGCTCATAAAAAACGTCAACCTCATTCTGACCGGCTGGAAGATTAGAGTGAAATAACCGAATATCCCATCTGCTATGCCTGCGAGTGTTCTTCGGAATGCCCGCAGGCTTTTTTATTTTCCTCCGCTCAAAACGGCCTGCAATCTCCAGTGGAAACTGGAGGTGGATATGTTATGCCAAACGAAAATACAAATGTTCAATCTGGATATTTTACACAGGAGCGGATTCAAGGCGATCTGGACTATAGCCGGGCGCAGGACATCGCAAAGAAGATGCTCGATGACGGCCTCATTTCTGTGGCTGAATTCAACAAATTAACCGCCATCAATCGGGAAACTTTCTCTCCCTTGTTCGCGGAAATAATGCCAGAAATACCTTGATATGTGGCGGCTTTAGAGTGATGTATAGATGTACGGAAAGGAGGGACTTCCCTTGAAAAAAGTAACAAAAATCGCGGAAGCAGCGAACACAAAAGTCAAGCTCAAGAAGATCAGGGTAGCCGCCTACTGCCGCGTCTCCACAGATTCCGATGCACAGCTTGAAAGCCTTGAGGCTCAGAAGACGCACTACGAAACCTACATCACTTCCCGTGATGACTGGGAGTTCGCAGGTCTCTACTACGACGAGGGTATCACCGGTACTAAGAAAGATAAGCGTCCGGAGCTCATGCGGCTCATCGGTGACTGCAAAGCCGGTAGGATTGATTTCATTGTTACGAAGTCTATCAGCCGCTTCAGCAGAAATACAACGGACTGCTTAGAGCTGGTCAGGAATCTGCTTGATCTGAACATTCCGATCTTCTTCGAGAAGGAGAACATCAACACCGGCTCGATGGAGAGCGAGCTTTTTCTGGCAATCCTCTCCGGCATGGCCGAAAGTGAATCTGTTTCCATATCAGAAAACAGCAAGTGGTCAATTCAGAAGCGCTTCGAAAACGGAACCTTCAAATGCAGCTACCCACCCTACGGATATGATTGGGACGGCGAACAGATGGTAATCAACCCTGAGCAGGCGGCTGTGGTAAAAGAAATCTTCGCGTCGCTACTCTCCGGCAAAGGCACCCACGCCATCGCGGATGACCTGAACCGGCGCGGCGTTTCTTCCAAGCGAGGCGGACGCTGGACAGCCACAACCATTCGCGGCATGCTTTCAAATGAGAAATACGTCGGCGACTGCCTTTTCCAGAAAACCTATTCCGATTCACAATTTGTCCGACACAACAACCACGGTGAGCAGACGCAATACATGGTCACGGATCATCACGAACCGATCATCAGTCGTGAGGATTTTGAAGCTGCAAGGATTTTTATAAGTCAGCGGGCTTCCGAAAAAGGCGTGACAAAAGGTATCGATAAATACCAAAACCGATATGCTTTCTCCGGCAAGATCATCTGCGGTGAATGCGGCGACACCTTCAAGCGCCGGATTCATAGCTGCACCGATCACAAATACATCGCGTGGTGCTGCAACACCCATATCAAAGACAAGGATAGGTGCCACATGCTATTTGTAAAAGACGATGCGCTGAAGCAGGCATTCACCACGATGTTGAACAAGCTGATTTTTTCACACCGGCAAATCCTGAAGCCTTACTTAGAATCGTTGAAAACCTCATCGTCAGATGATTCCCTTCATCGTATTCAGCAGATTCAAACCCTTCTGGCTCAGAATACCGAAAAGCGTGAGACTCTTACAATGCTCATGACACAGGGAATCATTGATCCCGTACTCTACAGTCAGGAAACAAACGAACTGCTTTCACAGGCGGACAGTTTCCGAGATGAGATTGAAGCCCTGAAGAATGAAGTCTCCGGGGATGTAAACAAAGTCACCGAAACCACAGCACTGATTCATTTCGCAGAAAAGAGCGCCATGCTTCAGGAGTTCGACAAAGACTTATTTGACAGATATGTAAAGCGCATCATCGTTCATTCCAGAAACGATATCCGGTTTGAACTGAAATGCGGCCTGACGCTCAGGGAAAGGAAGTGAGGATATGGGACATACACCATACGGATACAGAATTGAGAGCGGTTGCGCTGTGATTAACGAAGAAGAAGCCGCTAAAATCAGGAGCCTATACGAGAATTACATCGCCGGAATGGCACAGTCAAAAGCTGCCATCGAGGCAGGCATCGAGACCTACCACAGCTCAGCTAAGCGCCTAATGCAAAACAGACACTACCTTGGCGATGATTTCTACCCGGCAATCATCGATCAGGAGACCTTCGACAAGGCAGAAGCGATTCGTCTGGAACGTGCCGGTAAGCTCGGAAGGCTGAATCTTCTGAAAAGCTCAAAGCCAATAAAGGTTCCGACACACTTCTGGTTTGCAGAAGCGGAGAAAGAATACGAAGATCCGAGGCTACAGGCAGAGTATCTGTACAGCCTCATTGAAAGCGAGGCGATCTAATGGGAAATGTTATGGTCATCCCGGCCAAAAGGCAGGTCGGGAACACGGTAAAACAATCCGAGCAGAAAAAGCTCCGCGTCGCAGCCTATTGCCGAGTCAGCACGGATTCCGACGAACAGGAAACCAGCTATGAGGCGCAGGTCACGCATTACACGGAGTACATCCAGAAGAATCCCGACTGGGAACTGGCAGGCATATTTGCGGACGATGGCATATCCGGTACCAACACCAAAAAGCGTGACGAGTTCAACCGCATGATTGACGAGTGCATGTCCGGAAACATTGACATGATCATCACCAAGTCCATCAGCCGATTTGCCCGAAACACTCTCGACTGCCTCCAATACATCCGGCAGCTCAAGGACAAGAACATTCCGGTCTATTTCGAGAAGGAATCCATAAACACGCTGGATGCCAAAGGCGAGGTGCTCCTTACGATCATGGCGAGCCTTGCTCAGCAGGAAAGCCAATCAATGAGCGAGAACATAAAGCTCGGCCTTCAATACCGCTATCAGCAGGGCAAGGTTCAGGTTAACCACAACCGCTTCCTCGGCTATACCAAGGATGAGAACGGCAACCTTGTCATTGATCCGGAACAGGCCGAGATCGTAAAACGCATTTACCGGGAATACCTCGAAGGCTCCAGCATGGACAAGATTGCTTCCGGTCTTATGGCTGACGGCATTTTAACCGGCGCAGGAAAAGAAAAATGGCACACAAGCACCATCAACAAGATTCTCCGAAACGAGAAGTATATGGGTGACGCGCTGCTTCAAAAGACCTACACCACAGACTTCCTGACGAAGAAGCGTATCAAGAACAACGGCACCGTACCTCAATACTACGTTGAAGGCGACCACGAAGCGATCATTCCGAAAGACCTCTTCATGCAGGTGCAGGCCGAGCTTGTCCGTCGCCGGGCAGTTCACATCAGCCCGACCGGAAAGAAACGAGGCTTCTCCTGCAATCACTGTTTTGCCCAGATGATTTTCTGCGGTGACTGCGGTGAGCTTTACCGACGTGTCCACTGGAACAATCACGGCTGCAAGTCTATCGTCTGGCGCTGCATCAGCCGATTGGAGCCGGGCTCCGCAGACACAAACTGCACCAACCGGACGGTTAACGAGCTCCTGCTGCAGGAAGTCACGGTCACAGCCATCAATCAGATTCTGACAGAGCGCGGCACCTTCCTAAAACAGTTGCAGGCCAATATCGCCAAGGCCGTAGTCAGCGCCGATACCCTATCGCCGGATGGCATTCAAGCTCGACTGGAAGAACTGCAAAAAGAGCTCATCAAGAAGGCAAACAACAAACAGGATTACGATGCCATCGCCGATGAGATTTTCCGGCTGCGCGGCCAAAAGGAACAATCCGAGCTCGACAGCCACCACAGGGAAGAAGCCATGAACCGCATCAAGGAGCTGCAGGATTTCATCTCCGGGCAGGAAACCGACATTACAGAGTTCGATGAGGCTCTGGTAAAAAAGCTCATCGAGAAGATCACCGTCTTTGACGACCACTTCACCGTGGAATTCAAATCTGGGCTTGCAATCGAAATCGAAGCATAAAACAAGGCTCCCCGCCACTGAACATAATCAGTAGTGAGGAGTCTTGATCTGCCTTACTCTTCTTTTTTAAGAACTTTTTTCTGCCAGCTTCTTTTTCCACACTCCGGACATTTCATATACCTTGTCCGTCCCATGTGCATAGCAAGATTTGTCTGCCAGTATGTAGGAACATATCTGTGGTGGCAATTCTGGCATTCATAGTATCCAGCCTTTTGCTCAATGCCCACGGCGATAAAAGCGACCGCAAAAATCATTATGAGATCAAACACGATAAGTGCAATTCGCAGCCAGACTGGCATCATATATTTACACGAACCGTAGGTTGATTTCCTGCAAACTCTACCGCTGGTTGAATTTGTAAAACAAGGCTCCCCGCCGCCGATGATGGCAGTGCGGATGCATTCTTGTGTCCTTACAAGTTGGACTTTATGTGATTCATTTCTGTAGCAATTAGCTCGACATATAATTTGAGCATTTCCACTTTAGCAACACAAAATGCTCAGTTGCCGGGGTCCTTATGCGAAAAGATTTCTCTGCAATTTAAGCTACATCAGTTTTCTTTATAAAATGACTTAATAGCAAGAGCAATATAATCCGCAGCACCTTCACCATACATGTAATCTACAGTCTCATGCATATCGCCATCTTTCTGATAACGTTTAGCAATGTCCAACAGGATCTCCTTTGAACTGTCTACCCGGTATAGCTCCTTGACAATGCCCTCTGATTCCTCGATCAATTTTTTTGCTTCGTCTGAAGCAGCATCCGTCCCCATAAGATTTGCCAGATTACGCTGCACTTCGCCTACCTTTTTCTGAAGGGCAACGTACTCATCCGGTTTAGGCATCTCCTTCCATATTTCTTTCATAGAGTCCATGCCGCCATACCAATTGCCTGCTTGGGCATAATACTTCCTCGCCTGCTCGCCGTCAAATCCCTCGCGCATGTGCTTCTCCCATTCTTCCATGCTGCCGTAGTAATCAATGAAGCTTTGCTTCTGGGCATCGTCCATACCCTCAACCATAGACTTGTACATGTCCCACTGAGAGCCGTAATCAAACCAACTGAAATCCATCTTTTGTTCTCCTTTCAACATCTGATCCAGATTCGTGATGATGTGACCGATCCGATCCATCTTTATCAGCAGCATCTCTCGCTGCTTTTCCAGAATTCCACGATCAAGAGTAGGGTTTTCCATGATGAGTTTAATGTCCGCAAGTGGCAGATCCAGCTCCCGGAATACAAGGATCTGACCAAGCCTGTCCAATGCTTCATCGTCATAAAGCCGGTATCCCGCTTCTGTTACTTTTGTCGGCTTGAATAATCCGATCTCATCGTAATAATGAAGCGTGCGCACTGAGATACCCGTCTGCTCGGCGACTTCCTTAACGGTTTTCATCTGTGCAGACCTCCTTCCTGATAATCCCACTGTATCCTATGACGGAACGTGAGGGTCAAGCCTTTTTTTAATTTTTTTTTGCAAATATGAGTCCGACAAGTGCGGTAAGCATATCTGCTAAAGGAATAGCAAGCCAGACTCCCGTTATTCCAAGAACCTTTGGAAGTGCCACGCAGAACAGACCGCTTAGCACTACGCTATGCATCAGACCAATTGCAACAGACTGTTCTTCTTTCATCACGGATTGCAGATAATAGTCCGCATCAACGACAACTCCAAGGAACAGAAATATCGGGAAGAACAGCCTGAATGCAAGCGGAGCTGCTTCAAATACTTCAGGTGCATCCGATACGAACAGCTTTGTAATCGCCACAGGCAGACATTCCCCAAGAAGACAGAAGAATAAGCCAAGCACAATTACCGTCCCAAGCGAATACTTCCAGATTTTTTGATAGCGTTCTTTTTGTCCAGCTCCATAGTTTGATGAGACAAGCGGCTGGATTGCCTGTCCGACGCCACAGAAGAGTGCCTGAAACAGTGAAAGGATTGTTGCAATCACTCCAAAAACCGCAAGCTCTGTTGTGCTTCCATAGTTTAGGATCTGCCGATTCATTATGATCCCAATGATGATCGTTCCCAAATCTAACAGGCTGGCTCCAATGCCGATCTGAAGGACACGCCTGAACCCTCGTAAAACATGATGAGGTTTGGCAATGCGCAGATGACACCTTTTTTGGAAGAAGTAACTGCCCATGATAATTGCCTGTACGGAAGTACCGATCACAGTCGCAAGTGCTGCTCCTGTCATTCCCAGTTTCATCGGGAAAACGAGGAACCAGTCACCAAACATATTGATACAGCCACCTGTAACAACCGCAGCCATAACCAGCTTAGGAGCACCATCATTTCGTATGAACGAAGCAATGAACATAGTAAAGACAAAAATCGGCATGAACCAGACGATCCATTGTCCGTACTCCGTTGTTTTTCCTATGATCTCCTCATTCGCACCGAAGAAATAGAAAATGTTCTCACGGAATATGTTCATTGCTGACCACGCAATACCTGTAAGAATTATTACAAGCATGACTGAACCCGTAAAACAGGCGTCTCCCTTTTCAACATTTCCTTTCCCTCTGGCGACGCTCATCATGACCGATCCTCCAATCCCGCACAACAAGCCAAGGAACACCATAAGGCCGTAAACCGGAGCAATAACAGCCATAGCTGCTGCTCCCGGCGCTCCTTCAGACTGGCCGACAGCAATGGTATCCACAAAGCTGTAAATCGACATGACGACAGCACCGGTCAGTGAGGGTATCAGCATTTTCCGATAAAGAGACCTGATATCATCCGTTAAAAAATTCATGCCAGAACCTCCTTTTATTCGGCGTTCTGGCATACAAAAACGCCGAATAAGATTTCTGAACATCAACCTTTCTCAAACGGTACCACCTCTTACGCTGTGGTTCCCTCGTCCAGTCTTTTTGTTCAGCATCTTATCCGACGTGCAACTACGACTTACACATCTCCGATGAGTCTAATTATTATAACATAAAAATATGAACATTTCTACCATCTGAAACGAAAAAAGTGCCTATAATAGACCGATACCATTTGGATACATTATTGTCATTATACGCTCCCCGCCGCCGATGATGGCAGTGTGGGAGCCTTGGTGTGTTCTTACTTCTTTTTCTTCGGCGCAGGAAGCTCCACGTAAATTTTGTCCAGAAGTTCTCTCAGGAATTCCTTATTCTCAACGTCATCAACGAGCAACATTTCCTTTTCTCCGTCATAGGGCAGTTCCATATTCGCATTCGGCATCATAGCCACGGCGGACTTCGTGGGCTTTACAAGAAAGCGGTCATCATAAATGCCGCCGACCACCTTGCCGCGATAATAGATGATGTATTCTCCCATCATCGCACGATAGGATATGTCGTCCAATTCAGACAACTGCTCTAATATGAAATCCAAATATCCTTTGCTTGACGCCATATAACAATTCCTCCAACATCTATATCGAACACTCAACACCCCAGACATCTAATCCACAGCTTCAACTATGTGACATCTAATCCGGCAACTCAACTCTCACACTTTTTGAGCCAAGCCACCATAGATAAGTTACCGCAGAACTATTACCGTCTCCACCTGCTCGAAGCTACCTAAAGTCGAAAAGTGCCTGAAATCAAGGGATTTCAAGCGTATTCCACTCCGACCTTTGACATCAATACCACTGTCTCGACATGGTCCGTGTGAGGGAACATATCGACGGGCTGAATTTTCTTTACCTTATAGCCGTTGCGGGTAAGGTAAGCAAGGTCACGTGAAAGCGTTTCGGGGTTGCACGAAATATAAACCACCTTTTCGGGTGAAAGCTTTACCAGTGAAGAAAGGAACGCCTTGTCCGCTCCCGCCCTTGCAGGGTCCATAATGACTGCGTCTGTTTTTTCTCCCTTTTCGGCAAGCTCCGTCATAAAGCTTCCTGCGTCCGCAGTGTAGAATTTTTCGTTTTTTATTCCGTTTAATTTTGCGTTTTCCCTTGCGTCCTTTACCGCGTCGGCATTGATTTCCACGCCGATAACGCTTTTAACGCTTTTTGAGGCAATAAGCCCGATTGTTCCCGTGCCGCAGTAGGCGTCGATTATGCTTTCGTCACCTTTGAAATCGGCAAGCTCAAGCGCCTTGTTATAAAGCACCTCGGTCTGAATCGGGTTAATCTGATAAAACGCCTTCGGTGAAATTCTGAATTTAAGTCCGCAAAGCGTTTCGGTAATCTTTCCGTCGCCGTAAAGCACCTCGCTCTTTTCTCCGAGCACCATGCTCGTAAAGCGGTTGTTCACGTTCTGAACAACGGTGGTGATTTCAGGGTGCGCCTTCAAAAGGGCGTTGACAAAGGAACGCTTTTTCGGAAACTCCTGCGTGCCCGTAACGAGCACGACCATAACCTCTCCGCTTTTAAAGCCGTTTTTAATAAGCAGATGCCTTAAAAAGCCCTGGCGTGTGTTCTCGTCATACGCCTTGAGCTTAAAGCTTTTAAGGAGCTTTTTTACCGTCAGCGCAATTCTGTCCGCCGTCGGCGAGGTGATAAGACAGCTCTCAATGTCAACTACTCTGTGGCTTGACGACTGATAAACTCCGCAAAGTATTTTGCCCCTGAAAAACTTAAAGGCGTACTGCGCCTTGTTGCGGTAATGATATGGGTAATCCATACCGATTATTTCCGAAACGTGACCGAATTTACCGAGCAGTCTTACCGCCGTCCTCTGCTTGTGCGTAAGCTGCTCGGAATGAGTCATATTAAGAAGCTGACAGCCGCCGCAGCTTTTGCGATAGGGACATTTTAAATTTTCATTTTTTTCGTTTCCCATAAAATCAAGCATCGGCGGAGAATAATCTCCGCCTTATATTTTATGCAAATAATCCCGTGTACCAATTAATCAGCAGGTCGCCGAACATGAGCGCCGTAAAAATACCGACCGTAAGATGAGGCCCGAACGGGACTTTTTTCTTCATATTTTCCTTTTTAACCATATTGGTTATAAGCAAATAAAGCGTGCCGACAAGTCCTGCGACAAGCAGTGCAAACATTGCCTTCACCCAGCCGAGCGCAAAGCCTGCGCCGAACATCAGCTTCATATCTCCGCCGCCGATTGAGTCCGGCTTTAAATAGTCAATCAGGAAGAAAAGCACGCTTATGCTGAACGCTCCGATTAATCTTGTGATAAGCTCCTTTTTATCCCAGCCGTTTTTGATAAGCGAGTCAATGTAGATAACTATGCCGCCGATAAGTATTGTAATCCACATTGAGTCGGGAATAATCATATGCTTCCAGTCAATGCAGAAAATGACCACCAGCGCACAGCAGATTGCGAAATATCCGAGCAGGGCAAGCCTGAAATGACAGCCCGTGCCGAACACGAACGAGCAGACGAACATAAGCCCCGTAATGCTTTCGACTATCGGGTAAATGGCGGAAATTTTAGCCCCGCAGTAACGGCATTTACCCCTTAAAAACAGCCAGCTGAAAAGCGGGAAAAGGTCGTACCATTTCAGCTCATGCTTGCAGGTAGTGCAAATTGACGAGCCCTTTTTAAAGTCCATACCTATCGGGATTCTGTATATAAGCACGTTTAAAAAGCTGCCTATGCAGATTCCGAAAAGGAAAATAATCACGGAATAATAGATACTGATACCTAACTGATAGCTATCCATTAACACCTCTCCTTTGAGAGAAAATTTCTTAACTAACAGTATATAATATTTTTGAGGTTTTTACAATAAAATAACGAAATTTTTAATAAAAGCTATTGACTTTACACCTACTGTAAAATCTATAATAGGTGTATCAGGGGTGATGCGAATGAAAATGAAGGAGCTTTCCTCCCTTACCGGGATTTCAGACAGGACGATAAGATACTATATCGACGACGGGCTTTTTATTCCCGAGCGCTATACCGAGAACTATGAGGGCAGAAGGAGCTATGACTTTACCGAAAACGACGCAAAGCACTTAAAGCAAATTGCGCTTTTACGTAAATACGGCTTTTCAATCAGTGAAATCAAAACAATTGAAAAGGATAGCTCGTCCATCGAAGGCTTGGTTAAGTCAAGAATAGCCGAAGCAAAGCAAAACTCAGAGGAAAAGCTTGACGAAATCAAGGTGCTGCAAACGGTTGCAGAAAGACAGCCTGAGAGCATTGACGAGCTGTGCGAAACGCTTTCAAACCCCGATATTGAGCAAGTGCCGATTCCTGCCATAGACGATAAGTCGGCATTCGAGCCTATGTATAAAAAGTCAAAAAAGCACGGCTTTATTGTTTCCCTTGTGCTTGCGTTTGCAATTGTTCTGCTCGGTGTTGCGTGCACAAAAATATTTTTTAAGGAAATACGTTCCGAGTTCAGTGTGGATATTATCGACAACTACCGTTATATGTATCAGGACTACATCCACCACCTCTCCGACGGATACTGTATTTTCCGAGAGAGCGCAGAAACTCACAGCCTTGTATATTACCCTCTTTGGCGTGAGCATGACGTAGTGTTTAATATCGAAGAATATATATTAAACGAAGTAAGCATATATAAATACGGCCTGTCAAAAAATGCGGAATGGATTTATGTTCATTATTACAGTCTGCTCGACCCCTTTGCGGGGAACACGGACGACCTTCCGAAAATCTACTACAACACCTCGGAGCAGGGCGTGTTAGGCAATGTCTATTTTCTGTTTAATGTCAAGGACAAAACTGAAATTGAGTTTGAAAACAACGCTCAGTTTTACGAATACTGCGAAAAAAACGGAATTGTTTTTGAAAAGTTCTATTACCCTATGGCTCACGCAAGCCTTGAAGAAAGCAGAGTATATATAAACGAAAACGCATACCTTTCACTGGTCGGAAGCACCTACGGAAATTCAGTTGTCCTTAACAACGAGGCGATTTTCACGGGATTCATTGACGAATACAGTATTATTAACGAAAACACCTTTGCCTTCAGCCTTAAAATCAGTGACAAGCTGGAGCTTGAATATCCCTCAAAGGCAAATGAAGGAATTGTTTTGAGCGACAAAAAGGTCGGCAAATATAAGCTTGACTCATTGCTTTATTTGAACTTATACTACTCGAAATACATTGTTTACGACTTTGCAACAAACAGCTTTCGGGAATATGATAAGCGCAAGGATATAGAAAAGGAATACGACACTGTATTTGTAAGATTAACACGGTAAAAAAGGCATAAAAAACTCCCCGTCTCACGAACGGGGAGTTTTGATTTAATGAAATTATTCGGCAGCCTTTTCCTCGGTTGCTTCTTCAACCTTAGCCTCTGCCTCAGCTGCTTTTTCCTCAGCCTTAGCTTCTGCCTTTGCCTCTTCCTTCTTGGGTGCCTCTGCCTTTTTAGCAGGAGCCTTCTTGGTGGAAGCGGTCTTCTTGGCAGCTCTTGCGTTTGTCTTCTTTGCAGGAGCTTCCTCTGCTGCCTTAGGCTCTACAAGCTCAAGGATTGCCATTTCAGCGGCGTCTCCTCTTCTTGCGCCTGTCTTTATAATGCGGGTATATCCGCCTTTAACATCCTGATACTTAGGTGCTATCTCATCAAAGAGCTTCTTAACAACGTCTTCCTTTGTAACGTATGCAAGAACCTGTCTTTTTGAGTGTAAAGAGTTGTCCTTAGCGATGGTGATCATCTTTTCAGCCATTGCGCGAACCTCTTTAGCCCTTGTTACAGTTGTTTCAACCTTGCCGTTTTCAAGCAAATAAGTTACCATGCCTCTGAGCATTGCTCTGCGGTGATCGGTAGGTCTGCCGAGTTTTCTTGTACCGGGCATATTATCTCACTCCTTTTAATCGTCTTCCTTGTGAAGAGTGAAGCCAAGTGATTCAAGCTTTGCAACAACCTCATCAAGAGATTTTCTGCCAAGGTTTCTCACTTTCATCATATCTTCTTCTGTTTTGCTAATCAAGTCTTCAACCGTGTTAATGCCTGCTCTCTTCAAGCAGTTGAAGGAACGTACCGAAAGGTCGAGCTCCTCAATAGTCATCTCCAGGGTCTTGCCCTTGCCGTCGTCCGACTTAACAACCATAACCTCGGTGTTGCTTGCTTCCTCAGAAAGCTCAATAAAGAGGTTAAGATGCTCGTTGAGAATCTTTGCGCCGAGTGAAACAGCTTCCTTTGCGGAAATTGTTCCGTCGGTCCAGCACTCAAGAGTAAGCTTGTCAAAGTCTGTAATCTGACCGACACGGGTGTTTTCAACCGTGTAGTTAACCTTTAACACAGGAGTATAAATTGAGTCAATAGCGATGACGCCGATAATCGGCTGAAGCATCTGCTTGTTTCTTTCTGCGGAAACATAGCCTCTGCCCTTGTCAGCTGTCATTTCCATCTTGAGCGAAGCTCCGTCCGAAAGAGTAGCTATATGGTGCTCAGGATTAAGGATTTCAACATCTGAATCCGCCTTAATATCTGCTGCCGTAACATCGCATTTACCGCTTGCATCGATGTAGATGGTCTTGGGACCGTCTCCGTGAATTTTAAGAATTACACCCTTGAGGTTGAGGACGATTTCGGTTACGTCCTCCGTAACGCCTTCAATTGTTGAGAACTCATGAAGAACACCGTCAATTTTAACGGATGTAATTGCATATCCGGGGAGTGAAGAGAGAAGTACTCTGCGAAGGCTGTTGCCGATTGTAGTACCGTAGCCTCTCTCAAGGGGCTCCATGACAAACTTGCCGTAAGAGCCGTCTTCGGTCAAATCGAGTGCTTCAATGCCGGGCTTATCAATTCCTATCATTTAAAAGCCTCCCTTTAAGTCCCGTAAGGGACAGAAATATAAAATTTTCGAGTAGGTGGTAAAAGCTATTATTTTGAGTAAAACTCAACAATAAGGTGTTCTTCTACCGGATAGTCGATATCCTCACGAGTGGGCATTCTTGTTACCTTGCCCTTGAGCTTTGAGTCATCGAGCTCCAACCAACCGGGAACGGTAACAAGCGGAGCGTCCTCTGCTGTAAGTCTTGTGAAGATAGCAGAGCTGCGGCTTGTTTCCTTAACCTCGATAACATCACCCGGCTTAACCTGATATGACGGAATATTTACCTTCTTGCCGTTTACGGTGAAGTGAGCGTGTGATACAAGCTGTCTTGCCTGGCGGCGTGTTGAAGCCAAACCGAGGTGGAAAACAACGTTGTCAAGACGGCGTTCACAAAGAACAAGTAAATTTTCACCTGTCTTACCCGGCATCTTTGCTGCCTTTTTATAATATGTGTTGAACTGCTTTTCAAGCATTCCGTAAATGAACTTTACCTTCTGCTTTTCGTTGAGCTGAAGTCCGTATTCAGACTTCTTTCTTCTTACGTTAGCCTTAGGGTTACGGCGGGTTTCCTTCTTTGCGTAACCGAGAGTAGCAGGAGAAAGGTCAAGTGCCTTACAACGCTTGGCAACAGTCTGCATATTCTTTGCCATAATTAAATATCCTCCTTCAAAGATTAAACTCTTCTTCTCTTGGGCGGACGGCATCCGTTGTGGGGAATAGGAGTAACGTCTTTGATCATTGTTACCTCTAATCCAGCTGTCTGTAAAGCGCGGATTGCGGCTTCACGTCCTGAACCGGGGCCCTTAACATAAACTTCAATAGTTTTCATTCCCTGATCAACAGCGATTTTAGCTGCGGTCTCAGCTGCGCTCTGCGCTGCGAAGGGAGTTGACTTCTTTGAACCTCTGAAGCCGAGCTCGCCTGCGCTTGCCCATGAAACAGCGTTGCCCTGAACGTCGGTGATTGTAACTATTGTGTTATTGAAGGTGGATTGAATATGAGCTGCACCTTTTTCAATGTTCTTACGCTCTCTGCGTTTGCGGGAGCCTTTTTTAGCTGTTGCTTTGGTAGCCATTTACAAATCCCTCCTCTTACTTCTTCTTGTTTGCGATTGTCTTCTTAGGACCTTTGCGTGTTCTCGCATTGTTCTTAGAAGTCTGTCCTCTTACGGGCAAGCCCTTACGATGACGAATACCACGGTAGCAGCCGATTTCTACCAATCTTTTGATGTCGAAAGCTGTGTCACGGCGAAGGTCGCCTTCAACCTTAACATTGTGGTCAATGTATTCACGAAGCTTTGCTACATCCTCTTCGGTTAAATCCTTTACTCGAGTGTCGGGATTAACACCGGTTGCGGCTATAATGTCGCTTGCAGTTTTTCTGCCGATACCGTAGATGTATGTGAGTCCGATTTCAACTCTCTTATCTCTCGGTAAATCAACACCTGAAATACGTGCCATTTAGAGTTGCACCTCCATTTAATATGCCGAGCATTTTGCCCGTTCTCTTTGTCCGAGATAAGCTTTATATCGTTGTTTAGATCTTTAACAACGATACATCATCCGCCTTTAATCAGCCCTGACGCTGCTTATGCTTCGGGTTTTCACAGATAACCATTACTTTACCCTTGCGCTTGATGATTTTGCACTTATCACACATTTTTTTGACAGAAGGTCTGACTTTCATTTGAATACCTCCTAATGATTTTATATGTTTCTTACTTTGAACGCCATGTGATTCGCCCGCGGTTAAGGTCGTATGGCGAAATTTCAACCGTAACCTTGTCTCCGGGAAGAATTCTGATGAAGTTTGTTCTGAGCTTTCCCGAAATGTGGGCTAAAATTTTGTGTCCGTTTTCAAGCTCTACCTGAAACACTGCGTTAGGTAACGCTTCAACGACTGTACCTTCGATTTCGATCATATCCTGTTTTGACATTTCTTAGCCTCCGAAATTAGTCTTAACGCTTTTCTGATTTGCTTATCCGTTCGCATTTGCTCTTCGGATAAAACGCAGCTTAAATTTTCCGTGTGCTTCGGGTTTTTAAGTTTTGGGTTGTTGAGCCTCCGCTTTTTTCCGTCGCACAGCAGAACACTGTTTTCGTTTTCACCTGTAACGCACATAAGGGCTCCCTTCTGTTTGCCCCTGAGCACCGTTACAACCGTTCCTCGCTTAAACATAGTCCTCCTTTTAACCGGCTGCGGTTAAAATTTCGGGCCCGTTCTTCGTTATAACGATTGTGTGCTCAAAATGCGCTGCAAGCTTACCGTCCTTTGTCTTGACGGTCCAGCCGTCAGGTAATTGTTTAATTGCCCTGCCGCCCTGAGTAATCATGGGCTCTATGGCAATAACCATACCCGGTAACAGGCGTGCTCCCCTGCCGGGAGTACCGAAATTGGGTACGCTGGGGTCCTCATGCAGCTTGGCTCCGACGCCGTGTCCGGTGTACTCCCTTATAACGCCGTAGCCGTTTTCCTCACAGTACTTCTGAATTGCCGACCCTATATCGCCGATTCTGTTGCCAGCGAGTGCCTGTTCAATGCCTATATAAAGGCTTTTCTCAGTCACATCGCACAGCCGCTTTGCTTCTTCGGATATTTTACCCGCCGCAAATGTGGCAGCATTATCGCCGTTATAGCCGTCTACCTTGGCTCCAAGGTCAATACTGACTATGTCGCCCTCCCTGACAACTCTTTTCTTGCTCGGAATGCCGTGAATAACCTCATCATTTATGGAAATGCACGCAGTGGCAGGAAAGCCGTACAAATTTAGGAAGTTGGGCTCAGCGCCCTGCTTCTTGATGTAATCGTATGCGATTTTGTCAATCTCCCAGGTAGTAATACCCGGCTTGACAGCCTCGCCTGCCACTTTTAATGCTTCCGCAGATATAATACAAGCCTTTCTGATAAGCTCAATTTCTCTTGCGGTTTTCAGCACTATCATGCTTAATCCTCCAATGCTTTAAAGGTGAGAGCAGTGGTATCGGCTACCTCCTGCTGACCTTCAACTATTCTGAGAATACCCTTCTCCGAATAGAAATCCTTTAACGGCTCTGTCTGCTCGTGATATGTTGCGAGCCTGTCGAGTACCGTTTCGGGCATATCGTCCTTCCTCTGAACGAGTACGTCGCCGCACACGTCGCAGACTCCTTCAACCTTGGGCTGCTTGAACTCGGTGTGGTAAGTAGCTCCGCACTTTAAGCATACGCGTCTGCCTGAAAGCCTTGAAGCTATTTTCTCATCGGGGACCTCGATATCGATTACTCTGTCGATATGCACGTCCATTCTGTCAAGAGCCTCTGCCTGAGGAATCGTCCTCGGAAAGCCGTCGAGAATGAAGCCGTTTTTACAGTCATCCTCTTTAAGTCTGTCGTTTATGATGCCTATTACAACCTCGTCGGGGACGAGCTTGCCGGCGTCGATAAAGGATTTTGCCTTAAGTCCCATTTCCGTTTTGTTGGCAATTGCCTCACGGAGAATGTTTCCGGTTGAGATAGCGGGAATTGAAAGCTTTTCACAGATTTTCTCAGCCTGTGTGCCTTTGCCCGCGCCCGGAGCGCCTAAAAGAATAAGGTTCATAAAGCAATCTCCTTTATCAGTCAAGGAATCCCTTGTAATGACGCATCATCATCTGGCTTTCGAGCTGCTTAACCGTTTCAAGAGCAACACCGACCAAAATGATTATTGAAGTACCGCCGATTGAAAGATTTACGGGATGCTTTGCAGCCGTTGTGATCTGTGAGAACAGAATCGGGTAAAGGGCTACAACGGAGAGCAGAAGCGCTCCTACAAGCGTAAGTCTTGACAATACCTTGGTAATGTAATCCGAAGTGGGCTTGCCGGGACGGATACCCGGAACAGCGCCGCTGTTCTTACGGATGTTGTTTGCCATTTCAATGGGATTATACTGAATTGCCGAATAGAAATATGCAAAGAAGATAATCAGTACAAAATACATAATCGCATATGCCCAGTGTCCCTGGTCAAATATTCCGAAGAATCCGGTCCAGAATTTGCTCTCTGTCTGAACAAACATATTGATTGTGGGCGGAAGCGAAAGAATTGAAGAGGCGAAAATGATCGGGAGAACGCCGCACATATTAACCTTGATGGGCATATGTGTATTCTGTCCGCCGTACATTTTACGTCCTACGACTCTCTTTGCATACTGTACGGGAATTCTTCTCTCTGCGTTGTCCATCCAAACGATGAAGGCAACCATGAGAAGAAGTGAAATAACCGCGATTGCAACGATTGCGTAATACGGGCCGCCTTTGCTGATAAGCTCATAGAACATATAAACCGTGGTGGGAAGTCTTGAAACGATACCGGCAAAAAGGATAATTGAAATACCGTTGCCGATACCCTTTTCGTTGATCTGCTCACCGAGCCACATAATAAATGTTGAGCCTGCCGTGTAGCAAAGGATAATTGTGATTGCCTGGAAAACTGCCCAGAAGCCTGTGTATCTTGCTCCGTTTGCATCTGTTACAAGGAAGCCCTGTGAACGGATGTAGAAGAAGTATGCAGTACTCTGCATAAGAGCAAGAATAACCGTGGTGCAACGGGTGATTGTAGCAATCTTCTTTCTGCCCTCTTCGCCTTCCTTGGCAAGCTTCTCAAGTGCGGGAATTGCAACCGTAAGAAGCTGAATGATAATTGATGCGTTGATGTACGGGGTGATTGACATTGCAAACAGAGTACCGTAGTTAAACGCATTACCTGTCATCATGCTCAGGTAGGTAAGGAAGTTGTTTGCGTTCTGATCGCTGATAAGACCGTTGGTGCTTATGTCAACGAAGGGAACCGGAATCGCTGCGCCGATTCTGAAAATCAAAATAATAAATGCCGTGTAAATAATCTTTTTACGAAGATCTGCGATCTTCCATGCATTTACGAATGTTTGAAGCACTTCAGATCACCTCGGCCTTTCCGCCGGCTGCCTCGATTTTCTGCTTAGCCGAGTCGGAATAAGCATTAACCTTAACATTAAGCTTTTTGCTGATTTCGCCGTTTCCAAGTACCTTTACACCGTCAAGTGCCTTCTTAACAAGACCGGCATTGATAAGTGCTTCTACATCTACTGTTGCTCCGTCCTCAAAAGCCTTGTCAAGAGCCGCAACATTAACAATTGCTATCTCCTTTGCGAAGATGTTGTTAAATCCACGCTTGGGAAGACGTCTCTGAAGGGGCATCTGTCCGCCTTCGAAGCCTGCACGCATGCCTCTGCCTGCTCTTGCCTTCTGACCCTTGTGACCCTTACCGGCTGTTTTACCCTGGCCTGATGCAGGTCCGCGACCGATACGCTTTACGCTTTTCTTGGAGCCTTCAGCGGGTGAAAGTTCGTGTAATTTCATATTCGCACCTCCTTAGCCTTCCGTTACATCAACGAGATGAGAAATCTTTTTGATTTTGCCTTGAGTCTGGGGGTTGTCGGGCTGAACCGACTTGTCCCCGATTTTTCTAAGACCGAGCGCATGAGCTGTGGCAATCTGGTCTTTCTTTGAACCGATCAGGCTCTTTTTAAGAGTAACTTCTAAATTAGCCATTTCACACACTCCTTATTCTAAAATTTCCTTGGCTGACTTACCGCGGATAGCTGCAACATCTTCAACATTGCGAAGCTTTGAAAGTCCGTCGATTGTAGCTCTTACTACGTTGCAGGGGTTGTTTGAACGAAGAGCCTTGGAACGAATGTCCTTAATGCCGACTGTTTCAACAACCGCACGAACGGGACCGCCTGCGATAACGCCTGTACCTTCGGCAGCGGGCTTCATAAGAACAACGCCTGCGCCGAACTTACCGATAATTTCGTGAGGAATTGTTGTACCCTTAAGAGCAACCTTGATAAGGTTCTTCTTAGCGTCCTCAATTCCCTTACGGATTGCATCCGGAACTTCCGAAGACTTACCGATACCGAAGCCTACGATTCCGTTGCCGTCACCAACAACTACTAAAGCGGAGAACTTCATTATACGGCCGCCCTTAACAGTTTTGGAAACACGGTTGATGGAAACAACTTTTTCCTGTAATTCCAATGTTGAAGCATCGATTCTTTCTGCCATTTTTCTGTTCTCCTTTCTTAGAAGTTAAGTCCGCCCTCACGAGCGCCTTCGGCAAGAGCCTGAACTCTGCCGTGATAAACATAACCGCCTCTGTCGAAAACAACATCCTTGATGTTCTTCTCGAGGGCTCTCTGTGCTAACTTTTCGCCAACCTTGCGAGCAGCGTCAATATTTCCGCCGTAGTCCTTAAAATCCTTCTCGGTTGAGGATGCCGCAACAAGAGTAGTTCCTGTTGTGTCGTCAATCAACTGAGCATAGATATTCTGGAGCGAACGGAAAACATCAAGGCGGGGGCACTCGGGTGTTCCCTTAACCTTGGAGCGAACTCTGGCGTGACGTTTAAGTCTTGCTTTATTGCTGTCAGGTCTATTAACCATTTAAATACACTCCTTTTATTATTTTCCGCCCTTACCGGCTTTACCTTCTTTACGACGGATGTGCTCGTCAACGTACTTGATGCCCTTGCCCTTGTAAGGCTCCGGGGGACGCTTTTCGCGAATTTCCGCTGCGAACTGTCCGACCTTCTGCTTGTCGGCGCCTGAAACGATAATCTTGTTCGGGCTGGGAACGTCGATTGTGATGCCCTCAATCTCGGAAACGATTACCTGATGTGAGAAACCGATGTTCATAACAAGGTCCTTGCCCTGCTTCTGAGCACGGTAGCCGACACCGTTGATTTCAAGCTCTTTTGTGTAACCGTCTGTAACGCCTGTAACCATATTGGCGATAAGCGTACGGGTTAAACCGTGGAGTGACTTGTTAAGGTTTGAGTCGTCGGGACGGGAAACATTGATTTCCGCTCCGTTAAGCTCAACCTTCATATTGTTGTGTACTGTTCTGGTAAGAGTGCCCTTGGGACCCTTTACGGTAACAGTACTGCCGTCGATTTTAACTTCGACGCCTGCGGGAACAGCGATAGGCTGTCTGCCGATTCTTGACATACTGAAACCTCCTTACCAGACAAATGCAAGAACTTCGCCGCCTACGTTGGCCTTGCGTGCGTCCTTGTCTGTCATAACGCCCTTTGATGTTGAAAGGATTGCTATGCCGAGGCCCTTCATAACCTTGGGCATATTCTCACAATCCGTGTAAATACGCAGACCGGGCTTTGAAACTCTGCGTAAACCGGTGATGACTGCCGACTTATTGGGACCGTATTTAAGCTCAATCTCAATAATGCCCTGCTTGCCATCCTCTTCAACCTTGAAGCCTTTAATGTATCCTTCATCAACAAGAATCTGAGCAATTGCCTTCTTCATGTTTGATGCAGGTATCTTCACCGTATCATGCTTTGCGGAATTCGCATTACGAATTCTTGTAAGCATATCGCCGATGGAATCAGAGATTTGCATACTTTTTCCTCCTTTGCAATTGCTCGTTTACCAGCTTGCTTTCTTAACGCCGGGAATCTGACCGGCATGTGCCAACTTTCTGAAACAGATACGGCAAACACCGTATTTACGGAGATAAGCATGTGGTCTGCCGCAGATCTGACATCTGTTATGCTCTCTTGTTGAATACTTTGCAGGACGTGCTGCCTTGATCTTCATTGATGTTTTTGCCACTTGTTATCCCTCCTTATTTCGCAAACGGAGCGCCCATAAGAGTGAGCAGCTCTTTTGCTTCTTCATCAGTGTTTGCTGTAGTTACGAAGCAGATATCCATACCTCTTACCGCGTCGATCTTGTCGTACTCGATTTCAGGGAAAATCAACTGTTCCTTAACGCCCATTGAGTAGTTGCCTCTGCCGTCGAAGGAGTTGGGGTTGATACCTCTGAAGTCTCTTACTCTCGGAAGAGCGAGGTTGAAAAATCTGTCGAGGAATTCATACATTCTCTCGCCACGAAGCGTAACCTTGACGCCGATAGTCATACCCTCACGGATTTTGAAGTTAGCGACTGACTTCTTAGCCTTGCACTCAACAGGCTTCTGACCTGTGATGATTGAAAGGTCGTTCATGATTGCCGAAACAACCTTAGAGTTGTCCTTGGCTTCGCCGCAACCTACGTTAATGATTATCTTGTCAAGCTTCGGGATTTGCATAACGCTCTTGTAGCCGAACTTTTTCTGAAGTGCCGGAGCAACTTCGGCTTTATACATTTCTTTAAGTCTTGCTGCCATGTGTTATGTCCCTCCCTTACTCAAATTTTGCGCCGCAATCGGGCTTCTTGCATACTCTCATTTTCTTGCCTGTCTTTTCATCGATAACGTGACCGATTCTGGTAGGCTTGCCGCACTTGGGGCAAATGAGCTGAACCTTGTCTGCGTAAAGAGCGGCTTCCGCCTTGATAAGTCCGCCGGGCTCACCCTGCTGACGGGGCTTAACATGCTTTGTAACCATGTTTACGCCTTCAACAATGACCTTACCTTCTTTGGGGCTTACCTGCATAACCTTGCCCTTTTTACCGCGGTTCTTACCGTTAATTACGATAACGGTATCACCTGTTTTTACATGAACTTTGTTATTCATCCTACTGTACCTCCATTAAAGCACTTCCGGAGCAAGTGACAAAATCTTCATGTAATCCTTATCACGAAGCTCTCTTGCTACAGGCCCAAAGATACGAGTGCCTCTGGGAGTCTTATCTTCTTTTATTAACACTGCTGCGTTCTCATCGAAACGGATATATGTTCCGTCATCTCTGCGAACACCCTTGTGTGTTCTTACGACAACTGCCTTGACAACATCGCCTTTTTTAACAACGCCGCCGGGCGCTGCTTTTTTGACAGATGCTACAATAACATCGCCGATGTTAGCATACCTTCTACCTGAACCACCGAGGACACGAATGCACATAATTTCTTTAGCACCGGTGTTATCGGCGACCTTGAGGTAACTCTGTTGCTGTACCACAGTAAATTCCTCCTTAGAAAATTATTTCGCTTTCTCGATGATTTCTACAACACGCCATCTCTTGTCTTTTGAAAGAGGACGAGTTTCCATAACAAGAACCTTGTCGCCTATTCCGCACTCATTGTTCTCGTCATGAGCCTTGATTTTAACTGTACGGTTAACGATCTTCTTGTAAAGAGGATGCTGAACCTTGTCCTTGATAGAAATGACAACGGTCTTATCCATCTTATCGCTTGAGACGATGCCAACCTGAGTTTTTCTGAGATTTCTTTCACTCATTACGATTGTCCTCCCTTTCCTTAGGCTTCTTTGCCGTGTAATTCGATATCACGGATAACTGTCTTAACTCTTGCGATATCCTTCTTAACGGCTTTGATGCGCATTGGATTATCGAGCTGGTTGATGGCCTGCTGGAAGCGTAACTTAAAAAGCTCGTCCTTTAACTCTAAGAGTTTAGCATCCAACTCTGAGGGGGAGAGTTTTCTGATTTCATTTGCTTTCATTATGCTTCACCATCCTCTTCCTGTTCTGCCTTTGTAACAAACTTGCACTTGATAGGAAGCTTGTTTGCTGCAAGACGCATAGCCTCACGGGCTGTTTCCTCGGGAACGCCGGCAATCTCAAAGAGAACTCTGCCGGGCTTAACTACTGCTACCCAGTATTCGGGTGAGCCTTTACCTGAACCCATTCGGGTTTCAGCCGGCTTTTCAGTAATCGGCTTATCCGGGAAAATCTTTATCCAAACCTGACCGCCACGCTTGATATATCTTGTCATAGCAACACGGGCTGCCTCGATCTGATTCGCTGTAATCCAAGTAGGCTCGGTAGCTACAAGACCGTAGTCACCGTAAGTAACCTTATTACCTCTTGAAGCGGTACCTGTTAAACGACCTCTCTGAACTCTGCGGTATTTAACTCTCTTGGGTAAAAGCATTATTTTGTACCTCCTTGTCTGCGAGGTTTACGGTTCTCATGAAGAACTTCGCCCTTATAAAGCCAAACCTTAACGCCGATACGGCCGTAGGTTGTCTTTGCCTCTGCAAAACCGTAGTCGATGTCCGCACGGATTGTCTGAAGCGGGATTGTTCCCTCATGGTAGGTTTCCGAACGTGCGATTTCCGCGCCGCCCAAACGACCGCTAACCTGGGTCTTAATACCTCTTGCGCCGAGCTTCATTGCTCTGCCGATGGCCTGCTTGAGAGCTCTTCTGAAGGAAATTCTTCTTTCAAGCTGTGAAGCGATGCTCTCTGCAACGAGCTGAGCATTTAAGTCGGGCTGCTTGATTTCAATAATGTTTACGAAAACCTCTTTGCCGTCGCCGAGCATTTTCTGGCAGGTGGCCTTGAGCTTTTCGATTTCCGCGCCGCCCTTACCGATTACCATACCGGGCTTAGCGCAGTGAATGTTAACTCTGACTCTCTTCGCATCTCTCTCGATTTCAACCTTCGGAACGCCTGCCGGAGCAAGTGTTGTGAGGAGATATTTACGGAGCTTATTGTCCGATACAAGAGTTTCGCCGAAATTCTTTTTATCACTATACCAACGTGATTCCCAATCCTTGATTACGCCGATACGAAGACCGGTAGGATTAATTTTCTGTCCCATTGTATTACCTCCTCCTTACTTATTCTGCTTCTTTAAGCACAAGATAGATGTGCGAAGTCTTTTTGTTGATTCTGAATGCACGGCCCTGTGCTCTGGGTCTGATTCTCTTGAGCGTGGGGCCCTGGTTTACACGGCACTCTGCGACAAAAAGTCTTGAAGTGTCCATGTCCTTGTTTTCTGCATTCGCCATTGCTGATTTCAAAAGCTTTTCAAGCGGTTCACACGCAGCCTTAGGTGTGTACTTGAGAATTGCTAATGCTTCATCGCAAGGCTTATTTCTGATTAAATCAAGTACGATTTTAACCTTTCTCGGTGCAATTCGTACGTTAGTAACTTTTGCCGTTGCTTCCATTAGTTATACACTCCTTTCGCCGATTAGTTACCGTTGTTCGATGTCTTTGAACCGGCATGACCCTTAAAGGTTCTTGTCGGTGCAAATTCGCCGAGCTTATGACCGACCATATCTTCCGTAACATATACCGGAACGTGCTTTCTGCCGTCGTGAACAGCAAAGGTATGTCCGACAAAATCCGGGAATATAGTAGAGCTGCGGCTCCATGTCTTAAGAACGATTTTTTCGCCGTTCTTATTCATTTCCTGTACCCTTGCAAGCAGCTTCGGAGCTACATAAGGGCCTTTTTTTGTACTTCTGCTCATTTGTCTGCACTCCCTTCAATTATTTACCGTTACGGCGTTTAACAATCATCTTGTCGGAAGCCTTTTTCTTGCTTCTGGTCTTATAACCGAGAGCAGGCTTGCCCCAAGGTGTGCACGGACCGGGACGTCCGATAGGTGACTTACCTTCACCACCGCCGTGGGGGTGGTCGTTCGGGTTCATTACGGAACCGCGGACTGTAGGTCTGATACCTAAATGACGTGTGCGTCCTGCCTTACCGATTTTAACGTTCTCGTGATCTGTATTGCCTACAGTTCCGATTGTTGCCATGCAGTCTGCAGAAACGTTTCTCAGTTCGCCTGAGGGCAAACGGAGAAGTGCAAGTCCGTTTTCCTTAGCCATAAGCTGAGCCGAGTTACCTGCGGCGCGGGCAAGCTGTCCGCCTCTGCCGGGATAAAGCTCAACGTTGTGGATAACCGTACCGGTCGGGATGTCCTTGAGCTGTAAAGCGTTACCAACCTTGATGTCAGCCTGTGCGCCTGACTCAATCTTGTCGCCTACGTTAAGGCCGACGGGTGCGAGGATGTATCTCTTCTCGCCGTCCTCGTACTCAACAAGTGCGATAAACGAGGAACGGTTGGGATCGTACTCAAGAGTAAGCACTGTTGCTGTGCCCTGCTTATCTCTCTTGAAGTCGATAATACGATATTTTCTTCTGTTTCCGCCACCGCGGTGACGTACTGTTATTCTTCCGTAGCTGTTACGGCCCGCATGCTTGTTAAGAGGAGCAAGAAGACTTCTCTCGGGAGCGACCTTTGAAAGCTCGGAATAATCTGTAACCGATGTGTTTCGTCTTGAATTAGTAGTCGGTTTATAGACTTTAATAGACATTTTTTCACTCTCCTTAATAACGGCTTAGCGGAGCTGTCCGACTCCATACATTACCGTTTGGGGTTATTACATCATTCCGTCAAAGAATTCGATTGTTTTTGAATCTTCCGTAAGAGTAACCACTGCCTTTTTCCAGGAAGCGGTGTAGCCCTCAAAACGACCGTATCTTCTTAAATGACCCTTGCAGTTTAATGTGTTTACCTTAGCAACCTTAACGCCGAAAAGCTGTTCAACAGCGTCCTTGATTTCGGGCTTTGATGCGTTCTTGGCAACCTTGAAGGTGTACTTCTTTTCTGCGGTTCCCATCATGCTTTCCTCCGTAATAACGGGGCGGAGGATAATATCCTGTGCGAACTTCATTATGCGTAAACCTCCTCAATCTTTGAAACTGCATCCTTAGCTACAACGATTGTGTTGCAATTAAGAATATCGTAAACATTAAGTGTATTGACGAGAGATACCTTTACGCCCTCAATGTTACGGGCGCTTCTGTAAACGACGTCATCCTTCTCGGGGAGAACGATAAGTGTTTTCTTTCCTGCCTTAACAGCGGAGAGAACCTCTGCCATTTCCTTTGTCTTGATTGCGTCCATAGCGAGTGAATCAACAACGATCATCTCTTCGTCGGCAACCTTTGAAGAAAGAGCGCTCTTCATAGCGAGTCTTCTTACCTTCTTGTTTACATCAAGCTTGTAATCTCTGGGCTTCGGTCCGAGAGCGATACCACCGTGAGTCCACTGCGGAGCTCTTGTGGAACCCTGTCTTGCTCTGCCGGTGCCCTTCTGACGCCAAGGCTTCTTGCCGCCGCCGGATACCTCAGAACGAGTGAGTGTTGACTGAGTGCCCTGACGCTGTGCCGCAAGATATGCAACAACAACAAGATGCATAGCCGATGTGCTGGGCTCGATTGCGAAAATTTCATCGTTAAGCTCAACGTCGGAAACCTTCTTGCCCTTCTTGTCTAATACTGCCAATTTAGCCATTGTTCAACACTCCTTTCTTACTTTTTAACCGTATCTGCCAAAACAACGATGCCGCCCTTAGCGCCGGGAATAGCGCCCTTGATGGCGATGAGGTTGTTTTCTGCGTCAACTTTAACAACATCAAGATTCTGGATTGTAACTCTCTCCGAGCCTAAGTGACCTGCAAGCTTCTTTCCCTTGTAAACTCTTGAGGGGTCGGAGCATGCGCCCAGTGAACCGGCGTGTCTTGCGTTGGGGCCGGTACCGTGTGATTCCTTAAGACGTGAGAAATTCCATCTCTTGATGGAACCTGCTGTTCCCTTACCTTTGCTGGTGCCTACAACGTCAACTCTGTCGCCTACTGCGAAAACATCCGCTTTAAGTACGTCGCCTACGTTGATTGCGCTAATGTCCTCAAGTCTGAATTCCTTGAGTACCTTCTTGGGTGCTACGTCAGCCTTCTTGAAGTGACCTGCGTCGGGCTTGTTGACTCTGGTGATTTTAACATCGCCGAAGCCTACCTGAATTGCTTCATAGCCGTCTGTCTCAACTGTCTTCTTCTGGACTACCGTGCACGGACCTGCTTCTACGACGGTTACGGGAATTACCTTGCCGTTCTCGTCAAAAAGCTGTGTCATACCGATCTTCTTACCAATAAGACCTTTTTGCATTTTTTATTCCTCCTTTGGTTATTGGTTGGCCTTTCGCCAACTTGACCTGTAAGCGTCAAAGTAAATTATTTGATTTCTACTTCTACGCCTGCGGGAAGCTCAAGACTTGTAAGAGCCTCAACTGTTTTGTTTGAGGGTCTTAAAATGTCGATAAGCCTTTTGTGTGTTCTCTGCTCAAACTGCTCACGGCTGTCCTTATACTTATGGACTGCGCGAAGGATGGTAACTACTTCCTTCTCCGTGGGAAGCGGAACGGGTCCGGAAACCTGTGCGCCCGTGCGCTTTGCGGTTTCAACAATCTTCTCCGCTGCCTTGTCTACAACGCTGTGGTCGTAGCCCTTGAGTCTGATTCTGATTTTCTTTCCTTTTGCTGCTGCCATTTTTTTGCCTCCTTAATTTTGGGCAATGCTTTTTGCTGCAACCCTGCCGGGCGTTTCCGCACCGTACATTATAAAAATCCAAAGAGATTATCTTCGGACGCTCAAAAAGCATTCGGCGCAGTTTCGTGCTGTTGGGTACACGAAAGCTTACACCTTTGGTTTCGCCCGGTTTTTTAATCGGACATACTCCACGGTAATTCCCTGCATCCGAGTGCAGCCACCTACCGTATCATCGCATATCTTATATTGCCGATAGGGCGCAGTTCCCCTACTCCCGCAATATGCTCGACTATTCTATCACACAAATTTGGCAAATGCAACAATTTTTTTAAAAAAAGTTTATTAAAAAAGCAAAAATTTTAAAAATTAGTTTTTTAAAAAAATCCCACCACAAGATATGGTGTTTTTGCCTTTGTTCGCCTGTGTTTAAGCCTAAAAGAAAAGGAACGGATTATGGTAAAAACCGCTCCTTAAAAATATGTATATATAAATAGTATACGCTTTTCAGAAATATCTGACGCCGACCTCGGGAAGCTTCTCCTTTTTCAGAATAGTCAGCGGATTGTTTGAGAGCAGGTCCTCAAGCTCGACCCTGCTCAGCTCTTCGGGAAACTCTGCAAGCTTTTCGAGCATTTTATTGTTCCTCGACCTCGGTGAATGTGCGTCGGTTGCAACAAAGCGGGCAAAGCCCCTTTTGATAAGCTCAAGGGAAAAGTCCTGCATCTTCTCGCCGCCGTGACCTGCGAGCCCAGAAGCATTAACCTGAAACAGACAGCCCATATCGTGAAGCTCGTTGACAATTTCGGGGTCGTTGTAAAATGTAACGTACCTTTCGGGATGAGCGATAATCGGAATGTATCCCCTGCCTATAAGCTCCTCGGCATAGATAATTGCCTTATCCCTGTCGAAGGGCTTGAGCGTGTATTCGCAGAGCATATATCGGCTGCCGTTGATTGTAAGGTCGTCCATATTATCTGCGGTGAACACACGGCTGTCAAGAAACACCTCCGCGCCGCAGGCGACAACAACACGGCACCCGTTTTCACTGCTGATGCGGTTTAACTGCTTTGCCTTTTCGTCCCTGTCCTCAACGAACTCATACAGCTGACTGTAATGCAGAAAGTGCGGAGTTGCTATTACAACGTCAATTCCGTTCTCATCTGCAAGCTTCAACATTTCAAAAGAGTTCTCAAGGCTGTCGGAGCCGTCGTCGATATTCGGCAAAATATGGCAGTGTATGTCTATCATGCTTTTTCCTCCGCCTCTTTTTCCTTTTCATGGCTGAATTTTTCCTTGACCTCTTCCTCTATTTTCTCTACGGAGACCTTCTCACGGTTGAAAAGATTGATTATGCCCTCGTCGTTAAGCACCTTGATAAGCATAATGCTTACGGGCAGGAGGAAAAGTCCTATAAAGCCGAAAAGCTGTGTGCCGAGATACATGGCGATAATAGTGACAAACGCAGGCAGCCCGAGCTGAGAAGCTACAAGCTTAGGCTCTATTGTCTGGCGTATGACCGTAATTATTACATACAGCACGATTATACCGATTCCGAAGCCGATTTTTCCCGTAAGCAACGACCATATACCCCACGGTATAAGTATTGTACCCGTTCCGAGCACGGGAAGAATGTCGACTATTGCGGTTATCAGCGAAATAATGAAAATATATCCGCCGTCATAAAGACCCGTAATTTTCAGAAGTCCGAGTCCGAGCATCATTTCGGTAAAGGTAATGAGTATCAGCAGAAGGTAAGCCTTTGCAAGCTTGCCGAGCGTTGAGAAAAGAATTCTTTTTGCGGCAATGAGCTTGACGGAATTTTTCTCGCCCGCAATTCTGATAACGAGCTTTTTAACCGTTGCGTAATCCGCCGTCATAAAGCAGCACGAAACAATTGCCACGAGAATTCCGACCGCCACCATGGGTATCTGCTTTGCGGTGCCCCAGACGGCGCCTATCGGAGAAGCAAGCCACGACCAGTCAATCGACTGCTTGGTCTGTACGGTGAGCTCTGCGCTCTGCTCGGCAGTACCGAGCAGGTTTCCGAGAGTTTCGGAAACGTATTCCGAAAGCCCGGTTCTTATATTTTCGGGTATTACAGTAAGCTTCGTGTTAATCCAACCCTGCACCTGACTTATAAACAGGTCGGCGTTTTCCATTCGCATTAAAAGATAGCTGATAAAGCCCTTAAATTCGTTGAACAGCTTTAAAAGAAGCGCAACCGCAACCGAGCCTACAATTACAAAGCAGAACACGGCAAGCAGTGCGGAAACAATTCCTCTGCCCTTGCCCTTTGTTTTTTTCATAATTGCGTTTACGGGCTTCTGGAGCAGCACTGCTATAAAGATTGCAATAATAAACGGGAAGCAGACTCCGAAGGCGTACCTGAAAAACAGATAAAAAAGCCCTACAAGTAAGGCAATGTAAACAACGTCTATTATAAATTCCTTACGCTTTTCAATGCGGTTCATACCTACTGCTCCCTATATATAATAGTATATTATACATTTTATACTATTTTTCACGAACTTACAATAAATAATGCAAACATTTATAGAAATTTTACATTTTTAATTATTTTTCTTTATTCTTTGCTTTTTTTGTGTTAGAATACTATACGAATAAATATACAAAAAAATAGGAAGTGAAGAAATGTATATAGCTGTTATGGGATACGGAACCGTAGGCTCGGGCGTAGTTGAGGTTCTTGACAAAAACCACGAAAGCATCGTCAAGCGCAGCATGCAGACCGAGCTTGAGCTTAAGTATATACTCGACCTCAGAGATTTTCCCGGTGATCCTCATGAGGCGCAGATGATTAAGGATTTCAATATTATCTTAAACGATGATGATATTAAAATAGTAGTTGAAACTATGGGCGGACTGCACCCTGCTTACGAATTTGTTTCGTCACTGCTCAAGGCGGGTAAGAGCGTTGTCACCTCAAACAAGGAGCTTGTTGCGGCAAAGGGCTATGACCTTTTGAGCATTGCCAAGGAAAACAACGTAAACTTCCTCTTTGAAGCGTCCGTAGGCGGCGGCGTTCCGATTATCAGACCGATTACTCAGTGCCTTGCCGCAAACGAAATAAACGAAATTGCAGGCATACTTAACGGAACAACTAACTTTATTCTTACTATGATGATAGAGGAGAACATGAGCTTTGAGGACGCTTTGAAGCTCGCTCAGGACAACGGCTATGCGGAAAAGGATCCGACAGCCGACGTTGAAGGCTTCGATGCGTGCAGAAAGATTTGTATCCTCGCCTCGCTGTGCTTCGGTAAGCACGTTTACCCCGAGCAGGTAGAAACGCAGGGAATTACCAAAATCACGCTTGCCGACGTTGAATATGCCTCAAGCTATTCCGCAGTCATAAAGCTTCTCGGTATTTCGCAGAGGATTTCCGACGACAAAATAACCGCATTCGTGTGCCCCTGCGTTGTTAAGAATTTCAGTCAGCTTGCAAACGTAAGCGACGTGTTTAATGCAATATTAGTCAGAGGAAATGCCATAGGCGACGTTGTCTTTTACGGCAAGGGCGCAGGTAAGCTCCCGACCGCAAGCGCGGTTGTTGCAGACGTAATCGACTGTGCAAAGCACACCGCAAGAAGAAAGTTTATCGGCTGGGGCGAGGGCGACAAGGACTATGTTGCCGACCACAGGCAGCTTAATTGCGCGCTTTACGTCAGGGCAACCGTTGCTGACAGGGACGCCGCACTCAGCGAAATTAAGGAAAGCCTGGGCGAGGTTACCGTGCTCACAAGAAACGGCGCTCCCGAAGACGAAATTGCCTTCGTTACGGGCGAGCAGAAGGAAAGCCTTCTCAGGGAAAAGCTCGGTTCTTTGAAAAACGTCAAACCTTGCTCTGTTATCAGAGTGGCAGATTTTTAATTTTTTCCAAATTATTTCGGAGGATATAATATGAGTCTAATTGTTCAGAAATTCGGCGGCAGCTCGGTTGCAGATGCCGAGCGGGTTATGAATGTTGCCGGCATTATCACCGACACCTACCGTAAGGGAAACGACGTCGTAGTTGTCGTTTCGGCTCAGGGCGACACAACCGACGACCTTATCGACAAGGCGCACGAAATTACCGACAAGCCCTCAAAGAGGGAAATGGATATGCTTATGACCGCAGGCGAGCAGATTTCTATCGCTCTTCTTGCAATGGCGGTTGAAAAGTCAGGCTGTCCCGCAGTTTCACTGCTCGGCTGGCAGGCAGGCTTCCACACAAGCTCCGCTTATGGCATAGCGAGAATTAAATCCATCAAAGCGGACAGAATCAAAGCTGAGCTTGACAGACACAATATTGTTATAGTCGCAGGCTTCCAGGGAATCAACAAATACGACGACCTGACCACGCTCGGCAGGGGCGGCAGCGACACGAGCGCCGTGGCAATTGCCGCAGCGCTTCACGCAGACCGCTGTCAGATTTTCACCGACGTTGAGGGCGTGTTTACCGCGGACCCGAGAAAGGTTGAAAATGCGCAGAAGCTTCAGGAAATCACCTACGATGAGATGCTTGAGCTTGCAACGCTCGGCGCTCAGGTGCTCAACAACCGTTCGGTTGAAATGGCAAAGAAATACAACGTTGAAATAGAGGTGCTGTCATCACTCAAAAGAGTTCCCGGCACCATCGTCAAGGAGGTAGCAAAAATGGAGAAAATGCTTGTAAGAGGCGTTACGAAGGACACGGATGTAGCAAGAATATCGGTAACAAATATCCCGAATATCCCGGGGATTGCATTCAAGCTTTTCTCGAAGCTTGCCCAGAGAAAAATCAATGTTGACATCATCCTTCAGTCGGTCGGCAGAGACGACACCAAGGACATCACCTTCACCGTTTCCAAGGACAATGCAGACGGTGCGATTGAGGCGGTACGCTCCAGCTTTGATATTGAGGAAAAGGACGTTACCTGCGACACAAACGTTGCCAAAATCTCCGTTGTCGGCGCAGGCATGGAGTCCCACCCCGGCACGGCTTCAAAGATGTTTGAGGCACTGTTTGAAAGCGACATAAACATCGATATGATTTCAACCAGCGAAATCAAAATCTCCGTTCTTATCGACGCCAAGGACGCCGACAGGGCGGTTTCGGCAGTCCACAGAGCCTTCTTCCCCGACAAATAAGCAATACGGATCATTTTTAAGCACCTGATTTTTGTCAGGTGCTTTTTTTGTTCGGCTATTGACAAGTACTATACCTTGTGATACAATGTATATACATTGATATACGAGGTGTTGTTATGAAATACAGTAAGGAACTGTTAAAGGGCAGTACGTCGTTGCTTGTTTTGAGCGTACTCAAGGGCGGCGACCTGTACGGCTACAAAATCATCCGTGAGCTTGAAAGGCGTTCGCAGAACGAGTTTCAAATGAGCGAGGGAACTCTGTACCCGATTCTTCACGCGCTGGAAAAGGAAAAGCTGCTCGAAAGCTACTGGCAGGAATTTGAGGGCAGAAACAGAAAGTACTACCACATAACCAAAAAAGGACTCAAGGAGCTTGCCGAGAAGAAGGAAGAATTTGAGGCGTTCTCCGCATCCGTCAACAAGGTGCTCAATTACGTATAATTTTTGAAAAAACCGTAGGGGCGAGCACTGCTCGCCCGATAAGTAAAACGGTAAACCGACGGGCGACCGCAGGTCGCCCCTACACAGAATGAACGGGTCGTCGGGGACGCCGACCCCTACGGGAAATCGGAGTTGTTATGAAAAAAGACGAGTACATAGCTTCGGCTGTGTCGAAAATCAGTAACCAAATTGCAAAACGGGAAACCGAAAAAGAGCTCGCCGCGCATATCGACGAGCTGACTGAATTCTATCTCGACAGAAGCAGTTCAAAAGAAGAAGCCGAGGAACGTGCAGTTGCTGATATGGGCGGCTCGGAATTGATTGCAGAGAAACTGTCCCAACTTCACCCAAGCCCAATCAGTACATTTCTTTTGGTTTTAACGGTAATCGGTTTAATAAGACTCTTAATTGCCATTGTATTTTATTTTGAATTTTTCCTCGGCGGAATAATGGATGTATTAAAAGAGATTTATGTGACATATGAGCTTATGACTGATGGATTTACGTTTTTTTGCGCCAAACCGATTATTGTTCTTATTCTGTCAATAATTAACGTAACTGCGAGAGAAAAGGATGACTGTCCGTCGCCTTATAACGGACTGTTGGCAATAATCTGTGTTGGCATTTGGGTAATTGCCGCATACGCAAGCTTCCAAACCGTATCATTGGGTTTTTAATAATCATTCGGAGTTATTATGAAAAAAGACGAATACATAGCTGCGGCTGTGTCGAAAATTTCAAACAGAAAAGCAAAGCGGGAAACCGAGAGAGAGCTTGGCGAGCATATCGACGAACTTACGGAGTTTTACCTTGGCAGAAACATGACCGCCGACGAAGCCGAGAAACGTGCAGTTTCCGACATGGGTGCGCCCAACGACGTTGCCTCGCTGTTGGGAAGGCTGCACAGAGGTGCGGGAAAGATAGTTTTCGTTATTCTCATTGCCGTAATGCTGTTATTTGCATATCTCGAAGTCTGCGGGATAGTTTCCATAGACCTGTTCAGCGGCAGTGTTTTCATAACGGAAGATTTGAGCGTTGAAATGTCAAATCGCCTTTATTTGCTTAACGGCATACTTGTTCACACAGTGCTGCTTTTGCTGACATGTATCGGATTTTTTTGGAAGAAGTCCGTACTGCGCGTAGTACTGGGCATGGAGCTTTACCTGTCGCTGAGAGCCGCGTTTTGGCTGATACTGTTTTTTGACGCATACTATCTGCAATTCTTCGCCGTTCCCTTTTCCCTTTTCGTTGGAACCCTGATACTGATTATTATACTCGAAAGAGAGGACGCGCTTATCGACGGTGACGGCCTGAAAGGACGTATCGGCTCGTGCTTCGGAATTGCCGTCGCGACGGTCGTCATTCTGTTCATCGTGTCAATCTTCATTGGCAACGCTGCGCTTGAGCTTGTGTATCAGTACGAGCAGGATCATACCGTTCCCGTTACACTTGAAAGTTACGTGAGCGAACTGAATCTACCCAATACAGTTGCAGACGAGTCTATGCTTGACGGCTTTTGTACTGAAGATTTCGGCGAGCTTAAAGAAATACCGAATTATGCCTCGTGGAATTTTGACGAAACAGTTTTATCGCCCGACTATAAGCTTCCCGACAACTTCAACAACGAAAGCGAACAGTATTATATCGACAGCAGGCATCCCGATTTTTTGTTTTGCGTTCGGTATGAGCCTTACGGCGAACACTATGACTCGTTCTGGCGTATCCGCTGCGACTATCAGTATCCCGATCTCGAAAGCGACGAGGTTTGCAAGGTGAGTATTTTAGGTTACGACACAACTCCCGGCCTCGATCTTACAGATGCCTTTATGAATGACAACTATACTGCAATCAGGCAAACCGCAAACAGAGGACCTTCGGGTGATTATATTTATCTCGGCGGCTTTGAAAAGCACCTGACGTATGAAAAAGTGCCGTTTTACGCGGGAATTCAATGGTATTTTACAGACTACGAGGGCATTTATCTTAAAAAGGGCGACCTGCATATTGACGACGACAGCCATTGTTTTATATCTCCGCAGGTTATCACGACCTACAACGCGAACAATTATCAGGGCGAGGAAGGATTGCTGAGTTACGGTGAAATGTATCAGCTTGGCAGCGAATCGTCGAAAAAGATTAATGAGCTTATCGACAGCAACAACGAATCGGCACTGGTAAAACGTATTAAAGGTGTTTTTGTGTCGTAAACAAAGCGGGCATTATTTTGGAGCAGTTATGAGAAAAGATGAATACATAGCCGCGGCTGTGTCGAAAATTTCAAACAGAAAAGCAAAGCGGGAGCTTGAAGCAGAGCTTGAAGCGCACATTGACGACCTTACCGACCTTTACCTTGAACAGGGCTTCGCTCAGTCAGAAGCCGAGGAAAAGGCAGTTGAGAGCATGGGCAACTATCTGGAGCTTTCCCGTGAAATGGAACAGCTGTATAAGGGTACGGGCTGCTTTTCAAGGATAATCAGGTTCCTGTTAAAGACAATTTTGATGCTTTTGTTATTGTTTTTAACGTACAGGGCTTGCGTGCTTTTCTACCCCATAGACTGCTTTAACGACTCCGACATAAGGGCGTACACCCCGTCGGGCATTAACGGAAGGCACCGTGTTGAATGGGCTTGGACGGATATTGAAGAGTACTGGGTTTTCAAACTGACCGACAGTCAGTCGGAAGAGCTGAGCAAGGATTTGACGGAAAGCTATTGGGCAGAGCTCAATTCAAGCCCTCTTCGTGAATATGATTGGAGCGTTTACGGCAATGTCTTTAAGAAGCAAACGGATTTAACGGACAACTGCTATATTTGCGTCTTTGATATGTATTCAAAGGAGTTCATCACGGACAGCACCGTAAATATAATTGACAAAACCGACCATTGGGTAATTATTATATATGACAGGACGAATGAATATTATTATTGCATTCATCAGTCGATTTGACAAAACCGCCGTACACGGCAGTCGAAACAAAAAAGCAAACAATTTTTCAAAAACACTTGACTTTACACCTACTGTAAAAACTATAATGCGGACAAAAGGAAATATTTTTTTATGAAAGAGCCTTCTGACACAAAAATGACACAACAGCGACTTATAATTTAAGACGAAGATTAAAAAATCCTTAAAAACCGCAAAAGCAACAAAGCTTTGCTTGATTATTTCGCTGTCGGGTGTTAGGCTGTAATTGATGAAAACAGAATTCTTGCATTTAGTCGCGTTTTTTCTGCATTTGTGCAAAGCAGTTGAAAAACTGTTGACAAAAAATATATTATTCAAGCGAGAAAGAATCTTTGGACAGGAGGAGAAGAGTATGAAAAAGAAAATACTTGCACTTATTATGTGTATCGTAATGGTGTTTGGCATCCTGCCTGTTTATGCTTTTGCATTTAAACCTTCTCCCGGGATAAATGTTTGGATTGATTACAGGAGCTTATCAGATAATGTTGCATATATTGATCTTTTGCTTCCTGCCGAGTTTGTTGATACAAATCCCGAAAGTATAGCAGAAAAAACTGTTGCTTCGGTTTTTCTTCAAAAAGTAATCACTTTACCGGACTCCTGCGAAATCGCAGGCAAACAAACAGTTAACGGTCAGGCTTATTACAGCTTTTTGTTCTATTATCCGAAAGCGGAAATTGATATTTATGACGGCGTTGAAAACAGTGATTACAGCGAGTATTTTTCTTCCCGTCGGGACGGTGAGGAAACCGACCTTGTCAGTGTGTTTAAAGGCAAGGACCTGATGTTTGCTTTTGTTGATGAAAGCGGCAAGGTTTTAGCGGTGAGCAATAAAATAAACATAAAGGGAAATGTGTTTGCAATAAATAATCTTGTTATAACCGGCATAATAGCCGATAATGAAATATCCGTTAATTTTTATACTGTTCTTCCTCTTTTTTGGGCATTAATAATTATCAATCTTGTAATAACCTTTATTGTTCTGAAGCGAAAAAAGAAAAAGTCAGAAATGATTAACAAAAGTAATTAAGGGGGCTGATATTATGAAAAAGAAAATACTTGCACTTATTATGTGTATCGTAATGGTGTTTGGCATCCTGCCTGTTTATGCCTTTGCCGAGGCTGACCCTGCGCAGGAGATAACCAACTATACCACTTACGCAAATCTGTTTACGCCTTATCAGCAGTTTACGGGCGGCACACAAACAAGTTATAATGATTTTTTAAAGTGGAATGAGCTTGTTGATTTCAACTCAGCCGACAAGGATGAAATGCTCAACAGGATTCTTACGGTTCACGAGGTTGCGGTTTTTATTTACCGTCTTAACTGCAATCTCTCGCTTATGAGAAGCGACGTACCTGCATTTATTAATTTCCTTTTCCGAAACAACTATATCACTTGGTCGCAGGCGGAAATGCTGACAGCCGAATATGACAGAGTTAAAACTCCCGATTATGTCTGGAGCTATAACGTAATCAGCGAAGAGGACAAAACCGCAGAGCTTACGGGCGTTTCGGGCGGAAGCGAATATTTTATGGACGTTACACTGCCCGAGGAGATTGACGGATATACGATTATCGGCACCTCGTATAAGCGCTTTGATACAAGCGGTAAATGGGAGCCGAAAAGCATTTATGTTCCCGACACATACAAGAGAATCGGTCAGGGCTTTTGCTTCGATGAGGATTTCCTTTATTCTGTAAGATTACCCGAAAATCTTGAATATATAGGCTTCGGTTCGTTTGTCGGCTGTTCTAATCTTGCCGGATATTATTCCGAAAAGTACGGCTATGAAAAGTGTATGGAGTTTGACGACCACGGCGTCAGGTATATCGGCACGTACTGCTTCGGCGGCGGCGGATATAATATGCAAGCCCTTCACCCCGACACAATATCCGTGCGCCCGGGAACAACGATAATTACGGGCGAAGCGTTTAACAATATGGACGATATCAGAAGGATTATCATCCCCGAAGGTGTTCATACAATTTGTCAGGGTGCGTTCTTCATTTGTGACGATATTAAGTCCATCGTTTTGCCGACTACGGTAACGGAGCTTGAGGAAATAACGTTTTATGATACGTATCTGCAGGCAATTTACATTCCGCCCACGGTTACAAAGATTCACCCGCTGTTTATTGCGGACGTTTACAGACAGCATCTTAACGACGTTACGGTATACGGAGTCAGCGGCTCGGCTGCGGAGAAATACGCAAACCTGTATGACGATGTTTATTTTGTTGACGTAAACGATATAGTCTACGGTGATGTTGACTCTGACGGAGCTGTCACTCTCAGCGATTACGCAACTGCAAAATCCGTCGTTGCAGATGATACCATCCGCCTTGACGGCAATGCGGAAATCGTAGGCGATATGAACGCTGACCAGGTAATTGACGCATTTGATTTGTTCAAAATTGACAGAACGGTAAACGGTATATAAATCCCGGATAAAAACAGCCAAGCAGGCAATGCCTTTTCAGTGCATTGCCTGCTTTTTTGCTTCCAATCTCTCCGCCGAGGTTTGATATTATGAATTTGTTTATCCGACGTAGGGGCGGGGTAATTTCCCTTAACAAGGGAGTCACCTCAATGGGAAGGCTTTCCTCCGTAGGGGACGGCGTCCTCGACGTCCCGCAAATACAACCGCAAATTTACGGCGAATATTCAATGTGCTTTTTCGCACAATCGTAGGGACGAACATTGTTCGTCCGCAGGGTTTGATGTGATTTTATTCCACCTCATCCGTTTCGTCACTGCGTTCCTCAACACCTTCCCCTCGGAGGGGAAGGCGTGCGGACGTCCCCTACGGTCATTATTCATTTTTAAGTTTTAAGTTTTAAGTATTCATTATAACAGTTTACTACCCCTCCGTCTTTTTGCTTTGGCAAAAAGACACCTCCCCTGACAAGGGGAGGTTGACGGGACATCTGTACGCCGTCCCCTACGGATTATAATTTACTCTTTC
>JAFRUO010000023.1 GCA_017438845.1 Clostridia bacterium | reverse complement strand
ACATCCGCATGTGTGGTGCCTCCGATCGGAATCGAACCAATGACACGGGCATTTTCAGTCCCCTGCTCTACCAACTGAGCTACAGAGGCATCTTATGGCGACCCGGATCGGGCTCGAACCGACGACCTCCAGCGTGACAGGCTGGCGTTCTAACCAACTGAACTACCGGGCCATAAAGATGGTGGGAACAATAGGGCTCGAACCTATGACCCCCTGCTTGTAAGGCAGGTGCTCTCCCAGCTGAGCTATGCTCCCACATCGGCCGCTTCACTCAAGCGGCTGAATTAGAATATCACAAAATTTCCGTATTGTCAACATTAAATCCTAAAAAAAATTCAAAAAAATTTTTCCCCATTTTTTTCCACAAGATATTGTATGCCGCCGACCTTTCGGCACATAAAAATATAACTGTTTACTTTTAAAGTTTAACGTGTTAAAATATGAATAGAAGTAAATCTATTATAATTTAGGGGTTAGAATTATGGACGACAGATTTAAAAACGGTAATCTCGATTTTTTGTTTGACTGCATCCTGAAGCTTGAAAGCAAGCAGGAATGCTACAATTTCTTTGAGGACCTTTGCACCATGCCCGAGCTTCAGGCGATTTCACAGAGGATTGTTGTCGCAAAGATGCTCACCGGGGGCAAGGTTTACAAGGAAATTGAAACCGAAACGGGAGCCTCAACCGCCACAATAAGCCGTGTTAAGCGCTCGCTTCAATACGGTGCAGAGGGTTATGACGTTATTTTTGAGCGCCTCGGAATAAAGGGCAAAAACGAATGAGTTACTCAAGCTTTGCCCGCGTCTACGATACGCTCACCAAAAACGTTGAATACGCTCGGCGCGCCGAATACTACAGCTCTCTGTTAAGCGAAAACGGTGTTAACGGGGGGCTTTTGCTTGACCTTGCCTGCGGCACGGGAGGACTTTCGTTTGAGCTTGCAAAAAAGGGCTTTTCGGTTATCGGCGTTGACCTTTCCGAGGAAATGCTCTCTGTGGCGCAGAACAAAAAGTATGAGCTCGGCGAACAAAACGTGATGTTTCTTTGTCAGGACATGAGAAGCCTCGACCTTTACGGCACCGTAGACTGCTGCGTGTGCGCGCTCGATTCGCTTAATCACCTGACGGATGAGGCGGACTTAAAAAAGGCTTTTCTGAATGTAGCACTGTTTCTTGAAAACGAAGGGATGTTTGTCTTTGACGTAAACACCGTTTTTAAGCACCGCAATATTCTTTCGGGCAAGACCTTTGTATACGATTGCCCCGGCGCTTACTGCGTCTGGCAAAACAGCGAAGTTACCGACAACAACACGGTCGGCATAAGCCTTGACATTTTTTCGCAAACTCCCGACGGCGCATACGAAAGAAGCGTTGAAGAATTTGCCGAGCGTGCGTATGAGGAGAAGCTGATTAAAAGGCTTCTGAAAGAATGTGATTTTGAGGACATATGCTGCTACGACGAATTAAGCCGCACTCCGCCGACGGAAACGTCACAGAGAATAGTTTTCACCGCAAAAAGGAAGAACAGAAATGAGTAATCTTATCAGAATGATTTCACAGGACGGTCAGCTCACCGCAATGGCGGTTGACAGTACAAATATAGTAACCGAAATGCACCGTATTCACGGCACCTCAAAGGTTTGCTCGGCGGCGCTCGGCAGGCTGCTTACCGCCGCTTCGCTGATGGGCGTCAGCCTAAAGGGAAAAGAGGACAGTCTTACCGTTAAAATTAACGGTAACGGCCCGTGTGAAACCGTGCTTGCGGTTTCCGATTCATCGGGAAACGTAAGGGGCTATATCGGTGACGCACACGTAAATCTCCCATTAAACGAAAAGGGGAAGCTTGACGTAAAAGGCGCAGTCGGTACGGACGGAAGCTTAACCGTTATAAAGGATCTCGGACTAAAGGAGCCCTATGTCGGGCAGGTGCCGATTGTTTCGGGCGAGATTGCCGAGGACATCACCTCATACTTCGCCGTCAGCGAACAGATTCCCACGGTTTGCGCCCTCGGCGTGCTTGTGGACCCCGACATGGAAAACATTATCTGCTCGGGCGGGTTTATAATTCAGCTACTGCCCTTTGCGGACGACGGCACAATAGACGCAGTTGAAAAGGATATAAGCGGCATTCCTCCGATTACGACCATGCTTTTCCAAGGTCTTTCTCCCGAGGAAATTCTTAAAAAAGTTCTCCCCTCCTTCGAGCTTGAGAAGCTTGACGAGGCGCAGGTCGAATACCGTTGCACCTGCTCAAGGGAAAGAGTCACCAAGGCGCTTATCGCTACGGGCAAGGACGGGCTTTCGGAAATGGCGCAGGATGAAACGACCGAGGTCGTCTGTAACTTCTGCAACAAAAAATATCATTTCACAAAGGACGAAATACTCTCGCTGATGAAATAACAGGGGTAAATTACTGTTGATATAAGCATAATAAAGTGGTAAAATATATTAGCAAATTTTTAGAAAGGAAGTAACAAAATGAGTGATAAGGGTAAATTTTATATCACTACGGCTATTGCCTATACCTCGAGGAAACCTCATATCGGCAACAGCTACGAAATAGTCCTGACCGACGCAATTGCGAGGTACAAGCGAATGCTGGGCTATGATGTGTACTTCTTGACGGGAACGGACGAGCACGGTCAGAAAATCGAGGAATACGCCAAAACGGCAGGCGTTACTCCCAAGGAATATGTTGACAGGGTTGCGGGCGAAATCAGAGACATCTGTGACCTGTTAAATACTACCTACGACAAATTCATCAGGACCACCGATGACTATCACGAAAAGGCTGTTCAGCATATTTTTAAAAGGCTTTACGAGCAGGGCGATATTTACAAGAGCGAGTACGAGGGTCTTTACTGCACCCCGTGCGAGAGCTTCTGGACCGAGAGTCAGCTTGACGAAAACGGCTGCTGTCCCGACTGTCACAGTGAGGTTAAAAAGGCTAAGGAGGAGGCTTATTTCCTTCGCCTTTCCAAATACCAGAAGCAGCTTGAGGAGTACATTGAGTCAAACGAAAAGTTCATTTATCCCGAGTCGAGAAAGAACGAGATGCTTAACAACTTCATCCGTCCCGGACTTCAGGATTTGTGCGTTTCTAGGACCTCCTTTAAATGGGGCATCCCCGTAACCTTTGACGACAAGCACGTTATCTATGTCTGGATTGACGCGCTTTCAAACTATATCACCGCCCTCGGCTACGACCCCGAGGGAAGCGGAGAGCTGTACAAGAAATACTGGCCCGCCGATGTGCATATCATCGGCAAGGACATTGTCCGCTTCCACACGATTTATTGGCCGATTATGCTTATGGCTCTCGGTGAGCCGCTTCCCAAGCAGGTCTACGGTCATCCGTGGCTTCTGTTCGGCGAGGACAAGATGTCAAAATCGAAGGGCAACGTAATCTATGCCGAGGACCTTGTCAAGGTTTTCGGAGTTGACGCGGTGCGTTATTATCTGCTTTCCGAAATGCCTCATGCGTCGGACGGCTCAATCACCTACGAAACTCTGATTGAAAGGTATAATTCCGACCTTGCAAACACCATCGGAAACCTTGTAAACCGCACAATTGCAATGCAGCAGAAATACTTTGACGGCGTAATTCAGCCCGGCGACGTTAACGAGAGCGTTGATGACGAGGTTAAAGCCCTTGCCGTTGAAACCCTTTCAAAGGTTGACAAATGCTTTAACGAATACAAAATCGCAGACAGTGTTGACTGTGTGCTGACGCTTGCAAAAAGGCTTAACAAGTACATCGACGAAACTATGCCGTGGGCGCTTGCAAAGGATGAGGAAAAGAAGCCGAGGCTCGGCACCGTGCTTTACAACCTGCTTGAGGGCATACGCTACCTTGCAGTGCTTCTCTCGCCCTATATGCCCGAAACGAGCGAAAGAATTTTCGAGCAGCTCGGCTGCGACGTTAAGGACTATGACTCGCTTAAATGCTTCGGCGCGCTTAAGGCAGGCGACAGGGTCGGTCAGGCAAGCGTGCTCTTCTCAAGAATTGACGCAGACAAGCTGATTGCCGAACTTATCGAAAAGCAAAAGGCTCAGCAGGCTCAGGAAACAAAGCTTGCAAAGCTCAGCCTTGAGGGCATTGCACAGATAGGTATTGAGGACTTTGCGAAGGTTGAATTAAGAGTAGCCGAAATAAAGGCGTGCGAGCCTGTTAAAAAGGCAAAGAAGCTTCTCAAACTCACGCTTGACGACGGCACGGGAACCGACAGAACAGTTGCAAGCGGTATCGCAAAGTGGTATGCGCCCGATGAGCTTGTCGGCAAAAAGGTGGTTGCCGTTGCGAACTTAAAGCCTGCCACGCTCTGCGGAGTTGAGTCAAACGGCATGATACTTGCCGCAGACTGCTCCGAGGACGAGGTTAAGGTGCTGTTCGTTGACGAATCAATTCCCAACGGCACGAAGATAAGATAATGTATAAAAATATTTTTGATTCACATTCACATTATGATGACGAACGCTTCTCCGAGGATTCGGAGGAGCTTTTGTCGTCCTTTCCCGAAAACGGAGTTTCGGGGGTAATTTCCTGCGGAGTCAACACCGAAACCTCCCTTCAGAATATTGAGCTTGCGAAAAAATATCCGTTTCTATACGCCGCCGTCGGCTATCACGGCTTAAACACCGAGGACGTTCCCGAAAACTACACCGAGGTTTTAAGGGAGCTTTTAAAAAAGGAAAAGGTCGTTGCCGTCGGTGAAATCGGGCTTGATTATCACTACGAAAGGGAAACGAGAGATATTCAGCTTCGGATTTTCAGAGAGCAGATAAAAATCGCAAACGAATACGGTCTGCCCGTAATCGTCCACGACAGAGAGGCGCACGAGGACACGCTGAACATCTTAAAGGAGTTAAAGCCCCGGGGCGTGCTTCACTGCTTTTCGGGCAGCGTCGAAACGGCGAAGGAAATACTCAAGCTCGGAATGTATATCGGGCTCGGCGGCGCGGTCACCTTTAAAAACGCCGTAAAGCCCGTGGAGGTTGCCGCCTTTGTGCCCGAGGAAAGACTGCTTATCGAAACCGATGCTCCGTATATGACGCCCGTTCCCTTCAGAGGAAAACGCTGTACCTCGCTTCACATACCATATACCGCAGAAAAAATTGCCGAGGTAAGAGGCACAACGGCTCAGCATATACTTGACATAACGGACCGAAACGCAAGAGAGCTGTTTAATATAAAATGAGGTGAGGCTGTGTTTGAAGCAATTTTAGAAGCGGTTATCTATGTTCTTTTTGATTCAGCAGACGAAACTCTCAGCAACGATAACGCGAGTAAAACCAAGAAAATGCTTGCGGCAGTTGTTATACTGACCGTGTTATTAATCACCGTATTGTTTCTGGCATTTGTAGTAATAACGGTGTTTTCAAAGAATCCCCTTTTGGCAGTCGGCTTGTGCATACTTTTTTTAGGACTTATTGTACTGATGTTATATTCGGTTATTAAAAAGATTAAGAAAAAATAAATATTAAGCAAGTTTTTAAAGCGGAGTTTTCTCCGCTTTTTGTTTTTCTTGCAACACTTTGCGTCTTGTGATAGTCTATTATAGTGAAAGGCCTTTTAGGAGAGTGAGAAAATGATTGACTCGAAAATACTGCTGGCTTCCGCACAGACAGGAAACGCAGACAGCTTCGGCACACTTTACAGCATGTACTCAAGGGAGCTTTATCTGTACGCCTTAAAGCTTCTCGGCAACCGTGAGGACGCCGAGGACGCAGTACAGCAGGCTTCGCTTGAGGTATACACTCATTTAAAAAGCATACGCAAGCCCGAAAGCTTCAAGGCTTACTACTTCAAGGCGCTTGCAAATGCTTCAAGGAGTATGCTCTCAAAGAAAAAAATACATATTGTAAGCGATGATGAAATTCCCGAGATCCCCGACGGCACCGATGTTCAGCGGCAAACCGAGGAAAGCACGGGAATTGACAGCGCGCTCCGTAAGCTTTCGGACGACGAAAGGCAGATTGTTCTTCTGTCCGTAATCGGTGGCTTTAATTCCGCCGAGATTGCAAAAATCACCGATTTTGCAAGGGGCACGGTGCGCTCAAAGCTTTCAAGAGCTCTCAAAAAAATGAAAGCCGAGCTTGAAGGAGATTAAGAAAGGAGAACCGTCATGGCTGAAAAGAACAAAGATTTTGAAAATAAACTAAGAGAAGAAATATTTGCCGAGGATACCCCTCTTCCCGAAGCGCTCGGCACCGAAAGTATAGTTGAGCTTGTTAAGGACAGCGAGCAGAAAAAGTCGGCAAGACCGAAAAGGATAATAAAAAGGGCGGTTGCGGTTGCGGCGGCAGTTGCAGTGGTAGCTTCGGCAGGCGTTATCGGAATCAGGGAATACAAGCCCAAGGTTACGCCCGTAAAGAATCTCTCACAGGAGGAAAACCTCCCCGTTTACACGAGCGACTACGCTTCAATCGAGAAGTTTTTTATTTCGCTCAAGGACAGCTACCGCTTTAAAAACCTGCAGTCATCCTTCCACGGCATAGGGATTGTCGCAAACAAGGCTTCGGACTACGCCTACGGAGAGATCGCCCAAGAAAATGCCTCCGCAGACGGAATGTCGGGCTCTGTCGCCGAAGCCTCCTCATACAGCAAAACCGACCTGCAGGTTGAGGGAGTCGACGAGGCAGACGTCGTCAAGACGGACGGAAAATACCTTTATGCCGTTTCGCTTTACAGAGATGTACAGAAAGTTATAATTGTTGACCCTTCAAACCCTTCCGATATGAAACCGGTTGCAACGCTTGTCCCTGAGGCTCTATCGGGAGGAAGAGTTATGATTTCGGAGCTTTATATTTCGGACGGTATGCTTATCGTAACCGCCGTTGAGGACAGCACCGACTACCTTGAGCAGAGAGACGGCACGCTTACGGATTCCGTATGCTGCTACGTGGGCACTTTCGGCAATCAGACCGATGTTTTTGTCTATTCCTTAGCCGACATAAGACATCCTGCTTTGGTCGACAGCTACTGCATAGACGGAAACTATCTAAGCTCAAGAATTTCGGACGGCAGACTTACGGTTGTGACCCACTACGGCGTTCCGCTTTATGACGACAACGACAGACTTAAGGATGTCTGCATACCCTCCTGCACGCAAAGCGGTGAACGTCAGTTAGTCGAAGCGGAAAACATAAGCATAATAAAGGACGTCGAGGAGGACAGCTACACGGTGGTTACCTTAATCCCCATCAAGGGAGGCAAAGCGGACACCTCGGCGGTGCTCGGCGGCGGTCAGGAAATCTACTGCAACAGGACGGATTTGTACGTTGCCAACGAGGTGTATGACGAGAGCGGCGAAAACCTGCATACTCAGATACTTCGCTTCAACCTTAATGACCGCGGAAAATTTGTCAGCACGGCAAGCGTTGACGGCGGTATACTCAATCAGTTTTCAATGGACGAATATGACGGTTATTTCCGCATCGCCACAACAGACAATAACGGAAATAACATCACGGTGCTTGACAAGGATTTAAACACAGTCGGCACGTTAAAGGGAATCGCGCCTGACGAGGTAATCTATGCCGTAAGGTTTGTAGGCAGCACGGCTTACGTTGTAACCTTCAGGCAGACCGACCCTCTGTTTGTAATTGATTTATCCGATCCCGCCGCTCCGAAAATAACGGGCGAGCTTAAAATACCCGGCTTTTCGAATATGCTTTACCCTATAGACGAAAATCATCTAATCGGTATCGGCAGGGACGGTGACGAGAACGGAAACATCAACGGACTCAAGCTGTCGCTGTTCGACATCAGCGACCCGACCTCTCCGCTTGAGGTCAGCAAGGCGCTTATACCCGATTACAGCTATTCGCCTGCCGAGCATGAGCACAAGGCGTTTTTGAGAGTCAGCGAAAACGAGTTTATAATTCCCGTTCAAAGCTCCGACACGTCGTATCTCTGCTCTTTTGTAATTGAGGACGGAAAGCTTGCAAGCTACAAAAAGTACTCCGACGGAAGCCTCGACATTTACAGAGGCGCATTTATCGGAAGCAGTCTGTTTGCCTTTAACCCCGACGGCATATCGGCATACGACCTCGTCACCGCAGAGCCTCTTTCAAGGCTTGCCTTCCCCGAGGACGAAGCGCCCTCTGACGATATAGTGCTTTATTAACGGCAAAAAAATGCACCCGACTGAAAAGTCGGGTGTTTTTGTTTTTCATTATTACTGCCTTGAAGCGACCTCACGATCGTGTGCAATTGCCTTCTGACGGGCATCCTCAAGCATCATTGACTTAACCTTCATAAGCCTTGTTGTAGAGCTTCTTTCGTTTTCGTCAAGCTTCATTGTAATGTACTTGATTGTTTCCTCATATCGGGGAATCATAACGTGCTCAAGCGCATTTACTCGGCGTCTGGTCTTTTCAATTTCCGCGCTCATCAGCTGACAGGATTTTTCAACCTCGGCAAGCCTGAGCATAAGCGGCATAATGTCCGACAGCGCTTTGACCGCCTGGTCGAGGTCCATTGAGGTAAAGGCAAAGCCGTATGAGTAAATGTCGTTTTCGTCTGCGCTTTTAAGCTTTGCGTCAAAAACGGGAAGCATAACGCTCATAACATTCTTTTCCTCAATTTCGAGGCTCATTTCCTGCGTCGGCATCATAAGCGCAACGTCAAGCGCAGAGTCGCTCATAACCGAGCGCGCGACAGACATATGCCTGTTCGCCTCGGAAATGCCTTCCTCAACCCTGCGGCGAAGCTCCTTGTTTTCACGGACAAGCTCAAGGAAGCGCCTCATAAGCTCGTCGCGTTTGTCCTTTAAAAGCTTATGCCCTCGCCGTGCAGTAGTAAGTTTTCTTTTTAGGTTTGTAAGCTCCATCCTCGTGGGGTTTACATTCATTACCGCCATAACCGTTCACCTGCCAATTATGCCTTGCCGTAGTATTCGTCAAGCAGCTCGTCGCTGATACGTTTAAGCTCGCTTCTCGGGAAGATTTTAAGCAACTTCCAGCCGATGTCGAGCGTTTCCTCGATTGTTCTGTCGGAATTGAAGCTCTGGTTGATGTATTCGTTTTCAAACTCGTCCGCAAACTTTGCGTACAGCTTGTCGCTTTCGGTAAGAGCCGCCTCGCCGAGAACAACCATAAGCTCCTTTGCGTCCTTTCCTCTGGCGTAAGCGGAGAAGAGCTGGTTCATCGTGTTGGAGTGGTCCTTTCTCGTTTTGCCCTCTCCGATACCCTTGTCCTTAAGTCGTGAAAGCGAGGGAAGAACGTCAATCGGGGGAAGTATGCCCCTTCTGTAAAGGTCTCTCGAAAGGATAATCTGACCCTCGGTGATGTAGCCCGTAAGGTCGGGAATCGGGTGAGTTTTGTCATCCTCGGGCATTGAAAGAATCGGAATCATTGTGATTGAGCCTTCCTTGCCCTTCTGTCTGCCTGCCCTTTCGTAAATCGACGCAAGATCGGTATACATATATCCGGGGTAGCCTCTTCTGCCGGGAACCTCTTTTCTTGCCGCCGAAACCTCACGCAAGGCATCCGCATAGTTCGTGATGTCGGTCATTATAACAAGGACGTGCATGCCCTTGTCAAAGGCGAGGTATTCCGCCGCTGTAAGCGCCATTCTCGGGGTTGCAATTCTCTCAATCGCAGGGTCGTTCGCAAGGTTGGAGAACATGACCGTTCTGTCAAGCGCACCCGTTTCCTTAAAGGACTGAATAAAGAAGTTCGACTCTTCAAAGGTAATGCCCATCGCCGCAAAGACAACGGCGAATTTTTCATCCTTGCCCCTGACCTTTGCCTGACGTGCAATCTGCGCCGCAAGCTGTGCGTGCGGAAGTCCCGAAGCCGAGAAAATCGGAAGCTTCTGACCCCTTACAAGCGTGTTAAGTCCGTCAATTGCGGAAACGCCTGTCTGAATAAATTCCTGCGGATAAGCTCTTGCGGCAGGGTTCATCGGAAGTCCGTTGATGTTCATTCTCTTTTCGGGAATAATTTCGGGACCGCCGTCAATCGCTCTGCCGAGTCCGTCAAAAACTCTTCCGAGCATATCCTCGGAAACGCCGAGTTCCATCATTCTGCCCAAAAAGCGTACCTTACTGTTTGAAAGGTTGATACCCGTCGACGGCTCAAAAAGCTGGACGAGGGCATCGGTGCCGTTAATTTCAAGCACCTTGCAGCGCCTTGTTTCGCCGTTGGTAAGCTCGATTTCGCCGAGCTCGTCAAACTTAACGTTTTCAACCTCTCTTACGAGCATAAGAGGACCTGCTACCTCTTCAACGGTTCTGTATTCCTTTGGCATCAGTATTCCTCCTTCGTGTTAATAACTTCGGAAATTTCTCTGGCAAGCTGACTGTTTATCTTTTCAAATTCAAAGTCAGTGTCGTCCTCGTGAACGTATTTAAACCTGCCTATTGCCTCACGCACGGGAATTGAAACCAGCATTTCAATGTCGGCGTTCTGCCCGAGCGCCTCGTTTGCAGAGTCGTAGTAGTTGAGTACAAGCTTCATCATATAATACTGCTTTTTAAGCGAGGAATAGGTGTCGACCTCGTGGAAGGCAAGCTGATGCAGGAAGTCCTCACGGATGCTTCGAGCCGCCTCCATTTTAAGACGGTCAGAGGGTGAAAGAGCGTCCATACCGACAAGCTTTACAATTTCGTCAAGGGAAGCCTCGTCCGACAGAAGCCCCATCATCCTTGTCCTGAGAGTTGTCCACTCGCTGTTAACGTTTTCGTTAAACCAGTGTCCGAGGTTGTCTGCATAAAGCGAATAAGAGGTCAGCCAGTTGATGGCGGGGAAATGCCTCTTGTAAGCAAGTGCGGAATCAAGGCCCCAGAACACTTTGACTATTCTGAGCGTTGCCTGCGAAACGGGCTCGGAAATATCGCCGCCGGGAGGTGAAACCGCACCGATAACGGAAAGCGCACCCTCGGTTTCCTTCGAGCCGAGTACCTCGACGCGTCCCGCCCTTTCATAGAACTGTGCAAGTCTTGAGCCGAGGTATGCGGGGTAGCCCTCTTCACCGGGCATTTCCTCAAGTCGTCCGGACATTTCACGCAGAGCCTCAGCCCAGCGTGAGGTCGAGTCAGCCATAAGCGCTACCGAATAGCCCATATCCCTGAAGTATTCCGCAATTGTTATACCCGTATAAATTGATGCCTCACGGGCGGCAACGGGCATATCGGAGGTGTTAGCAATAAGCACCGTTCTCTCCATAAGAGATTTGCCCGTATGCGGGTCGATTAGCTCGGGAAATTCGTTAAGAACGTCCGTCATCTCATTGCCGCGTTCACCGCAGCCGATGTAAACGACTATGTCCGCCTCAGCCCATTTTGCAAGCTGATGCTGGGTTACGGTTTTTCCGCTTCCGAAGGGTCCGGGAATTGCCGCAACACCGCCCTTTGCTATCGGGAAAAGTGTGTCGACAACACGCTGACCCGTGATAAGCGGCATATCCGGCGGAAGCTTTTTCTTGTAAGGTCTGCCGCGTCTTACAGGCCATTTCTGCATAAGCGAAACCTTGATGTCGCTTCCGTTTTCGCCCTCAATTACGGCAACAGTATCCTCAACGCTGTAGTCGCCCTCGGTAATTTTTTTAATCTTACCTCTGACTCCGAAGGGTACCATTATTTTGTGCCTTACGATTTCGGTTTCCTGAACGAAGCCGATTTCATCGCCTGCTTCGACCTCGTCTCCCTCCTGTACGGTGGGGTTAAAGTGCCACTTTATTTCTCTGTCAAGCGACGGCACCTCAATACCTCTTTCGAGATTGTTTCCGCTTTTTTTCATTATCTTTTCAAGCGGACGCTGAATACCGTCGAAAATGCCCTTGATAAGTCCGGGGCCGAGCTCAACGCTCAGCGGCTCGTTGGTTGACTCCACGGGCTCGCCCGTTCCGAGACCTGCGGTGTCCTCATAGACCTGAATCGAAGCCTTGTCGCCGTGCATTTCGATTATTTCTCCGATAAGCCTGCGCTCGCTTACACGGACAACGTCGAACATATTGGCGTCCCTCATATTTTCGGCAACGACAAGCGGTCCCGACACCTTTAATATTGTTCCTTTACTCATTTATTGTTTACCACCCTTCAAGGTTTGGTTTTAGTTTACTATATCAGAGCCGACCGCTCTTTCAACAAACCGACTCACCTGCTTCATGCCCATTCCCGTATTGCCGGATACGCCCGGAATCGGAATAATTGCGGGAAGCGGCTCGTCCTTATATTTTTCAATTTCCGTTTGAATAAGCGAGGCAAGACTTTCCGTAATAAATATTACGGCGTAGCCGCTTTCGGAAATACGCCTGAGCGTTTTGACCGCTTCGGCGGAGTCGTCCGTCGGGAAGATGCTGATACCGAGCGAGGCAAGTCCGTAAATACTGTTGCGGTCGCCCATTGCGGCTATTTTATACATATAACTCACGCATCCTTTCCCTGATTACCTCGTTTGAAACCGCGCTCTGCTTTGCGGAAAGAATAATACGAAGGCATTTGATTTCCGTTTCCTTTGCGGTAAAATATGCCGCAATGGGGCTTACGCCAAAGGCGGTCATCTTTGCCTTTTTCATTATTTCAAGCATACGGTCATCACAGAATTTTTCAAACGCCGTGGCGTTTTTCTCAAGCGCCTCTCTGTATTCGGACAGCCCGTTTGACGAAAGGAAATCCATAAACTCCTCCTCGCCTGCAAGCACTGCCGAAGCGAAGCTGTCCTTTGCAAAAAAGCCGCACTCGGCAACAGCGAGCTTGACAAAGGCGGCGTTTTTACCGGTTTTAACGCAGCGGTAGCCCGTTTTGATGTCGGCGCAAAGCACGTACTGCCTTGCGTATTCGCTGAGCACTGCGTCCGACCCCTTGTCGGCAAAAGCAATAATTGCCCCGAGCGTTGCGGTGTCGATTATCACGTCGCAAAGCTGACCGTTTCCGGTCTTTGTAAGCGTGTCGTAAGCCTCCCTTGCCGCGTCGCGTATAAATTCGGGCAGGCTGTCAAAGTCACGCTTGCCGACCGCCTCAAGAAGCGCCTTCGGGTCAATTACGCTCGGCGCTGCAAGGTAGTCCTCCGCGTTATAGCTCATCGCCTCCGCCTTAAGTACCGCTTTTAAATTCTGGAAATCGTTTTTTACTATAAAGGCATTAAGCTCCTCTGCATCCGGCGCGCTCTTTTTCACAAGCGCCCAGACCTCCTCGGTCTGCCTGTCGAGCATGGAGGAATAATCCGAGCCGGAGGGAATTTCGTATCCCTTTTCCGCAAGCAGAGAAACCGCCTTTTTGTAATCGGGAGCGTTTATAAGCTGTTCTAAATCGGACTGCCGAAGCAAGGAGTTTTCGCTTGCTCTTATAGCGGCAACCGCATAAAGATAATCCTTATTTTTCATAACGCTTCCCTCCTTTATTATTTGAATAACAAGCTGTTAAGAGCATCTCTTAATTCTTCTCTCTTTGAAGCGGCAATAGCGTCAAAGGAGCAGTTGATGTCAACCTCGCCGTAGGTAAGTACAAAGCCGCTGTCGATGTCGGCGCAGTCGCCGAGTTTTACGCTGCTTCCCTTTTTAAGAGCGTTATTCACGCCCTCGACAAAGTTTGCGGGAAGCCTTGCCGAGTCCGCCTTACTAAGCCTGAGAGTTCCCTCGCCGCTGCCTGCATTTTTAACGATAAGCTCCTTTAAAATATCGAAATACTCACGCTTGGGCAGCGCCTTGATTACCTCAAGAGCCTTTTCGAGCACCTCGTCAATCGACTCAAGCCTTGCCGCAAGAAGAATACGGCTTTTTTCCAATTCCTTTGAGGACTGTGCAGAGCGGTCAACAGTCTGCGCCTTTTTGTCGGCCTGCGCTTTTCTTTCGTTTAAGAGCTCCTGTGCCTGACCCTCGGCGTCGGCGATTATCTCCTTCGCTTTTTTCTCTGCATTGTCCTGAAGCTCCTGACAGCGGTCATCGGATTCTTTTTCAATTTGTGAAAGTATCTTTTCAAGACCTGTCATAAAAATGCTCCTTAGTCAAAGTTTAATCTTAAAATTATAAGAAGAGAAATCAGAAGCGCAAGAACCGCGTATGTTTCAACCATTGCCGAAAGGACCATTGCCTTTGACTGCTGTTCGGGCTTCTTTGCTACAACGGAAACGCCCGACGCGGCGACCTTAGCCTGGCCGATTGCCGAGAAGTAGCCGACAAAAGCCATCGGAAGGCAGGCTGCAAAAACCTGAAGTCCCTGCGGTGTGGTGAGGGCTACGGGCGAGCCTGAGAGAAGCTGGATTTTAATCATAACCATAATGGCGGTGATAAAGCCGTAAAGTCCCTGAGTACCGGGAAGAATCTGAAGAATAAGCACCTTTGTGAACTTTGAAGGGTCCTCCGAAATAAGACCTGCGGCTGCCTCGCCGACCATACCTACGCCCTTTGCAGAGCCCATTCCGCTTAAAAGAGCCGCGATTGCCGCTCCTGCAATAGCTAAAGCTAAGCCTAAATTACTCATTATTTGTTTCCTCCTTGAATTTGAAAGTTTTTGAGTTTACTTTAAGAGGGTTAAAGGCAACTCCGCCGCCCTCGTAAAATCTTGAGAAAAATTCAACATACTGTAAACGGTTGGTGTGTACGTATGCCCCGATCACATTGATGCCGAAGTTGATTGCGTGTCCGACGACGAACACCACGATAAACAGCACCGTTTTAAGCACCATATTGCCGGGAAGCGTGCCCATCATATTGACAACCGAACCGATAATGCCCGTAACAAGTCCGAGCGCCAGCAGTCTTGAGTACGACAGCACGTCGCTGAGGTAGCCCGAAACTGTGTTGTACAGCGCATAAAGCCCGGCGCCGAGCTTGCCGAAGATGCCCTTCGAGGCTCTTCCTGCGGTAAGAATTATCAGCGCAACGCCTGCCAACGCAAGATATTTGCAAACGTTTGTCACCGCTTCGGGGATGTCGATTATCATGCCCGCACAAATCGGAGCCGCACCGCCGACCGCAAGGTAAATTGAAAGCGTATCGACTATTGCGCCGAATTTATCGCCCTGACGCCATAGCATAAAGCCCTTGATTCCGACGCCGACAAAAAGATGAATTATACCGAACAGGAAGCAATATATCATTGTAAGCATCAGGTCGTCGCCCTGCGGATTAAGCCACAGGTGCAGGCGCATAGCGTCAAGCCCTAAATAATTCGTCCTGACGGTATTGATTACATCGCCGAAGAACGAGCCGAACATCAGCCCCCAGAACACCGTCGAAATACCGCAGTAAAGGTACATAAGCACCGTTTTTTTCTTCTGCCCCTCGGGCTTGCACTTAAACAGCACCGCCAGAGTTGCTATCACCATAAGAAGTCCGTAGCCTGCGTCGGAAAACATCATACCGAAGAACACATAATAGAAAAATCCCATTATAGCGTTCGGGTCAATATCGTTCTTACCCGGCATGGAGTACATTTCGGTTATGCCCTCGACCGCCGAAGCGAAGTCGTTGTTTTCAAGCATTACCGGAATATCGTCGTCCTCCGACGGGTCGGTAAGGGTAATTGCAACGTCAAACCTTTCCTCAAGCTGTCCGCACACCCTTTCGGAATACTTTTCGGGGATGTAGCCCGACAGATAGAAAACTCTGTCCGTCGCCGATATGTTTTTCAGAGCCTCGTACTTGTCAGCCCTGATTTCGAAATAATCTATAACGAATTTTATATCCTGACGCTTATCGGCAAACGAAATGATTTTTTCCGTAAGCTCGTCAATTTCCTTTTTATCCTTTTCAATTTTAGCCTCGTATTCGCCTATGACCTCGTCTATCGGTCTGTCATAAAGCTCGGCGGGCTTGACAAAGCCGAAGCTTCTCAGCGCCTCGGAAAGCCGGTCGGCTTCACTTTTAAGGCAAACCACGGCGACGCACGACTGAACGTCGCTTGAATAAACGACCTCCGCGTCAAACGCCTCAATGTCGGGAACCAACTCAGCCAGTCTTTCCTTTATGCTCTGCTCGGTCTGCCTGTCGGGGAAGGTGCCGATCAGGGTTTTCGTAAAGCGCGTGGGCTTTGTTTTGGTGGGAATATCAAGCTCCCTCCAGACGGAGGCCGAGTCAATTGCGGTGTTGAGCCTGATTATGTCCGCCCTTGCGTCCGTAATTGAGTGCTGACAGTCGAGAATGTCGTAGCAGTAATCCATTGTAAGGTCCGCGTCGTCTGCCATATCAAGGTACCTTGACAGCTCTATCTCCTGCGGGGGCTTGAACGAATCAAGCAGCGAGCCCGCCTCGGGCGAATAAGAGCCGAGCACCTCAAGGGCGTTTTGGGCAACCGCCTTAAACTTTTCAAGCTGAGAAATGTTGTACGAGGTGTCGAAGGTATACATCCCCTCGGGCAGCTCGTGTCCCGTAACCTCAACGAGTCCCTTGCGCTGAAGGAAATCAATTATTTTTTTGCTGTTTCCGGTTGTAGAAATGAGCTCAATTTTTTTCATTTTAAGCTTTGCCGTAAGTCATCACCTCATTTCTTTTTAAGATTGAATAAGCATTACTGTACAATTATGTCCTTAACAACGCCGACTGCCCTTGAAAGCTGAGAGGTCGCCTGCTGCTTGAGAAGCTTTGCCATGGCCTCAGCCTCCCTGCGTGAAAGCTCGAGCAGCTCTGCCGAATTTTTTTCAGCCTCCGAGAGCGTTTTGCGTTCATATTCGTCAGCCTGCCTTGCCGCCTCGTCAAGAATTGCCCGTGCTTTCAGGTTAGCGTCGGCAACGGTTTTTTCTGCGTTTTCCTTTGCCCTTTGCTCCTGCTCGTCGACGGATTTTTCCTTAGCGAGAACGGTCTCTAACATTTTTGCAGCCATTGTTTTCACCTGCCTGTCCTTTGTGCGCCGAAGCGCATCCATAATCTTTATAATTTTATCACAATACAGTATAAAATACAATAAAAATAAACAATAATTCACAAGTTTTAAGCACAAATTTTATTCATATAATTGTTGATTAACAGACAATTTTATATTATAATACAAATTATAACAAAATGCACAGGAGTGATATTATGAGCGAAAAAAAGATTGATTCAAGAATCAGACGTACAAAGAAGCTTTTGCGTGAGGGTCTTACTCAGCTTATGAAGGAAAAAAGCGTAAACAAAATTTCCGTGCGTGAGCTCACCGACCTGGTTGAAATCAACCGAGGCACGTTTTACCTTCACTACAAGGACATCTTCGACCTGCTTGAGCAGATTGAGGACGAGCTTTGCGAGGAGTTTCAGCAAATGCTCGACAAGATCACCCTCAGAAGCCTCAACGATTCACTGAGCCTGTTCCTGAGCATCTGCCTTTTCCTTGAAAACAACAAGGATCTATGTAACGGACTGCTCAGCGAAAACGGCGACATCAGCTTCCTTGAAAAGCTTAAAAGTATTATTTCCGAAAAATGCTTCCGTGATTTTCCGAAAAAGTATTTTGACAACATAAAACCTGTCGACTCACCGTACATTTCCGCATACCTCGAGTCGGGCACCCTCGGCATAATCAGACATTGGCTCGGCGACAGCTCGCCCATGAGAAAAACACCCGAGGACGTAGCGTATCTGCTTCAGTCGCTGTTCGCAAACGGCCTTTCAAGCATTACTGCGCCTTCAAGGAAATAAAACCGGTTTTTCGACAGAAAAGCACAATTTTAGCATATTACACTAAATACGGTTTGTAAAACAAGCTTTGGCTAATGCTTTTGACGAAATTAAAAAAGTCCGAAAAAACCGCTTTTATATTTTTGATTTGTATAGTAAAATATAAGTGCAAATTAAATATTTTGGAGGAAGAACAAATGCCCGATTACACAGAGGAATTCACCACCATACCCTACGGACCGCTCGGTATTATTTCGTTGCCCGGCTGTGAGGAGCTGGCGGAAAAAATCGACAAATACATTGTAAAGTGGCGTGCACAAAAGCAGTCTGAGCATAAGAACTCAATTGCCTTCGCCGGCTACGAAAGAGATTCTTACCTTATTAAGGCTTCGTTCCCACGCTTCGGAACGGGCGAAGGAAAGGGCACAATCTGCCAGTCGGTCAGAGGCTACGACCTCTACCTTGTGTGCGACGTGTTTAACTACGGCATCACTCACAACGTATACGGACATGACGTACCGCTTACTCCGGACGAGCACTACGCCAACCTTAAAAGGGCCATTGCGGCGGTTGCGGGCAAGGCTCACAGAATCACCGTTATTATGCCGATGCTCTACGAGGGCAGACAGCATAAGCGTACCTCAAGAGAGTCGCTTGACTGCGCGCTTGCTCTTCAGGAAATGTGCAACCTTATGGGCGTTGACAACATTATCACCTTCGACGCTCACGATCCGAGAGTTCAGAACGCTATTCCTCTTAAGGGCTTTGAAAATGTTCAACCTGTTTACCAGATGATAAAGGCGCTTGTAAACAATGTGCCCGACTTAAAGCTTGACCCCGAACACATGATGGTCATTTCTCCCGACGAGGGCGGTATGGGCAGATGTATTTACTACTCAACCGTTTTGGGGCTTGAGCTGGGTATGTTCTATAAGCTTCGCGACTATTCAAGAATAGTCAACGGAAGAAACCCGATTATTGCCCACGAATTCCTCGGCCACGACGTAGCGGGCAAGGACGTTATGATAGTTGACGACATGATTTCCTCGGGCGAGTCAATGCTTGAGGTTGCGTCAAAGCTCAAGGAGCTCGGCGCAAAAAGAATTTTCGTGTTCTCGGCGTTCGGTCTTTTCTGCAACGGCCTTGAGCTTTTCGACGAGGCGTACAAAAACGGCATTTTCACAAAGGTGTTCACCACCAACCTTGTTTACCGCAGTCCCGAGCTTTTAAAGCGTGAGTGGTACTGCGAGGTTGACGTTTCAAAGTACATGGCGTACATTATTGACACCCTTAACCACGATATGTCGATAAGCCATCTGCTCAATCCGGCAGACAAAATCAACTCTTTGCTCAAGAAAAAGGGACTCAGATAACTTTAAAAGCATATTAAAAACGCAGGTCGCACGACCTGCGTTTTATTCTGTGCAATTATTAATTATTCAGCCGCTTCGGCTTCCTCTTTGCGGTTTTCCTCAAGCTCGTTTTCCACGAACTCGTCAATTGACGGCTGAGCGCTTCGCTGCTTTTTAAAGCTTCTTGCGGTGATAATATTGATAACCGTATTCACCGCAAACAGAAGTATACCTATCGCAAAACCCCACCAAACGACGCTGCCGCTGAGAACATTGACGGTTCCCTGAGCCGCCGCCGAAATGAAGCCCGAAGCCATAACCGCCGCCGCACACCAGCAACCGGTTGAAACAACACAAAGCACCGCATTGGGCGCCGCCTTGAGATTAATAGCTCCGATAAGCGTTAAGAAGAAGTTGAGCACTCCTGCCGCAACCGCCGCAAACATAAGCACAACCGCAAGCATCAGAGGCTTTGCCGCCGCACCGAGTGCCGTGGCGCTCATAAGCTTAAAGCCGCCGAAAAAGTCAAGCTTTGTTATGTAATTAAGAATCAGCGTCAAAAAGGACACGGTGTCGCTCTTTTCATAAAACGGAAACTGAAGGTTTATCTTAATAAGCGGTACCACCAGCGCCGCAAGCGGCAGCAAAGAGCACACAAGTCTTACGATTCTGAAAGGATTTCCGACGGTGCCGCTTTTGAAATTCGCCACTCTGTAATGAAGCCTTGCGAATGCGGTTTCCGCCTTTTCGGAATCTTCCTCAAGTCTTTGCTCCCAGTTGTAGTTGGGTATATTTGCGCCGCAGTGCTTACACTCGGCTCTGAAATCATACCACCTTAAGGTTTCTCCGCAATGCGGACATTTAAATGCCATACTATCAGTCCTTTACTGTTTTTTAAGCCTTATAACGTTCCACGAGAAGGGCTTTAATCTGACGGTGCTGTCCTTACCGTCGGTAACGGGTGCTTCCGTCGCAGAGGGCTTTACGGGACACGCTGTGAAGCTGTTGCCGTCCAAGGGCTTGAAGCCTGCCATTTCGATGTGCTCCACCGCCCTGAAGCCTTCACGGTCGAGGAGGCTTACCTTGAGCTCATAGTCCTCGGTTTGACATCTGTTGACCGCAAAGAGGACTATTTCATCCTCCTCATCGTTTACCGTTGCAATGCAGTCAACGTCGGGAACATCGGTAAACTCCTTAGTGTCGTGCCTGTCGCATTCAAGCTCGGAAAGCAGCACGCTGCCCCTCGCATTGTTGGACATATGCATAATCGGATAGTAAATGGTCTGCTCAAAGACCCCTCCGCCGTTTTCGGTCATAATCGGCGCAATGACGTTTATCAGCTGTGCAAGGCAAGCTACCTTGACTCTGTCTGCGTGCTTTAAAAGGGTCATAAGCATAAGACCGACAAGAAGGGCGTCCTCAAAGTTATAGTAGTCCTCAAGCTGATGAGGTGCCTGCGACCACTTTTCAACGTAATCGCCGTTTGAATGGTACCAGACGTTCCACTCGTCAAAAGAGAGGTTAATCTGCTTTTTCGAGTGCTTCTTACCCTTGACCGTATCACAGATGCAGACAACGGTCTTAATAAACTCGTCCATCGCCATGCTCTTTGCAAGGAAGCTATCCGTGTCGCCCGAGCGGTTGTCGTAATACTGATGAAGCGAAACGTAGTCAACCTTGTCATAGGCGAGGTCGAGCGTTTCCAGCTCCCAGTCACCGAAGGTTTTCATTCCGAGGTTTGAACTGCCCGAGAGTACAAGCTCGATAGACGGGTCAACCCATTTCATTACCTTTGCCGCTTCGGACGCCGCCCTGCCGTACTCGTAGGCGGTCTTGTGACCTATCTGCCAGTCGCCGTCCATCTCGTTTCCGAGACACCATAGCTTTATGTTGTGCGGCTCTTTAAAGCCGTGCTTAATTCTTAAGTCGCTGTATTTTGTGCCCGACGGATGGTTGCAGTATTCAACAAGGTTTTTTGCGTCCTCTGCACCTCTGAGCCCAAGGTTGACCGCCATCATGCAAGAGGTGTCAGCCTTACGGCACCATTTTGCAAATTCATTCGTGCCGAAAAGGTTCGGCTCGACTACGCCCCACGCAAGCTCAAGCCTTGCGGGTCTTTGCTCAACGGGACCGACACCGTCCTCCCAGTTATAGCCCGACACAAAGTTTCCGCCGGGGTATCTCACAATCGGAACATTGAGCTTTTTTACCTCTTCAATTACATCCTTACGGAAGCCGTCCTCGTCCGCAAGCGGATGAGAAGGCTCATAAATGCCTCCGTAAACTGCCCTGCCGAGATGCTCGATAAAAGAGCCGTAAATTCTCGGGTCAATTTTTGCGGTTTTAAACTGCACCGCAAGAGATATTTTTGCTTTTTTCATAAAAGTACCTCAAAGTCTTTCGGGTGTTTATATTTTGCCGCCAAAAAGAGCAGCTTATTTATCCTCGTTGACAGCCGCTTTCTCAAAGACAAAGCTCTGCAGTATGTCCCTGTTCTTTTCAAGGTTAATTACAAGCACTGCGCCGGAGCCCTTACGTCTGCCGTTTTCCCAGGTGTTGTCGGCAGGTATCTGCTGCTGAGCAATGTCGTAGCGGACATATTTGAGCGCATTCATTCCGAGCCCCATCATATCGTCGCTTGTAAGGTCGGTTTCAATCATCGGAACAATCTTGTCAAGCATTGACATAAGCGTAACGGGGTCGGTCCTTGTAGCCTTGTGAACGATTGCGGAAATAACCTTTCTCTGCCTCTGCGTTCTCATAAAGTCGCTGTCAAGATAACGTATCCTCGCATACCACAGTGCCTGCGCTCCGGTAAGGTGCACCGACTCGCCCGACTGAATGTCCTCGGGGAAGGCGCTTGCCTCAACCTCGGTCATATGGTCCTTACTGTTTATGTACTCGGCTTCCTTGTCCGTGACCTCAACATTTACTCCGCCGAGGGAATCAACAATCGTGATAAACATATCGAAGTTTACGAGCATATAGTTGTCAATATCAATGCCGAAATTATATTCGAGCGTGTCAACAAGCAGCTGAGTGCCTCCGTGACTTTGAGAGGCGTTGAGCTTATCCCATTTGTAGCTGGGAATTTCGATATAGGTGTCCCTTAAAAAGGAGCTGAGCTTAAGCTGTCTGTTGTTGTCGTCAATTGTCAGCAGCATCATGGTGTCCGAGCGTGTAATTTCGCCCTCCCTTTGCGAACCTCCGTCAACGCCGACAAGCAGGATGTTTTTAACGCCTTTTTCCGTTCTGAGCTCCGAAGAGCTGATATGCGCGTTTGCGGACAGCGGCTGATAGTTTACCTTTTCGGTAAGCGACTTTGCGTAGAAGAAGCCGCCCACGCCTCCGACGGCAACGACAAGCAGAATAAGAATTAAAAGTATTCCCATGAACTTACCTGCCGAAAAGCTTTTTCTGCTTTCCGTCGGCTGTCTGCCCGAGTCGATGTCGTCCTCCTCGGTATAACGGCGCTGTGCCTGCCCGGGCTGTTCCGGGCGCTGATGTGCCCGGCGGTCATTGCCGTAGTTATAGCTGTAAGGCCTGCTTTCGGGTCTTTTCGGGGTGGGACGGGTGGTATGGACGTTCATAAACTGACCGTCCTCTTCGTTCTCGGTATAAACCTCGTCTATGTATGAGCGGTAATCCTCATCGTCATGATGAAAATTACTGCTGCTGAATATCTCGTCAAATTCGCTTTCAAAGTCCGACTTGTCGGAATGTGTTTTTTTAGCGGTGTAAGGCTTAGGCGGCAAATCGGCTTTTTTGCCGCTTGTGTCGTCATACGGCTCCGAAACCCCGAACACATCGTCAAAGGCATCGTCGTTGAATTTGAAATCCTTAGGATCCATATATACATCTCCAGAAAATATTTCACCTTATATTTTAACTTATATCTAACTTTTTAACAACTGTTTTTAACAAAAAAGTGCAGGAAATTTATTAATTTGTATTATTTTTTTGTCAAAGGGCACGAAAAGTCAAAAACATCTTGAAAGCAGGTGCAAATGATTGTATAATGTTTGTTAGATTTTTCTAAGGAGTATTGTATATGCTGGGCAAATATGTCAGAGTACGGGTTATCAAGCCCATGGGTGCCTTTGACAAAAAGACCGGTAAGGTCTTCCGGCTGAATTACGGTATTGTTGAAAGCGGCCTTGACCGCAGAACCTCTGTAAGAGGTGCGTTTATAATGGGACTCGCCCACGCCGTGCGTAATTTTGAGGGCAGAGTTATAGCCGTAGTTAAGTTAAAGGAGCAGCAGGGGGTTTACCTCGTTGTGTCACCCAAAAGCAAGAAGTTTATCAATCACGAGATTTCCGACGCATTAAGCTTTATTTATAACGAGGACGAGTACAGCCTTGAGTGCCTGTATGAGCGTTCCTGCGGTGCCGTTGTTTTCAGGATTATTAACGGCGAAAGGCGTTTCCTGCTTATCAAAAACAGAAGGAGCACCAACTGGGGCTTTCCGAAGGGGCACGTTGAACGGGGCGAAACAAATGAGCAAACTGCCGCAAGAGAGGTTCTTGAAGAGGCGGGTCTGCACATAAATATATTTGAGGGCTTCGAGCACAAGTCCGAGTACACAATCAGAAACCGTATTGAGAAGTCGGTTACGATTTTCCTTGCAACCACCGCCGACACGCAGACCAAAATCCAACCCGAGGAGATTGAGGACTACATCTGGCTTTGCTACGACCGCGCAATGCACACCCTCAACTACATCAACGACAGGCAGATTCTTGAGGCGGCGCAGGCGTACATTGAGGAAAACAACGTTTAAAAGGAGTTTATATGGCTGAAACCTTAGCTAACTTTTTTGTCGAGCTTTTCCGGGAAAAAATTCCTCCGGAGCTGACAATTTTCATAATCTCGCTTATGCCGATACTTGAACTTCGCGGCGGCATGATAGCGGCAAGAATACTTGACGTGAATTTCTACGAGGCGTTTGCAATCTGCTATGTCGGCAATATGCTTCCGATTCCGTTTATTCTTCTGTTTATCAAGAAAATTTTCGAGTGGCTCAGGCGCTTTAAATTCTTTGAAAAAATAATTGTACGGCTTGAAGACAAGACCGAGCGCAACAAGCAAAAGGTGCTAAGGTACAAGTCGTGGGGGCTGCTTGTTTTCGTTGCTGTTCCCCTGCCGGGCACGGGCGGCTGGACGGGCGCTCTTATGGCGGCGTTGTTAGGTATTGACTTTAAGCGCTCGCTTCCGATTATCGCCCTGGGCGTTTTCATTGCCGGCTTGATTATGTCACTGCTGACCTACGGAATTTTTTAACAAAAAGCTTTATTAAATTTACGGGCGGTTTTCCGCCCGTTTTTTGTGCTTTTTTTACAACCCTTCCACCTGTCGCCTTACGCTCTACCGCTCCCTCGGAGAGGGAGCGATAGCTGTCTGCTGTGAATTTGCAATGGTTTTTAAAGGGGCGGGAGCTAAGCTCCCGCCCTACTACCATTATTCATTATAACCTTACAAGCTCCCCTTGAGAGGGGAGGTTAATCGGGACGTCGGGACGCCGTCCCCTACGGATTAAAAATAAAATAACATCAAAAAATAGAGGCGACCAATGGTCGCCCCTACGTTTTGTTAATTTAATTATGCCTTATTAAACATTCCCTGTTGATCCATACGCATAATAATCGATGCAATCTGTGCTCTGGCGGCGCCCTCGGTGGGTGCTACTCTGCCGTCTGCCATACCGCTGATTACGTTGTTCTGGACTGCCCATGCAACCGCTGTTTTTGCAAAACTGCTTATGCGGTTTACATCCTTGAACTTTGCAAGAGTCTTGTCAACGTCCTTGATTTCGGGTGAGCCCATATATCTGTAAAGAATGGTTGCTACCTGTTCACGGGTGATGTTGTCGTTAACACCAAAGTTGCCGTTAGCATAGCCTGCGATAATATTGTTGTCAACAGCCCAGTTAACAGCTGCTGCGTAATATGCGCCCTTCTTTACGTCCTTAAGCTTCGGTGTCATCTTGGCATACTTGTCAAGGTCTGCGCCTGCAATCTTGGAAAGAATTACAACGAAGTCCTGACGCTTGAGGTTGTCGTTAGGTCCGAAGTTGCCGTTAGCATATCCTGAAATATATCCCTTCTGAGCGCAGTACTGAGCCGCATCGTAATACCAAGCGCCGCTCTTTACGTCAGGGAAGCTCGGTGCAAGAGGAGGCGGAACTTCGCCGTCAGGTTCAAAGGTAAACTCGGTAACGTCAGTGGTTATCTCAAAGAATTCGCTCGGCTCTGTTTTCATAACCTCGGTATATCCGTGATCTTCAACACCTGCAATATCCTCTACATATTCAGTTGCAACATAGCAGCCGGGAACATCTTCGACTTCAGTTATTGCATAGACATACTTATGGTCCTGTCCATCTGTCCAGTTGTTATAAACTACATACTCATTTCCTTCGTCATCAACATAAATGTTACCGGTGTATTCTTCAAAAGAGCCTTTAAGATAAAGAGGCTCATACTCTTCATCCATAACGACGGTAAAGCCTGCGGGAAGAGCTTCATAGTCGGTCTTTCCGATTTCAACAGGAGTAAAGCTTGAGTCAATCTCAAAGCCGTGCTCTGATTCCTTAAGCTTATAAATTGTGCCTTTGAACGTATAGGTTGAGCCGTCATTTATATCAGTGTATGAATATCCTTGGTGGTCAAGCATATAAATACTGTCTGCGTCATCGGCTTTTATAAGCCTGGGACCGGATGCGGCATTATCACCGTCAAAGAAGAAAATAGTGCTTAACTGCTTTCCGGAAACAGTCATGCTGAAGCCTGCGTCTTTAAACTCTTCTTCGGTGAGAGCTACTTCGCCATATTTGTTAGCATACTCTTCTCCGAAATACGGATCTTCAAAGTAAACACCGTATTCCTCTGAATAAACGAGTTTTGTAACATGGTATTCCTTTTCGCCTAAAGAACTTGTCCAGATTGACGTAGCGTAAAAGCCGTCGGGATCGTCCGCTTTGGTTGTTGCGTAGCCCCTGTCAGTACCCTCTTCGTCGCTTCCTAATATTTCGTAAGCGGTTATGATTTCAGAATATTCATAATTATAAATACCCGAATTAAGCTCAAAGAGCTCCTGTCCGTTTGCAGCAATAACGACATCCTCGGGATTGCTGAGTGCGTTCGCTGAGCTGTAGAACACGCCTTTTTTACCGTAAAGGTTAACCGTAACGTTGCTATCAACTGTAAGGCTTGCCTCAACGCTTTCTGCGAAGAGTACAATTGCTGAATCTATTTTGCTGTCTTTGTTAACGGTAAGTGTGCCTGTACCTGTAATTGTGATTGAACCGCCCCAGCCGTCGCCCCAAACGGCGATGTTGCAAAGTTCACATTCACCGACAATCTCAAGTTTGAAATCATCTCCCATCATGTTGACGGAAAGTCCGTTTTCGGGATGCTTATAATTTGACAAAGTCAGTGTGTTGCTCTCAAGATCATAAGTTGCACCTGCAACAGCATCATTATGAACTGTGTTTTCCGAATAAACAGCACCTGTTCCTTCGTGCTCATCGCCGGGTTCTTCGCCCTCATAATAGATAGAGATAAAAGCCCACGGAACGTCTGCAGGTCCGTTGTGTGCCTCGGCTGCGAATGCTGACATAGGCACTAAGCCCAGAAGCATTACAACAGTGAGTAAAACTGATAAAGTTTTTTTCATTTGGAAATCCTCTCCTTTTTTATTTGGTACTCCAATTGTAACAAATTTGTACAGTAATTTGTACAGAATTTCACAAAAGTCATTGACAAATTGCGAAATTTATGCTTGTATTATCTTAGATTTCGGAGGTGTTGTTATGTCTTTTGCAGAGAGGCTCAACTATTATATTGAAAAAGCAGGGCTCAGCTCAAAGGAGCTTTCGGAGCTTACCGGCATTTCTCAGCCCACCGTAAGCCGATATCGAAACCGTGAGAAGGAAACAAAAATGACCGACAGTCAGTTGAGCCTTTTGGCAACTGCGCTGTCGTCACGCTGTGAGGAGGGCGCTGACGAAATATTTACCTCGCTTAAGTCACAGCTTAAAAAGAGCGAATATGACACGGAGCTTATTGTTTCAAAGCTGAATATACTTATTGACGAATTTGACATCAACGTTTCCGAGCTTGCGAAGTGGCTGAATTTCGACTCGTCCTACCTTTCGAGAATCAGGAACGGCCAGAGGAAGCCCTCCGACACAAACAGCTTTGTCGGCGGAGTAAGCAGCTTCTTTTCAAGAAAGCTTTCAAAAAGCGAGCAGCTCGGCTCACTGTGCGAGCTTATCGGCTCCGACGGGGCTAACGTACAGTCGGATTTGGCCGCTTGGCTTTACTCGGGCGAAGTTAAGAAAAACGACCGTATCTTCAGCTTTTTAAGCAGCCTTGACAGCTTTAACCTTGACGAGTATATAAAGGAAGCAAACTTTGAGAAAATCAAAATTCCCACCCTGCCGTTTACACTTCCGACAAGCAAATATTACTACGGCATTGAGGAAATGCGTAAGGCGGAGCTTGACTTTTTCAAAATCGCCGCTACGTCAAAGTCCTCGGCGGATATGTTTCTGCACAACGAAATGCCGATTACAGACATTGCCGCCGACAACAGCTTTTTTAAAAACATAATGCTTGCAACGGCGGTAATACTTAAAAAAGGAATCCATCTCAACGTAATACATAACCTCGACCGTCCTTGGCACGAAATGATGATGGGGCTGGAGGGCTGGATTCCGCTTTATATGACGGGCAGGATTTCGCCGTATTATATGAAATCCGCCTCGAAGGGTCCGTACAAAACAAGTCTTCATACCGCAGGCACCGTGGTGCTTGAAGGCGGCTGTGCCGACGGTTTTCCCAAAGACGGAAGGTACTACCTAACCACCGCAAAAAGCGAGGTGGCTTACTACAATCGGCTTGCCTCTCATGCAATTTCACTTGCTCAGCCGCTGATGAAGGTGTACGACAGGGGCTCGGGCAGTCAGTATCTTGCAAGGCTTTCCGACATAAGCCTTGTTGAGGGCGACCGAAGGATAATCAACTCGACCCTTCCCGTGTATACCCTCTCCGCGGAGCTTTTTTCGGAAATCTGCTCACAAAACGGCATAAGCGCGGAGTCTGCGAAAAAAATGTACGCGGATGTTTTAAGGCAACGGAGGAAAATTGAGGAGGTAATAAGCAAAAACACATACCTCGAGGAGGTACGCGTTTTGTCCGAAGAGGAATTCAAGTCGGAAAAGCACCGTCTTTGCACCTCTGATTTCTTTTTTGACGTATCGCTCTGCTACTCCTTTGAAACGTACAAAAAGCACCTGGCTCTTACAGAGGAGTTTGCTTCGGACTTTAAGAACTATAAGCTCAGGAAGAATGAAAACGCATTCTTTAAAAACATACGCATCGTCACCGTTGCCGACAAATACGCCATTATTTCAAAGGAACTGTCGCCTACAATTCACTTTGTAATACAGCATCCGAAGCTCGTAAAGGCGATTGCAGGCTTTGAGCCGGAAGCAGCCGAACAGCAGTAAAAATTAAAGGCAGAGCGTAATGCTCTGCCTTGATTTTTTGTATTATTTTACCGTTTCGTTTGCTCCGTCTCCGCTGTCGGAAGGTACATCCTCAACGGGTAGCGGGTCCTTGGTGATAATCCTGACTGCATTTGCAACGGTGTTGACGCTGATGTCGGTCTGGTCGCCGCCGAATTCTCCGTCAAGCGTAAACGCCGTAGGCTCGTCAAACATAAAGCGAATATTCTTACACTGTCTGGTGATTACAAGGTCGTTGCCCCTTACGTCCTTTTTAAAGAGGGAACGGAACATACTTGCAAGCTCCTTGGGAGTGCGGAACATCTTGATAAGCACAAGCTCATGATAGCCGTCGTCGAAGCGCACTCCGATGTTATGTAAAATCGGGATACCGCCTACGCTGTACGAGTTTGAAGCCTCGCCGTAAAAATAGTCGCCCTCAAAGAACTCGCCGTCCGCCTCAATTCTTGCATGATAGCCCTTCATATGGAAAAATTCCTTAACCGCCTGAAGGTAGTACGCATTCTTGCCGAAGATGTTTTTAAGCTTCTGGCTTGCCGAATACGAAATTGCGGTATAGTTACCGAAGCCTGCGACATAGACGAAAACATTGTCGCCGAAGCGTCCCATGTCAACGGGTCTCGGCTCGCCGTCAATTATCGCCTGAACGGATTTTTCAACCTTGTCGGGAATACCGACCGAATGAGCAAAGTCGTTTGTCGAGCCCATCGGAATGTATCCTATGGGCATATCGTTGCCAAGCTCCATAACGGCGCAGACGGTTTCCTTTAAGGTGCCGTCGCCGCCTACGCAAACAACGAGGTCAAATTCCGCTCCCCTTTTAAGCGTCATATCGTATGCGTTTTCGTTTGCGGTTGTAAAGATGCAGGTAACCACAAAGCCTGCCTGACTGAAGTTGTCAATTATCATTTTGGAATACTGCCTGCCGAGCTTTTTTCCCGAAACAGGGTTTATTACCAAAAGTAATTTCTGTCCTACTGCGTCCATATTGTCACCCCTGATTAAAATTCAATTCTTTTGCCGATGTATTGTGCAAGCTCGCTTATCGGTATTCTCTCCTGCTCCATAGTGTCCCTGTCCCTGACGGTTACACAGTTGTCGGCGGGAGTTTCGTCATCGCCTACTGTTTCAAAGTCAACGGTGATGCAGAAGGGCGTTCCGATTTCGTCCTGCCTGCGGTACCTTTTGCCGATTGAGCCTGCGTCGTCAAACTCAACGTTGAAGCTCTTGGAAAGCTCGGCATAAATCTCCTCAGCCTTTTCGTTAAGCTTCTTTGAAAGCGGAAGCACCGCCGCCTTTACGGGCGCAATTGCAGGGTGGAAGTGCATAACAACTCTTGTGTCGTTCTTTTCTTCGTCAACGATTTCTTCGTCATAAGCCTCGCAAAGAAGCGCAAGGAAAAGCCTTTCAACGCCAAGCGACGGCTCAATTACATAGGGCACGTATTTTTCGCCGCTTGTCTGGTCGAAATATTCAAGGTTCTTTCCGCTGGTGTTGATATGCTGTGTAAGGTCATAGTCCGTTCTGTCGGCGATGCCCCAAAGCTCGCCCCAGCCGAACGGGAACATATATTCAAAGTCGGTCGTAGCCTTTGAGTAGAAGCTCAGCTCCTTCTTATCGTGGTCACGGAGCCTGAGGTTTTCGGGGTTAATGTTAAGCGAGTAAAGCCAGTCCCTGCAGAAACCTCTCCAGTACTCGAACCACTCAAGGTCAGTGCCGGGCTTGCAGAAGAATTCAAGCTCCATCTGCTCAAACTCACGGACTCTGAAAATAAACTTACCGGGGGTTATTTCGTTTCTGAAGGATTTGCCCACCTGAGCGATACCGAACGGGATTTTCTTTCTCATCGTCCTCTGAACATTCAGGAAATTGACAAAAATACCCTGTGCGGTTTCGGGCCTTAAATAAACCTCATCCTTCGTGTCCTCGGTAACGCCCTGGAAGGTTTTGAACATAAGGTTGAAATGACGAATTTCGGTAAAGTTATGCTTTCCGCAATTCGGGCAGGGAATGCTGTGCTCCTTGATATAGCTCATCATCTGCTCGTCAGTCCAGCCTGCAACGTTTGTGCCGTCAAAGTCCTCAATTATGTTGTCAGCCCTGTGCCTTGTCTTACACTCGCAGCAGTCCATAAGCGGGTCGGAAAAGTTTCCGAGGTGTCCCGAAGCAATCCAGGTCTGCGGGTTCATAAGGATTGCCGAGTCAAGCCCTACGTTGTACTTGTTCTCCTGGATAAATTTCTTTCTCCAGACACGCTTGATGTTTTCTTTGATTTCAACGCCTAACGGACCGTAGTCCCAGGTGTTGGCAAGTCCGCCGTAAATCTCGCTTCCGGGGAAAACAAAGCCCCTGTTCTTCGACAGAGCGACGAGCTTTTCAAGTGATTTTTCCGTGTTTTTGAGCATATCATCATTCCTTAAAATTTCTTATTACTAAAGAGTAATTGTATAATATAAAGCATAAAAAGTCAAGGAAGGGCGGGAAGAAAAAAATGAAGACTGAAAACTGAAAAATGAATAATGAATAATTGTAGGGGCGAAGCAAACACTTATTACTTCTTCACTATTCACTGTTTACTATTTACAATCCCTCAGTCAGCCTGCGGCTGACAGCTCCCTTTGCACAAGGGAGCCATAATTCCGACCAACAAAAAAACCGCCGTAAAGGCGGTTTATTGTTGGTGGACCTGAAGAGATTCGAACTCTCGACCCCCACAATGCGAATGTGGTGCGCTCCCAGCTGCGCTACAGGCCCAAGTGCCTGTTTATTATATAACTGTAAAAGAAAAAAGTCAACACCAAAAAAAGGACTCCCGTCGGGAGCCCTCTTTTCATTATCAGCTTTCAACGTATACGTCAAGTATGTTCGGGTTTGAATTTAACATTTCAACGATTGTGACAACCGATTCTTCACTCTTGGGGTAAATGTGCAGCCTGAGCGTTGAAGAATTTTTCTTCGTAAATACGTTGTCCTTGCTCTGCTCAACAATTTCCATTGACTGAAGCACGGCCTCCGCCTGATGAAGTATATTCGTAATTTCGGGAACCTCCGAGGCAAGGTGCTTAACCTCAACGTATAAAAATCTTTCCGTCTTGCCCTTTTCAAGAATTTTCTTGATTGAGTGAAGGGTAAAGTAAATAATCAGCGTGCCGATTACAGCGCCCTCGTAGAAGCCTATTCCGACCGCCGTGCCTACGCAGGCAACCGCCCATATGCTGGCGGCAGTGGTAAGACCCTTGACCGAAAATCCCTCTCTGAGTATTGTACCGACTCCGATAAAGCCGATACCACCGATAACGGAAGCGCTCATTCGGGTGATGTCAACCCGTGAAATAGTACCGTACCTCTGTGCGGCGAAAACTGCACTCATCATAATAAGCGCCGCGCCTACGGAAACAAGAACGTGCGTACGAAGTCCCGCAGGACGGTGAGAATGCTCTCTTTCATAGCCGATAATACCGCTAAGCAGTGCCGCAAGACCCAGCCTGAAAACAGAAATCACAATATTTCTGACGGTTTCAATGCCCCACACGGCTTTGAAAAAATCACCGACTCCGTCAATCTCCAAAATATTAAACAAATCCATCTTATCAACCCATTTCTATATTTTTTTGATTCTGGGAACAAATACCACAACGGCGCTCCAGAGCACCTCAAACAGCACAATCTGTATCACGCCCGCCTGTTCGACTGACGAAAGGAAGGAGAACATCGCCATAAGCAGTACCCCGATTCCGACGCCGATATACTGAAGCAGAACGGCAATTTTACTTCTTTCCTTAATCATAAGAGCGTTACAGATTGCATGAAGGAAGGAGTTGAGTTTTCCGTTTGCAAGTATTCTGCACGGCTCGGCTTCGACCTCTGACAGCCGCAGCTCCCTGAGCATTACCCCTGCAACGGGATTAATTACCTTAATAAAGTTCTTCGGCAAGCCGAAGCGCTGCTCAACCAGCTCCTCGGTTACGTTTGCGTCAGTCGTCCTGACAAGAATGTTGACGCCCGATTTTTCGAGGAAGCGCATATATTTTGCGGTTTTTTCGTTTGCGAAATAGCCCACGATAAACATCGCCGCTACCTTACCCTCTACGGCAAGGTAAAGCACCTTGTTGCCGTTTTTGGTGTAGCTTGCTTCCTCCTCCTTGGACTGTACGTCAACGTTGTGCTTGATAAGCAAATCCCTGTTGCCGACAAGTACCCTGAAATTGTATATCCAGCCGGAGCAGCCGAGCTTTTCCTCGTAAGCGAGCGACTCGACCTCGGGTATCATTTCACTGTTTGAAAGAATTGTTGCGTCAAAGGCTTCGCTTAAGGCTCCGCCCGAATTGATAACGACCGCCGCCGTATAAAGAATTGCCTCGTCAATTCTCATTGAATTGTAAAGCTTGATGCCGTAGATGCTTGCCCCGTCGTTTGAGAAGAGCTCTGAGGCGTCTACCGCAACGGCATTGGTTTCAAGTATGTCCTCAACCGCTTCGTAGCCCGAAATCATTGAGCCGTGACGGTTAAGCGAGGCGTTTATGTAGCGGAGCAATCCGAACAGCGACACGCCGATTGCAATCGGCATTGCCATAAGGAAAACACCCGTAAGAGAGGTTATTCCGTAGAAAATGTTACGGTTTATAATTGCTGAAATCAACGCCACAACCGCCGCCGCAACCGCCGCCGCGGGAATGACCGTTTTGTAGCTTTCAGCCGTCGGGTCAACGGTTTTTGACATCTCGACAAACCTGTACGGGAAGCCCACCTTTGCTGAATATCTGACATCAGGCTCTCTTATCATAAGTCCTCTGCCGATTTCAAAGGCTTTGTCCTCATCGTCAATCGCCTTAGCCGCATAGAATTTTCCCTGACGTTTCCCGAGAAGATTGAAGTTTTTAATATCGTTGTCAAGCTTCAGGAAATTGCCGAGGTTAATCATCAGCACGCAGAAGAGCGCAACCGCGGCATATAAATTCGTACCGCTTGTAAGCAGGTCGGGGTAGAAAAACGACACAAGCGTTTGCAACGCTCCGGCCGCAAGAGAAAGGCTGATTACCGAAGAGGCGTTCGCCTTTTTCTTTTTTGCCTTGTCTATTGCGGTAAAGAAATCCTTATAGTTAAAGCCCGCGACAATCAGCAGTGCAACAAGGTTTACCGCACTGTATATTCTCGGACTGCCTGCAAACAGCGCAAAGCTTTCAAACGCAGAGGTCGCAACCGAGCCTACAAGCAGAATGCCGAAGCACACCGCGCAGACAATCAGCTTTAATCTCTCCCTTGAAAATTCCGAAAGATAAATAGCCTTAACCGCCTTAAAGTCCTTGGGTCCGAAAAGCTCACGCTCAACCCTGACCTTTTCCTTTTCCGCCTTGGGCGCATTCTGCTTTTCGTTTTCGGCAAGCTTGGGAGCTTCCTCGCCGTCCTCCTCAAGCGCTTCGCCGTCGTACTCCTCGGAAATTTCGTCGCCGTCCGTTTCCTCTTCAGCACCGTCCGCAATCTCCTCCGCTTCCTCCTGCTCATCGTCAAGGTTCGGGAAAAGTTTGAATTTTGACGCCTTCGCACGGCGCTTTTTAAGAAGCTCCTCCTCGGTCTGCTCCTCGTTTACGATTTCGACCTCGTCCTCCGCCTCAAAGCCCTCGAGCATTATCTGATTGTCGTCCTCAAAGGCATTTCTTCTGATTGTGCCGGTCTGAGTTTCAATGCCCGTTCTGTGCTGTGCGTCATATTCGTCAGCCGCATCCACCAGCACGGGGATGGGAGAAACTCCGTTGGGGTCGGTTTTCTGACGGTCGCTTTTTTTAATTACTACGCCGTGACGTTCTATCGTTTTCTGCGGAACGCCCTGCATATATTTGATGTGGTCTCTTGTTTTTTCAATATTGAGCTCGGGCTTGTTGAAAAACCTTTCCCTGTAAGGGTCGGTCTTGCTTTTGCCCACGCCGGGTACCTCGCCGGTTTTGATTACCTTGACGGTACCGATCTGGTGGTCAATGTCGCTCTTGCGAACGGACCTTACCTCGACCTCGTTGAACACTCTTGTTTTTTCAATGCTTATCTGCCCCGGTACGGAGGCGTCCTCCTCCTCGGCAGACTCCTCCTGAGCCTGTTCTCCGTCGGCGGAGTCAATAAGCGGCTCAACGGCGTCCTCGTCATAATAATCTCCGTACTGCGAAAGGTCAAAATCCTTAAGCTTGACCTCATCCCCGTCGGAGTCGCCGTCCTCGGTATACTCACGGTTAAAGCCTGCGATTTCGGAAAGTATGTCGTCAACCGAGGTGCTGTATTCGTCCTCGGGCTCGGAACCGTAACGCCCTGCAGCGTCGTCAGACAGCAAAGCGTCAATTTCCGAAAGCGACCAGATTTTACCCTCGCCGTCAGTGCTTTCGCCGTTTAAAATTTCGTCAGCAGACAATCCGTCCAAATAATCATTGTTTGACATTTTTACACCCCGAAATTTATTTATCTCTTTGATGCTATTTCATACATCAGTATTCCTGCCGCCACGGAGGCGTTCAGGGAATTGATTTTACCCTTCATCGGAAGGGAAACAATTACGTCGCATTTTTGCCTGACAAGCTTTCCCAGGCCCTTTCCCTCGGAACCGATTACGAGAGCCGCAGACTCCGCAACGTCGACCGATTTATAGTCGTCACCGTCCATGTCGGCGCCGTAAACCCAGAGCCCTTTTCCCTTCAGTTCGTCAATCGTCTGTGCAAGATTTGAAACTCTTGCAACTCTCATATATTCAAGCGCTCCTGCCGAGGTTTTGCCGACGGCATAGCTGAGCGCCGCGCTTCTTCTCTTCGGAATTATAACCCCGTGAGCGCCTGCACACTCGGCGGTGCGGATAATAGCGCCTAAGTTGTGGGGGTCCTCAATTTCATCACAAATTACAACAAAGGGCTTTTCCTCTTTTTCACGGGCATAGTCAAGGATGTCGTCCACCGTGGAATACTCATGGCTTGCAACGAAAGCGCAAACGCCCTGATGGTTTCCTCCGCTGCACATATAATCGAGCTTTTTTTGATCGGCTTCCTTTATAACCGCTCCCTTTTCCTTCGCCATGGAAACGATTCTCAACAGTGCGGGGTTGCTGTTGCCCCTCGTGATAAAGAGCGTGTCAATTTCCCGCCCTGCTTTGAGCGCCTCGGTAACGGCGTTTCTGCCGATTAAAAGGTCGTTTTGGTTTTCTTTGTTCTGCATTTGGTCCTCACAAGCACAATAATACTACTATACTATTTTACATTTTAGTATTATAACACATACTGATAGTGTTTTACAACACTATTTTTACTATATTTTGTGGTGAAATATGATTTTTTTGCACAAAATAAAGTGATTTCTGTTTCCTCGGGAGATGATGACCCGCAAAAAAAGAACAGACCCGCAATGCAAGCCTGTTCCCTGAAATACTTTTAGATTATTTTGCAAGGTCGCCGATCATGAGCATAAAGCCGCCGAACTGAGCGCCGAATTCGGGAGCGCCGTCCATTATCAGCTTGCCCTTCTTAACCGACTCAAGCATATCGTCCGTACCGAGAAGAATGCCGAGTGCGCTTTCAAACGAGTCGAAGCGAAGCGTAAAGAAGGGCATAGCCCTCTTGTATTCTCCTCTGCCTGCACGGGATTTGCCCGCCTTGATTCTGATAAACGCCGAAACCTCGGGGTGATCGTTTACCGCAAGAGCGTAAACACGGTCGGGCGACTTTGCCGTCCAGTCATGAATTTCCTGATGCCCTAACTTATTAAGCTGGCTTATACCGCTTGTAAGCAGGTAGAACATACATTTAACCATAAGCTGCTTGGTTTCGTCATCCTCGGGGGCTTCCGTCGCTCCGAGCACGTTCGCCATTTTAAGCAGCGTCATAAGAAACGCCTTAAACGCTCCGAAATGCGAGGCAACACCCTTCATCTTCGGAAGCGTTGCAGGACCGATTTTTCCCTTGAAGAAGGCGTTCATCGCCTCAATTGATTTAAACTGAAGCTCAACGTGCGGCTTCGGGTCCACACGGTTAAGGTGAACCAGCCAGTCGTCCTCGCCGTTTACGACAAAATGCATTCCGACCTTGCCGCCCTCCGCGTCGGGGTCAAGCGCCGACACCTGAATTACGGCGTGCACCTTCTTAAACTGTTTTTTTAAGGAGGGTACGTCCTGCGCAATGACCTTAATCAGCGGAAGAGCCGCATTGAAGAAAATTTTGTTTGAATATATTTCCTGTTGTTCGTGCATAAAATCAACTCACTTTCCGATATACAATTCCGACTTTTAATTATACATCGTCGTCCCAGTTGTCGTCCTCTTCAAAGTCCGCCTGCATAACCTCACGCACTGCGGCGATAATGCCGTTGGCGTCGATGCCGACCTCGGACATAATGTCCTCGTGAAGTCCTATGGGCGCAAACTTATCCTGATGACCGAGACGCTTGAACGCGCAGCCCTTGCCGGCTTCCGCCATAACCTCCGCCACGGCTGAGCCGAGGCCGCCGATTACGGAGTGGTCCTCAACGGTGATAATTCTTCTGGTGTCCATAACCGCCTTGAGAATTGCTTCCCTGTCAATCGGTTTAATGGTGTGCATATTGAGAACCCTTACCTTCAAGCCGTCGGAATTTTCAAGGAAGTTAGCCGCCTCTCTCGCCTGGAAAACACAGCTTCCGCAGGCGATAACGGTGATGTCGGTGCCGGGATGCACTTCAACAGCCTTGCCGACCTCGAATCCGTAGTCCTGACTGTCATAAAGCACACGGTCGAAGCCGCGGTTAATACGGATGTAATACGGGCCGTAGTTGTCGTATGCGGCGTTTACCGCATTTGCGGTTTCAAAGCCGTCCGCAGGTACGATTACCGTAAGGTTGGGCATTGCCCTCGTGATTGCAAGGTCAACGATAGCGTGGTGCGTTGAGCCCGCCTGACCGAAGGAGGTGCCCGCATGGGTGGCGATTATTTTAGCGTTGACATTCTGATAGCAGATGTCGGTATGAAGCTGGTCGCAGGCTCTCATCGAGGTGAAAGCCGAGAAGCCCGAAAGGAACGGGATACAGCCTGCCCTCGCCATACCTGCGGCAACGCCGAACATATCCTGCTCGGCAATACCGACGTTGATAACCCTTTCGGGGCAAACCTTGAGTACGTCGCCGAGCTTAGTCGATTTTGCAAGGTCGGCTGTGATAGCTACAACCTTGGGGTCCCTTAAAATAATGTCAGCAAGTGCCTTGCCGTAAATTTCAGCGGTAGCAACCTCTGTCTGATCTATCGCGTTATATACAAATCCGCCTGCCATAATTATTTACCCTCCTTTTCCGCTCTCTCGCAACGTGCCTTGTAGTCCTCTTCAAGCTGAGCATTGAACCTGTTGAAGGTCTCCTCGTCAAGAGCCATATAGTGACAGTGATAGTCGCCGGCTATGTCCTTGATACCTGCGCCCTTCTGCGTATCCATAAGGATGCAGGTGGGGCTGCACTTTTCCTTGGAGCGGCCGATAGCAACATCAATAGCGTCGCAAAGCTCGCCGATATTGTTGCCGTCTACAACTATTGTATTGAAGCCGAAGGCGGTCATTTTGTCCGCAAGGGGCTCTAATTTCATAACCTCCTCGGTAGGTCCGTCTATCATACAGTGGTTACGGTCGATAAACACGATACAGTTTGAAAGCTCGTAGTGGTTAATGGTCATAAAGCCTTCCCAGTTCGAGCCCTCTCCGAGCTCTCCGTCACCGGTAACAACATAGGTAAGGTAATCCTTGCCTAAAATTCTTGCCGCAAGCGCAGTGCCTGCCGCAATTGAAACGCCGTGACCGAGCGAGCCCGTTGAAGCGTCAACGCCGACAACCTTGTTTGAGTCAAGGTGCATGCCCATCATTGAACCGGTAAGGTTAAAGGTCTTGAGCATTTCGGGGTCGTTAAAGCCCTTGTCGCAAAGCACGGGAGCGTAAGCGATAGCGGCGTGGCCCTTACTGAGGATAAAGCGGTCTCTGTCCTCCCATTTAGGCTCGTCAACCCTGATATTGAGGTACTTGTGATAAAGCACCGTCAAAAGGTCAAGTACGCTCAGGCCTCCGCCGATATGACCCGAGCCTGCCCAGTCGGTGGTCTGAAGGCAGAGCTTGCGGAGTTCAAAAGCTTTCTTCTCAAGCGCAAGCCATTCCTGTTTAGGTAAATTAGCCATATAAGATCCTCCCTTTATGTGTGGTTTTTTATCTTAATTCCGGATGATTCTTTCTTACCTCGTTGAAGGCGTCCTCAGCGATGTCGATTGACAGCTTGATGTCGTCCTCGGTAAGCGAAGCGTTGATAAAGTGATTGTGGTGAGAAGCGAGGAAAAGTCCTCTGCAAACGCACTCCGCAACCCATTCCTGATGAAGCATAAGGCTGTCATCGTTCGCAATTCTCAGGTAGAACAGCGCAGGCTCGCCCGAAACCACGAGGTCAAAGCCGTTGTTTTGCGCCGCCGCCTTGAAACCGTCGGTAAGCTCGGTGCCGAGCTTTCTGAACATGGTGGGAATGTCGAGCTTCTTCATTTTGTCAATACAGGCTATGCACGCCGCAAAGGGAACCGCGCTCATCCAGTACGAGCCCGTGTAGGTCATGCCCGAAACCGTATTTTTCATATGCTCGCCGCCGCAAAGAGCCGACATATTATAGCCGTTTGCAAGCGCCTTGCAGAAGCAGATAAGGTCCGCCTTAATGCCGTAATAGTGGTCGCTTCCCTGAATGTCAAGACGGAAGCCGGCGCGAACGTCGTCGAAAATAAGAACTACGCCGTGGTCGTCGCACCATTTCCTGACGCCCTTCCAGTATTCCTGATTTGCGGGAACGTTGTCGTAGAAATTGCCGTGGTCGTAGGGCTGTGCGATAAGGCCTGCGATGTCGCCGTCATTCTCGTCATAAAGTCTCTGGAGCGCATCAATGTCGAACCAGGGAGCAACGAGGTTGTGGCAGACGTCCTCGGGAAGAATGCCGGGGTAGTCGATTTTTTGAGCCCACTGGAAATCTCCGTGATAATAGCCCTTTAAGAAGATGATTTTTCTCTTATGCGTGTGCGCTCTTGCGGTCATTACCGCAAGCGTTGTCGTGTCCGAGCCGTTCTTGCAGAAGAAAGCCCAGTCAGCCGAGGCGACGGTGTCAACGAGTTTCTCGGCGCATTCAACCATTACCTTTGACGGTGCGGTTGTGCAGTTGCCGAGCTTGAGCTGCTTCATTGCCGCCTTGTCAACGTCGGGGTCGTTGTAGCCGAGCACGTTTGGTCCGTAGGCGCACATATAGTCGATATATTTGTTTCCGTCAAGGTCCCAGAAATATGAGCCCTGAGCCTTTTCGGAGTAGAAGGGCCATTTCTCAATCGGAATCCAAAGTCCCTCGGAGGGGCCTAAATGACCGTAGATACCGGCAGGGATAACCTTTAATGCTCTGTCAAAGCACTCTCTGCCCTTTTCATGATTGTAAACAGGATATTTACTCATAGTCTTTCCCTCCTCAGCCTAAATAAAGAGCAACTCTGTCGAGAAGCCTGTTCATGTTGTCTATCATGGAAGCCATGCCGTGAATTTCAATTGAGCCGTTGCATACGCATTCGAGGGCGTTTGCGGTGCCGTTAAAGAGTGCGGCGGCAAGGTCAAGGTCCTTAAATTTCATAATTGCCCTCGGCTTTTCGGGAGCCTTTTTGATGGTTACAAGGTGGTGGTCCTTAACCCTGAGAGTTGCGGCAATGCTGTCGCCGATACCGAAATGAATATCGCCGTCCACCATATACGAGGCGCTGTGCTTTCCGATTTCGTCACGGTTGCCTATCTGGGCGAGCGCTACGGCGATTGTGTAAAACGTGAGCGTTGTCGAAAGCTCAAAGAAGGCTCTGTCCTTAAGGTCCTCCTCCGACGGCCTCATAAGCGCCGAAAGCCTGTCGGTAAGGGCGGTAAAGGTTTTTAAAAGGAAGCCTATTTTTGCAAAGCCCTTTGAGGGTACGGGGGTTACCGTTCCGTCGATGATTTGGTTAAACTTTTCGCAGGATGAAACGGGGATTTTGATGTCGCATTCTCTTACACCGTCCTCCATTCTGCAGCCCCTTGAAGAAAAGGTGAGCGTTGCTGCAGGGCCGTCCTTTACATCAAAGCAAAGCGAAATCGGCTTTTTGAGCCCCGAAATAATTTTAACTGACTCGGAATCAAGCTCGCACAGGTTTTCAAGCGTACCGAGTACGGCATACATATTGAGGTATGCCATCGTTTTTTGGTCAGTCACGATAATTCCTCCTTAATTGTGATACGATAAACGCGTTTGGTTATGCCAAATTAATAATATCAAAAATATCATATAAAGTCAACAAATCATCCGCCTGTTTTTAAAAAAATATTATTAAAAATCAACTAAAAAGCATGCGCATATTTTTTAAATATTTCTCTGTATTTTTTCTTCGGTTTATGGTAGAATATCCGTAGCTTAAAAGAGGCGGTGATTTTTTGAAGCTTGCTGTTATAACCGGTGCGTCGAGAGGCATCGGAAAAGCCGTTGCCCGAAGGCTTGACGCCGACGGCTGGCAGACGGCGCTTATTTACAAAAAAGAAGGGGAAGCCGCACAGAGCCTTGCGGCGGAGCTTAAAAACGACAGCCGTTGCTACTGCTGCGATGTGTCAGACCCCGAGGCGGTCAACCTCACCACCAAAAAAATTAAAGAGGATTTCGGAAGAATCGACCTGCTGGTTTGTAATGCAGGCATTGCTCAGCAAAAGCTTTTTACGGACATTACCGACAGCGATTGGAATCATATGCTCGGCACAAACCTTACGGGCGTGTTCAATATGTGCCGTGCGGTTATTCCCGAAATGGTAAGAAAAAAAGAGGGAAAAATAATTAACGTCAGTTCCATGTGGGGGCAGACGGGCGCTTCCTGCGAGGTGCACTATTCTGCCGCCAAGGCGGGAGTTATCGGGCTTACGAAGGCTCTTGCAAAGGAGCTTGCGCCGTCGGGGATTACCGTAAACGCCGTAGCCCCGGGCGTTATAAGCACGGATATGCTCTCCGGTTTTTCGCAGGCGGAGCTTGAACAGCTGCGGCAGGAAATACCGCTCGGCAGGCTCGGCACGCCGCAGGACGTTGCGGACGCAGTCGCCTTCCTTTCTTCGGAGGGCGCCTCATATATTACGGGGCAGGTGCTTGCGGTAAACGGCGGTATTGTCATCTGAGCGCTTGCATTAACCGGGTAAATAGGATATACTAAATACATCAACCGTAAAGGAGTTGTTATAATGGACCCTATCAATGTTGACTTCAAAAAGGGCAGGAAAAAATCCGAGGGCGACGAGGAAGCCGTCAAGGAGGTATACATTCCTCCGAGAAATGCGGCAAGGAAAATCATTGTGAATATTCTGCTGACCGTTGTTTTCGGCGCAATTGCGTATTATGTAATGATTCCCGCGCTCAACCCGAAATCAATTGAGCTTTATATGTATGTCGGGCTGGTTTGTCTGATTTACCTTGCGCTTACAGCCTTTACCTCAAAGGTTGCTACGCACCCCGAATACACCCCCTATATCAAGAAAAGAGCAAGGATCCCCGGTATTATAATCGGCGTGCTGGCAGTTGTCGCCTTAATCGGCTATATTGCGGGCGTGCAGGTTTTCAGGGCAAACTCCTACTCTCACCTTATTACCGTTGAGGACGGCGACTTCTCCGCAGACGTTGCGGAAATCGACTTTTCAAGCGTTCCCACCCTCGACTCCTCGTCGGCAAACAGCCTTGCGGTAAGAACGCTCGGCGACCTTTCCGACATGGTTTCGCAGTTCGTGGTTTCAAACTATTCAACTCAGATTAACTACAAAAACACCCCCGTAAGAGTTTACTCCCTTGCCTACGGCGACGTCTTTAAATGGTTCAAGAACACGGGAGAGGGTCTTCCTGCGTACATTATCGTCGATATGACAACGCAGAAGAGCGAAATTGTAAGACTTGAAAGCGGCATGAAATATTCCCCTGCGGAATACCTTAACAGGTACGTTTTAAGACATCTGCGTTTCAGGTACCCGACCTATATTTTCGACGAGCCGAGCTTTGAAATTGACGAGGAGGGCAAGCCCTTCTGGATAGTACCGGTTCTCGACAAGAAAATCGGTCTTTTCGGCGGAACGGACGTTATCGGCGCAATTGTTGTAAACGCAATTGACGGAAGCTGTCAGATTGTTTCAACAAGCCTTGACGGCAAGACAAAGCTTCCCACCGAGGAGTTTGTCACGGACGAGGAATGGCAGTGGATTGACAGGGTTTACTCCGCTTCAATTCTTGACGAGCAGTACAACTATTACGGCAAGCTCAACGGCGGCTTTATCAACTCAATAATCGGTCAGGAAGGCGTTAAAATCACCAGCTCCGGATACAACTACCTCGCCCTCAACGACGACGTATATATGTATACGGGCGTAACCTCAATAAGCTCGGACGAGTCGATTATCGGCTTCGTGCTTCTTAACCAGAGGACAAAGGAAACCAAGTATTACCCGATTTCGGGCGCGCTTGAAAACAAGGCGATGACCTCTGCCGAAGGTAAGGTTCAGCAGTACAGCTACAACGCCACCTTCCCGTTGCTTCTCAACATCAGCGGCGAGCCTACCTATTTCGTTGCGCTCAAGGATTCGAGCGAGCTTGTTAAAATGTACGCGATGGTCAATGTCAAGCAGTCGACAATAGTCGGCATCGGAGCCACCCTCAGCCAGTGCACCGAGGACTATGCAAAAGAGCTGAAGGGAAGCGGTGTAAACGTTGAAATCGACATTGACTCCATGAACGAGGAAGCGGCGCAGCAAAGCTCCGTTAAAGAAATAAGCGGTAAAATAAACGAAATCCGTTCGGTTGTAACCGGCGGCGAAACCTATTTCTACCTCAAGCTTGACTCCTCCGAAGCCTTCTACAAGCTCGGCGTAGCCAATGCGGAAAAGGTCGTTATTCTCAACGTAGGCGACAGCGTAACCCTCACCGTCGCCGAAGACGCAAAGGGAGATATAATCGAAGCCGCTTCGCTCAAATAAACTTTAAGTTAATCAACTCACCCGACTGTCAAGGTCGGGTGTTTTGTTTCGTTTGAAGGTCGCCGTCGCCTGCGGTGAGTACGAAGCATAAATTGAACACACGGCGTTGTCATTCGTTGCAAGTCTTGTTTTTGACATATTTTTAAAAATTGTAAATTTTCCTTTTCAAAAGGTCTTTAATATGCTACAATAGATACGCTGAAAACGACAAACAATAAAAAGGTAGATAAAATGAAACTTTCCAAAAAGGCTTTAACTTTAATACTTGCTCTTGTAATTGCGGTCGGCGCGCTTACCGTAGGGCTTTTTGCCGCTTCGAACAGCGACAGGGCAACCGTTAAGCTTGCCGCAGACAAGACGGAGGTTGCGCCCGGCGGCACGGTAACCTTCACCGTAAAAATTACAACCGACTTTTACGCAAGCACCGTCGGCATACCGGTATATTACGACGCTTCAAAGTTTACGCTAAGCAGCGCTTCCGCGCTTATTGACGGGGCGGTCACGGTCGACTCCTCATCATCCGAATACACCCGTCTGTTTGCAAACTCGGGGCTTTCTCAGGAAAAATACGGTGCGGTCGGCTTTGTCTATGTTGCAAGGAAGGACGCTGCACTCTCAAAATATTCCGACACGGCGGTGCTCCGCTTCGCTCTTACCGCCAAGGCAGATGTCAGCGGCTCAAGCTATGTTTTCTGTAACCCCAAATCGCTTAAGAAATCCGCTTCCCCCGAGGGCATGCTTTACTTCGGAAAAAATTCAAGCGGCACGGCTGTAACGGATTCGCTTGCCGAGGTTGTTGAAAACGTTACCCTGTCGGGCACTACCGTTTCGGTAAACATTTCCGCAACGGCGCCTTATATCAGCAAGGGCGACTCGGTTGAAATCGACGAGATTAACAGACTTTTATCCATTGTCCCCTCCTCGCCGTCGGTCGGCTCGCTTTCGGGCTACTTCACTGTTAAAAACGGAAGCTTTCTTTCAAGCGGCAACGGCACGGGCGACACCGTAACCGTCAAGGACGGCAAGGGCGCGGTTTATTCGGAATATACCCTCATAGTCAAGGGCGACGTAAACGGCGACGGTCAGTGCACAATTGAGGACTACTCGGCGGTTAAACTCAATATTGCCTACGGCACCGAGCCCGACGGCAACGCTTATTTCAGTCAGTCGGCTGACTTTAATTCGGACACAGCCGTTGACGCCTTCGATATGTTCTATATTGACAAGACTATGAACGGAATTAATTAACAAACAACAAGACACAGCAAAGCACCCGACCTTAAAGTCGGGTGCTTTTAATTAATGCTATTATTTTGAAGCCTTCTTGGAATACTTTTTAAGATAAATAAATCTCATAAGGTGCGTTTCAATCGGGTTAATCGGCTTGCCTGTGCCGAAGAGGTCTGCGCCGACCTGAGTCTTACAGCCCTTCTCCATAACCATATCAACCGCAACTGCGTCGTATTCGCTGCCTGCAACGCAAAGAGCTCCGTTGCCGTCAAGAAGCACTGCGTTTCTGCCCTTGAGTGCCTTCGCAACCTTCTTTGAGGTTTTGAGGGTGTTGTTGGGGTTGTAGAAGGCGTGCTTAACCGTAACGCCGACAAGCTGAGCAAAGTCGTCAAGTAACGGCTTCATCTTCTTGCCCTTGCGTGACATTGCCATAACCTCGGGAGAGGTGTTGTGCTTAATGTAGTTAATATCCTCACGCTTTTTGTAAATAGCCCTGTGAAGCTCTGCGCTGTTGGGATAGCAGTCGCCTGCAACAAGCTCGCCGGTCTTGATGTCGATTCTGACTATCTTGCCGTCGCCGTCAACTGAGCTGATGTTGAGAACGCTACCGTCTCTTTCGCTGTCGCAAACGTCAACCTTCGGACAGCTTGCGGTCTTGGCAGAAGCCAGCTTGTCGCCGATAAAGTCAGCAATTTCGCCTACGGTTTCGGCAACCTTACCGGTAAGGTCGTTGTACTTTCTCTTAAGGCAGTCCTCGCAGATTAACTCAAGCTCTGTTGCAACCTTGAACGCCTCGTCATAGTCTGCGCCTACGCAGAGCGCACCGTGGTGAGCCATAAGTATAGCCTTTGAGTCCGTTCTCTTTATAGCGGCGATAACGCCCTCACGAAGCTTGCCCGTGCCGGGAAGTCCGTAGGAAGCAAGCGGTACGTCCTTGCCGACGATCTCGGCACTCTTGGGCGCAACGTAGTTAATATCAAAGCCGAGCGCACCTATAACGGACGCCTGCATCTGATGAGTATGAATTACGAAATTTGCGTCTGGACGAAGCTTATACGCCGCCGCATGGATTCCCTTTTCGCTTGAGGGCTTAATGTCGCCCTCATAGCTGCAGTCCTCAATATTAACAAGGACTATCTGCTCGGGGGTAAGGTCCTCATAAGCAAGACCTGAAGGAGTAATTACAAACTGGGTGTCCGAAATACGGCAGGAAATGTTTCCCCATGTACGGACGATAATGCCCGCCTTGAGAAGCTCCTTACCGGCTCTGATGACCAGTTCCTTTGCTTCTAATATATCCATATTATTTTCTCCTTAAAAATATCGGGCAGACGGAGAGCCGCCCGCCCGTAGGTTTAAAATCAGTCAGCCTTAACTGCTACGTTTGCAAGAACCTTGTCGAAGCAAGCAAGAGCGTTGTCGATCATCTTGGGAGTATAAGCAGCAGAAGTGTAAAGACGTGAACCTGCAAGTGTAACAAGTCCCTCTGCCATATAAGCAGCGCCCATGTGCTGCATCTCTTTCTTTCTGACTGAGGTTGCGTCAAGAACGCCCGGAATTGTCCAGGGCTTTTTCCAGTTGATTGAGAAGTGAAGAGTGCCGACTGTTTCAAGGTGGCAGATTGAACCTTCGTTCCAAGCAACGAACGGAAGACCGTGCTTAGCAACAAGCTCTTTAAGACCTGCTGTAAGTCTGTCGCCCATCTGGCCTGCCTTCTGGCAAGCGTTTGTCTTGTCGATTTCTTCAAGAGTGAAGTAACCTGCACAGCATGAAAGCGGGTTGGCTGTCATTGTACCGCCGGTGAACGCCTTCTTAATCTTTTCGCCTGTAGCGTCAAGACCTGCGCCGAGGTATTTCATATATTCCTTCTTGCCGCCTAAGCCGCCTGCGCCCGGATATCCGCCTGCGATAACCTTACCGAAGATGGTGAGGTCGGGAGATACGCCGAAGAAGCCCTGTGCGCCTGCCATGCCGATTCTGAAGCCTGTAACAACCTCATCGAATACAAGCAGTGCGCCGTACTTACGGCAAAGACGCTCAACGCCCTTGTTAAAGTCAAAGTCAACGGGAGTTGAACCGCTCTCGGGACCGACGGGCTCGATGAATACGGCAGCAGTGCCGCCTCTGAACTGGTTGAGCCAGAGCTTTCTCTCAAGGTCCTCAAGGTCGCCGGGGAAGAACTCCTGGGTGTGCTTAAAGATGTAAAGCGGAACGCCGCTTGCCTGTGTGAACTTAGAGCCGGGAACACGGATACCGTAACCGAGCTGATCGGACCAGCCGTGATATGCGCCGCCCATTTTAAGAATGTTCTTCTTGCCGGTTGCAAGACGTGCAACACGGACAGCTGTCATACAAGCCTCGGTGCCCGAGCCCTGCATACGGAACATATCGACTGTTTCAACAGAGTCTGAAATCTTCTTGGCAAGCTTGTACTCAAACTCGTGGAAAAGACCTGTTGAAGGTCCGCAGGTGTTAAGAAGGTCGATTACCTGCTCACGGACTACCTTGGGGTTTGAGCCGAGAACTGTCGGGCCGCCTGCCTGAAGGAAGTCAAAATATTTGTTGCCGTCGATGTCGTAAAGATATGCGCCGTCCGCCTTTGTGAAAACAAGCGGGAAGGGATAGTTAAATGCGAGGTTGTGCTGAACGCCGCCGGGGATGATAGCCTTTGCCTCATCGATCATAGCCTTTGATTTTACGCACTTTTTGCCGTAATATTCTTCTTCATAGTTTTTGAGAACATCAGGCTTAATTGAGTAAATCGGCTTTTTGATAAGCTCATCAAGCTCTCTGTTGATGGCTTTCGCGTCATGGTACTCTGAGATTGCGAATCTTGTGTCCATAGTTTTATTCCTCCGTGAATTTTTTTTGCAAGTCAAAAGGTGAATTGCCGTTCACCTTAATTATACCATATAAATACTAATTGTCAAACAAAATTTTTCGGTGAATAATTGTGCAAGTTGTCAGTAAGTAGATGTTTTTTGTCTAAAGTTCAACTTTGTTAGTCAAAAATTGTCTTAAACGTGCGCTGTCGGAATATAAACGTGCGGCTTACACTCAATATATGTGCCGCTGACGGCTCACGCCACCACATATTGTTACCTTCCAATTTTTACGGTGAATATCTGTTTATTTTGACAATTTATTAACAAAGGTCGGCTCGTACAATCCGGGAACGCAAGGAATACGGCAATAGTCACGGAGAATTAACGGTGAAATCCTCTTTCGCTCCTGCCCTTCGTATTGCCCTAAAATTAAGCTCTGAGCGTGTTTTGAGTACGGTGTGTAAATTTTCACGTTTTGCAGTTGACTCTGTCTGCAGGGCGAATTCGGGAGGATAGACGTGCGTTAATGCAAGGTTGACAGCAGAGACCGGAATTTGCGGTGTTTTTGCAGGCGACCGATGGTCGCCCCTACGGCAATTATTAATTTTTAAGTATTAATGCTTTAGTATTAATTACATCCTTACAAACTCCCCTTGAGAGGGGAACTGTCGAGCGAAGCGAGACTGAGGGGTAGATTTGTTTATATGCTTCTATGACTACCCCTCCGTCTTTTTGCTTTGGCAAAAAGACACCTCCCCTGTCAAGGGGAGGTTGATCGGGACGTCGGGACGCCGTACCCTACGGTTTGCGAAACAAACACTTATTACTTCTTCACTATACACTATTCACTTTACGAGACGTAGGGGACGCCGTCCCCTACGGATATACGCCGTAAATTTACGGTAATATATGCGGACGAACAATGTTCGTCCCTACGGATATATGCCGATAATATGCATTGTTCTGTTCGGACGGGATCCGCCCGGAACTGACTGTCCGCAAAAAGAAAAAACGCAGAGTAATTGCTTACTCTGCGTTTTGTTAATTTGTCTAAGCGCCTAAGCGTCCAGGTTAGATATCAAGCCAGCCGCCTTCGCCGCCCTCTACGGGGCCGGTACCAACGGAGATAGTGATGATATCCTCTACTTCATATACTGAAACTTCAAAGTCAGGCGCAGTGTAAATTTGTTTCATCAAATTTTACTCCTCTCAATTAATGTTTCAAATTACTCAACGCCAATCAATTATTGCATCATGTGTAGGATCCTCATCTGTTGAGGAAATTATTGTGACTGTTAAATCATCCGAAAAATCAAATGAAGTATAGTCAAAATCAGGAGCAATATATTTTTTGGAGTCTTGCATACTTATTCCTTAATTCTTATTCTTCAATTAGCCCTGATAGGGGTTAGCTGCGAGATAAGCAGAAACGTAATTGTCGTAATTTGAAGCAAGAGCTGCTGTCTTTGCTGTCTCATAGAAGATAACCTGTGCGTCGCCTGCAGCGTCAACGTACTTAACATAACCCATATAAGTTACGTCGTTAGGCATTGTTGAATGCTTAGCCTTGATGATTGCGCCGAAGTATGCATCAGCAGTGTCAGAAGCCTTCTGAACGTAGGTTGTACCTGCTGTTGCATAATCTGTAGCTGCTGTGCCGTCGGTTACGAGAGCCTTAGCAGTAGCTTCATCAAATGTGCCTGCACCCTTGTATGCTACGATACCCATCTCGGTAATAGCATTCTTGGTCTCGTCAGCTGTAGCTGTCTGTGCAAAGTATGCATCCCAATCAGCGTCAGTGATAACTGACTGTACTCTGAACTGGAAGTCATCCTTAACAGTTGTAGCTGAATCGGGAGTCATCTTAAGCTGAGCCTTGTAGTAGTCAACCTTCGGGCCAGATGCGCCGATTGTGAATGTGCAAGTGTCGGAAACGCCATAGTTAGCGGTTGTGCCGTAACCATAGTCATCATCGTAACCGTAAACACCGCCCATATTCTCGTCAGCAGAGAATGCATAGTACTGAACATAAGCATCCTTGTTGAAACCGAGTGTGTATTCACCGTCGGGAGCGTCATCCTTAATCTTCATCTGGAAGGTGAAGAGGTCTTTCTTTTCTGTGTTTTCAAATGCAGTACCGTCAGCGGCAACAAGGAGAGCGAAAACAGCATCCCAAGGTGCACCAGCGTCAACTGAAACACCCATTGCCTGAACAGAATCCCAAGTGTTAATAACAGAAATTGAAGCGTCATAACCATCAACTAAAGCAGTAAAATTATGCTCAGGTAAGTCGGTTGATGTTGAAATGGGTTCCATTGCTGCTGCAGGATAACCGATAGCATATGTTCCAGCGATTGTCATGTTTCCAACTGCGGGATCAACCTGCTGCGAAACTTTGATGGTAATTATATCACCTGCAGCATAGTTTGTCTTGTCAGTTGAAATGTAAAGATCAACTGCTGAATCAGGAGCTAATGCGGAAGCCATCATTGAGAAAACACCGGTGAGCATAGCGATTGCAAGAACAACGCCAAGCACCTTTCTGAATGTCTTCATTGGACTTTTCCTCCTAAAATGTTCTTGTGAATAGTATACTAATTAGCAAAACTAATTATTACTGATAGAAATTGTTCTTTGAATACTGGTAAGATGCCAAAGTTGCAGGGCTGAACTTATTAGCAGCATTAGCAACATACTGCTTTAATGCTGTAGTATCCTGGTTGTTCAATGTGTGTAACATTGTACCGTTGTTAACCTGCTGGCAGTTAGCAGCCATTCTCTGAACGCTGTTAGCAGCTATAGATGCAGGAGCTGCAACAAAGCCCTTAACAGCTGTAGTATCCTGGTTGTTGATAAGACCGTCGCCGTTAGCGTCACCGAAGATAACGATTACATAAACCTTTGAACCTACAGTGATTGTGGTACCTGTGCCGTAACCTGCAGTACCGATAGTACGGGCAAGGTTACCTGCTGTAAGAGCACCTGCTGTAGTTGTAAGGTTTGTGGTAATGTAACCAATGCTTCTGAATGTAGCTGCAGCTGCCTGCGGGAAGCCGTAAACTACACCTGCATAAGCGCCGCCAAAGGTCTTGTTTGTATCAATAATAACGCCGTTTGATTCACCTGTAGCTGTAAGAATAAGCTCAGGCTCTGCTGATGCGAAGCTAACGGTAGCGTCAACTCTGTTAAGAGTCTGGCCGATTGTAGCTAAGTCAGCTGTTTTAGGATCAGATGTTGAGAAAGAACCGCAGTAGAACTTACCGGTCGGATTTTCTGCTGTTTTCTGATCGTCTGCAATACCGATTGTGTAATCGCCTTCTCCGCTAAGTGCCTTAAGCTGGAAGGTGAAAACTGTCAATGCTGTTGTAAGGTTAGGAGCAACGGGAGAACCGTTGGTTAAGGGAGTAACTGCAACAGTAATTTTACCTGCTGTTGTGTTAACAGCGCTGTCTGTTACGCCTGCGCCAAAGATGTCGTTAACTGTAACCGAGTTTGCAACATACTCAAATGCAGTTGCATCGTATGTTACCGGGATTGACATAGGACCTGCATAATAGGTCGCGTCGGATGCAGCAGTAACTGTTATTGTGATTACGTCGTCTGTAGCAACCTCTGCGGCTGATGATGTAACTGTAAATGTAGCAGTTTCACCGGCAGCGAACGCGTTGATTGCGAACAAGCTGAGAACCATAATAGCAGCCAAAACAAGACTAATCGTCTTTTTTGCCATTATTTTGCCTCCTTTTATTCAGTTTCCCAATAAATATACATCTAATCAAGCCAAATGTCAATAGGCATTTTTTCCATTCGGCACAAAATTCTCCTTTACAAATACTCAAAACAGCTATCACTCTGCCCTGAAAACCGTAAAGTGGTGATTTACGGAAAATAAAAGAGAAATTTTTGGATTATGTATAATGTTTGTTTCCTTCGGTGAGTGCCGGAGGGAAACCCCGGCACCCACATTGTTTAGTTAGTTAGCCTAAATTATGCAACTACCTGTGCGATTTCTGCATTGCCTACAGAAGCTGCCTTAATTGTTGCATAGTCAGCAAGTGAAATTGCATCGTCAAGGTCAACGTCAGCTGCTGTTGCGTAAGCGTCAGCGAGAGGAGCGATGTTGTTAATAGCCTTGTTCGAATCGAATGCATCGAATGCGTCGATTGCGCCGTCGCCGTTAACGTCACCGAAGATAACTACAACGTAAGTTGTAAGTGTGCCGATGCCTGCAACGTTAACATCAACCTTTGCGCCTGTACCGAAAGCGTTAGCCTTGGATACTGTAGCCTCAAGAGTTGCTGTTGCTACGCTTGCCTTAACGTGTGAAAGAAGCTGATCAACTGTAAGGATTGAGCCGGGAGTAATACCCTGGATGGTCTTAATAGCGGTCTCGATCTGCTCAACAGTGTTGTCGCCGTCCTTCTGCTCGATAACTACGTTGCATACAAAGTTGTCGATAGCAGCCTGGAGCTTGTCAGCAGCAGCGTCAACTGCCAGCTTATTCTTTGTTGTGTTGACTCTGTCATAGTCAACGAAGGTGTATGCTGAGTGGTCATAAAGGATAGCGTCGTTGCCGTTTTCGTCAGTGTAACGAACACCGAGTGCCTTTACGAGCTCTGCCCAAGCTTCGTCAGCGGTCTTGCCTGCAACTACGTCATAGTACTGAGCGTTGTTGAGGATTACCTCTGCGTTAGCAATAAGGCCTGTAAGTTCCTGATCAAGATAGTTGTTGCCGTCGTCCTTCATCGAATGCTCGATTTCGTTAAGGTTTCTCATAGCAACCATAAGGAAGTACTTAGCGTCAAAGATCTCTGAGTGGAGTGCGTTAGCGTTTGCAAGAACAGACTTAGCTGTTGCAAGACGTGTTGCATACTCTGCCCAAGTGTCAGGTGAATAGAGAGCCTCGTCGCTTGCCGGGAAGTTAGCGTCTGCATAAGCAACTTCCTTTGCAAGGAACTGATTATAATAATTGTCTCTCGGGTTGGCAGTCATGAATGCCTTGTAGTAGGGAAGCTTAGCAACTGTGTCAGCAACCTGGAGCTCTGAATAATTGGGAGCTACCCACTCTGCTGCTGCTGTGCGGTAAGCGTCCATTGCTTCCTCTGTCGGAGGAACGAGTGTTGCGTTGATACCTGCCTTGATGTTTGCGTTGGTCTCGTTAGCGATAATATCCTGAATTGCTTCATAGGAGATATTCTCGTTCTCGATGTACGGAGTCGGCTCTGTGGGCTGTGCATAAGCCTTGATCATCTCACGGATGTTAGTTCTCTGGTTCTCATACTTGAAGTACTCGAAGAGTTTGAAATCCTGGAAGTCATAGTCAGAGTCTCTGTCTTCGCAAGCGTCAAGAGTTGACTGAAGAACTGCCTCATAGTTTGTGGGAGCAACGGTCAGATAAGGCTTAAGTGCCTCATATGCTGCATCAAGTGCTGCAATAGCGGGCTCGATGTTGGGCTGAACTGCTGTTACATAGTCGGTTCTCTTTGCGATGTCTGCCCACTTAACTACGTCAAGAAGTGCATTCTTGTAGGTGTTGTATGCGGTTGCGCCTTCGCTTGTTACGTCGTTAGCGTCAATCTGCATATCGATGTACTTGTTCATTACCGAAGTAATGTCGAAGTCATTGTAGTAAATAAAGTCGATAATGTAGGTTCCTGATTTAGAACCGTACTTAAGAGCGATCTGTCCGCCGTCATAAACACCATACGGGAAGTCAGTGTCAGCAGTAACGCCGCTCTTTGCCTTCCAGAAGTAGCCTGAGGTGTTGGTTACGCTGTCCTTAACGAGAGCGCTTACCCAACCTGCGGTTGCTCTGTCAGTGATAAGCTGGAAGTATGTGCTCATCGGTGCGCCCGGTGTAGTATCATACTTAACTGACTGGAAGTTCTTTGTCTTGTTACCGATCTGGATTGTAGCTGCCTTGTAGGAAGCAGAACCCTGATAATGAGTAACGCTGTCATAGATGTCCCTTGTAAATACATAGCTGTCATAGCCGTTTCTCTGCCAATAGTCGCCTGTATCTACGTCGTCAACGTGCTCATGTTCCTGATCCTGAACAGTTGAAATGTAACCATAGTAATAAACTGTCTGGTCTCCGCCGAGTGCAGCGCCGTCCTTACCTGTGAAGGCGTAGGTAACTGCAACTTCAAATGCCTTATTGGTATTTGCAGGAATTGTAAGCGGAATGTCAAGGGTCTCATAGGGAGCGCAGGTTACGGGAAGTGACTGGCTCGATGTGATACCGCTGGTGCCGAAGTTGATTGCCTTAACAACGATGTTGTAGGGCTTATCAGCTGCAGCGTTTCTGTGCTTAAGAAGCATACCCGAAGAGTTGTTAACGAATCTCAAAGTATTTGTAACGCCTCTGTAGAGGTATGTGTCGCCGCCGTCGTTGAACCAATACATATCGGGATCCTTATATTCCTGAGGATCGGTCTTCCAACCGAGGAACATATTGATAAACGGAAGTGCTACATCGAGTACGCCGTTTGTGTAAACGAAGGAAAGGATCTTGCCGACAAGAGTAGTAACTGTGCTCTTGAGGTTGCTGTGGTTAAGAACAGCATTGATTGTTGTGTATGTGCCGGAAGCAAGAAGTTCGCCGCCATAGCTCTTATTAACAACACCGTTTACGATCTTAACTACAAGCTTAACAGCCTGGTTGATGATATTGCCGTTACGGAAGTAACCTGCAGGAATATCGAACAAGCTGACAAGTGTCGGAAGGTCAAGATTTGAGATAGCGTCAACAATCTTGTTTCTGAGAACCTTCTCAAGGAAGGTAGAAGCAGATGCGCCGTCAGCATTGAGAAGCTGATCAAGCGGAAGGATTGCAAGGAGTACCGAGTTGAGCTTAGCCCAAGGATCCTGATAAGATGTAAGAGTTGTTGCACCTGTTGCATTAACAAGCTTAGACATTCTCCAGCACCATTCATCAGTAGCGAGAGCCCAGTCGATTACCCAGTCAACCTTGTAGGTCCACTTGGAAACGTCGAAGTCTGCCGTATAGGTCATAGCCTCTGCGTCGTTGGTCGGAGTAGCACCGAGGTTCTTCATAACTGTGTAGTAGCTTGAAGAGGTGTCTTCGCCGAGGTCAGCGAGGTTACGAAGATAATACAAACCAAGGTCAAGACCCATGGTAAGTGTTGTGTTGAGCCAGTAAAGCTGGTCCTTGCCCTCAATGACAGCTCTGTCGTTATAGTCTGCATAAATGAGAGCGTCGAAGTTGTAGGAAGGCATAAGCTGTGAGCAAAGCTCTCTTACAACAACAGCTGCGATAGCAAGCATGTTCTGATTAACAACGTTATCCGGGAAGATGATCTGAGGCATAAGCATCTTAACGCCTTCGCAGATTGCACCGTTCACTGCCTGTGAAAGTGTGCCGGTCATCATTACATCATAGAACTGTGCTTCCTGATAATAGTCGCCGAAGATTTCAACGGGAGCTATCTGAACAACGTTTCTTGCAACGTTAAGGATGTTGTTGAGCATCTTGTCGTTGCCGCCTGCTGTCCATGTGAAGATAGCCGACTTAGTATAGGTTTCGCCGCCGGGAACTGTCCACTCGTCGAGGATAGCAAGGTCGATAACCTTTGCTACGAAATCGTTAAGACCCTGAAGAATTCTGGTGTAGCCTGCTGCAGATGTGCTGCCGTCAGCTGCGGGGATGAATTCATCGATGAAGTCGTCGTCAACGTGATAGTTCCAGTCGAACATATAATAGTATGAGCTGATGTTTGCGGGAATTTCGCCAACAAAGAACTCATCCTGGAAACGATAATAAGGAACGCCGTCAATTACCTTGTAGTTTGACCATTCCCAAAGGTACTCGCCCTGATCCTCCGTAAAGAAGGTGTCGGAAACGGGTGCTGTAAATTCGCCCTTGTTGCCAAGCTTTGTGAACTTAACGTCAAAGAGTTCGGCGATGAGCTTCTTAACAGAACCGTTAAGAACTACGGGAGCCATCTCTCTGAATACATAAGGAACGAACTTATAGAGAAGTGTAAGAACGCTGTCAGAACCGTTAAGTGAGAAGCTAAGATCACCGTTGTTAATAGCGTCCTTGATGCCGGGTACGAAGTAACCGTCGTTGCCGGCTGTGTAGTACTTAAGAGTGCCGTCGCCTTCATAGCCGTCGGGAGCCTTAAATACGTAAACGCCTTCGTTACCTGCTTCTTCAGCCTTTGTGTAAGTAACGATCTCAGCCCATTCGCCCTTGGTATAACCCTTATCGTCGTCATCCTTGAACTGATAGTCATACTGGGTGATGGTGTCGCCGTTAATTACGAAGTAACGCGATGTAGAGTTAGTTGTCGGTAACGGAAGTGTATAACCGAGGTCGTTGCCTGCTGCGTCAACTCTGTAGGATGTCCAGTTCATGGGCTTTGTAAGAAGGCCCTTAACGAACTCATCAAGAGTGGTGTTGATGTCATAGGTAGCAGCCTGGTATCTGTTACGAAGAGTAGCGGTATCATCCGGTCTTGAGAAGAGAGGATAGATAAGTCCGCGGATAAGTGTCGGAAGGTCGGTGATCATGGTGTTGATTTCAGAAAGATCAAGTCCTGTGATCAAGCCGCCGATCATACCGAGGTCAAGTCCGCTTGTAAGAGCGGTGTTAACAACTGAGCTGTTCTTTGAGAGAAGCTCAAGAACTTCGTAAATGATAGTAAGCTGAGCTGTGCCCGCACGTGTCATGCCGGTTTTCCAGCTATCGAAGTTAACGCTCTCGATGATACCGAAGTTCAAAATCGCCATAGCGATTGTTGCAAGACCTGAATTGAAGGTATTGTAGATAGTATCAAGTGAAGAGCAAACCTTGTCGATGTCACGGAAGTCGATTGTAATCGAAAGTCCGAGTGCGTTGAAAACCGTTCCCATATTGATGTTAGCCTTGGCAAGAATTCTGTCAAGCTCATCAAGTACGATTGAAAATCTCTCTTCTGAGGAAAGACGTGTTACAGTACCGTAGTTGTTGTAAGCCGAAAGGCTTTCAAGGTTAGCAACGGTCTTGTAGTTTGCCTTAGCTGCGGAAGCAGCGATTGAAAGAGAGGACAAAATCATAAGAACAGCTAAAAGCACGCTCAACAATTTTGTTGATTTTTTCATATATTTTCCTCCTATAAAAATTGCATTTTTTAATGCGTTTCGTCCGTTTGCTAAATACCGGCAGGACGAGCGCCGGCGTTTGCGACTGCGTTTGTTTCCAGCCTCTGACCGCCCTTATTAATAAAGGAGGTTTCCGCAAACACTGTCAAATTAACTCGGTTCGGTCCCCACCATCCCACTGTGTCAAGTTGGTGGGAACGATGATACACACCCGAGTAAGCCTGTTACCGTAGGATGTGTATCGGTTGGGGTGGTGAGTGCCGGCTTATATAGTATACAAGCCGAACATCCTGACATAACCCGTGCGCTTACACAGACTACGCCCCTTTACACCATTCCTATGGTTGATTAAATTTTACAATTTAAATGCCGAAAAGTCAATAATTTATTCACAGTTTATTACTGTTTTTCCGTTTTGCATAAATAAATTTGTTGATTTTTAGCATATTACTCAAAGAAATTTGGCAATTTTTCAATAAAATTGTGAACAAATTGTTAACATTTGCGTTTCACTCATTTTTTGCACGGAGTTTTGAACATTCTTTAAAAATAATAGACACTTGTACGTCTATTCTCTATTATTTTTTTCTAAGCACAAAATATTGTGGCTCGTTTTTTTCAGGGGTGTAAATATGGATTTCCGCAGTCCGAATGATGTAAAAAGGGATTTTGAGTGCATTTCGGAGGACGTGTACCGTAGGGGACGGAATGTAAAAGTGAATAGTGAAGAAGTAATAAGCGGTTGCTTGTAGGCTTCATTCTTTTATAAACTATAATACCTGTCTTTTCCGATTAACCATTTTTTCGGATTTTCGTAGATATACTGCCAACGTGTCAGGTAATCCTCCTCGCTGCGTATAACGTGGTCGTGAAACGACCTTTGCCAGATGTTATAACCGATTTGTTTGTTGGTATATCTTTTTAACGTGGAAATGAAACTTGAAATTACCGAATTCTGCCTCGTAGGGGACGGCGTCCTCGACGTCCCGTCGTATATACTATCATTGTAACTGTCTATAACAATCAGCAAATGAACATGATTTGGCATGATAACATATTTTTCAACACTTACATCTTTATAAATGTTGTTCATTTCAATTATTCTGTCGTTTACAATTTTTCCGTATTTTGTTAAATGTACTTGTGGGACGTCGAGGACGCCGTCCCCTACGGATTTTTCCCCTACGGATGTATCCTGAACAATCTGCGACAGAATACATTTAAAATCCTTCGTACAAATTGTGATGAAATACGCTCCGTTTTGAGAATAATTATAATTTTTGAGCCTGTTCGATTTTCTTTGCGATATTGTGTTCATATTTTTATAAGTTACCCTGTTAACTTTTAAAGGGCTGCCGAATCCGACAGCCCTTGTATGCGGTGTTATTCCCTTTTATTTAACGTCATAGTTTTCCTTGACATACGCAAGGAAATCGAAGCTCTCATCGTAGCCCTCTCCGTTTACGCAGGCGTAATTGACATAATATGCCTGGTTGTTGTAGCTGTAAAAAATCATTACCGCATAGTGAATAATCTTGCCCTCGCCGTCAACGATTTTGTAGGTGCTTGACGCCGCCTGATGTCCGTCAAGCTCAAAGTCCTCATTTTTAAGGTCAACGTTGTAGTCCGGCTTGTTCTTCGTAACCTCCGCCGCGAGAAGCTGCTGCTGCGAACGGTCGTTCTGAACATATTCGCTGAAGGTAATCTTGTCGAGTCCGTCTGCAAAGCCCATCTTTACGGTGCACTTTCCGTCGGTCTTGTCCTTGGTAAAAACGCCTGCGTCCGTAACCGACCAGCCCTTGGGCATAGCAAGCGAAAACTCCTTTGTTGTAACCGTCTGGTCGCTGATGATAACATCGTTGGGTACGCTTACAAGCTTTTCGGAATTTGAGCCGTCTGCATTTGTTACGATGTAGCCGTGGTCGTCAAGGTTATACGCCTTTAAAAGTCCGTCGGAGGACATTACGGTGTTGCCCTCTGCGTCGGTGACGAGCGCATATTCCGTTCCGTTGATGTTTGTCATATTCGGCTTTTTCCTGCAGGACGCAAAAACAAGCACAAGCAGAATCACTGCACAGGAAACCGCTATTATTCTCTTTGTCATTTTTATTTCCTCCAATTTCTGTTCTTAAAGCTTAATAAGCCTTGCCCCAGTAAAGCATTTTGTCGGCAGGCTTACCGCAGCAAACGCACACATCCGAAAGCTTTTCCTGCTCATAAGGGATACAGCGTGAGGTAACGCCGACCTCCTCCTTGAGCCTGTCCTCACATTCCCTGCTGCCGCACCACATAGCCTTGATAAAGCCGGGCTTGTTGTCGGCAAGGAATTTCATCTCGTCAAAGTCGTGAGCGACATAGGTCATATTCTTCCTTCTCTCAAACGCCTTGTCATAAAGTCCCTTATGTACCGCTTCAAGAAGCTCGGGGATTTTTTCTTCAAGCTCGTCAAGACTGACAAAGACCTTTTCGCCGTTATCCCTGCGTACAAGCACGCACTGATTGTTTTCAATATCCTTCGGTCCGATTTCGAGCCTTAACGGCACACCCTTCATCTCATACTCGGCAAATTTCCAGCCTGCGGAGTTGTCGGTAATGTCGCTCTTTACACGGCAGACCTTCGAAAGCCTTTCGCACAGCTCCGCCGCCTTTTCAAGCACGCCCTCCTTGTGCTGGGCAATCGGTACAACAATTACCTGAATCGGGGCGATTTTCGGCGGAAGTACAAGCCCGTTGTCGTCGCCGTGCGTCATAATAATTGCGCCGATAAGCCGTGTCGTGGTGCCCCACGAGGTCTGGAAGGGATATTTTAACCTGTTGTCCTTATCCGTAAACTGAATGTCAAACGCCTTGGCGAAGCCGTCGCCGAAATAGTGCGAGGTACCCGACTGAAGCGCCTTACCGTCGTGCATAAGCGCCTCAATGGTGTAGGTGTCCTCGGCGCCTGCAAAGCGCTCCTTTTCGGTCTTGACTCCCTTAACTACGGGAATTGCAAGAATATTTTCACAGAAGTCCGCATAAACGTTGAGCATTTTAACCGTTTCCTCACGCGCCTCCTCGGCGGTGGCGTGAATCGTGTGTCCCTCCTGCCAGAGGAACTCCCTGGTTCTCAGGAACGGTCTTGTCGTCTTTTCCCAGCGTACAACCGAAACCCACTGGTTGTAAAGCTTCGGCAAATCACGGTAGGAGTGAACGATTGCCTTATAATGCTCGCAGAAAAGCGTCTCCGAGGTAGGTCTTACGCAGAGCCTTTCCTCTAATTTTTCGCTTCCGCCGTGAGTAACCCACGCAACCTCGGGGGCGAAGCCCTCAACGTGATCCTTCTCCTTGTTGAGAAGGCTTTCGGGAATAAACATCGGCATACAGACGTTTTCATGACCCGTAGCCTTGAACATTTCGTCCATCGTTTTCTGAATGTTTTCCCAGATTGCATAGCCGTAAGGGCGGATTACCATACAGCCCTTAACGCTTGTGTACTCAACAAGCTCAGCCTTTTTTACAACATCTGTATACCACTTGGCAAAATCCTCATCCATAGCGGTGATGTCGTTTACCATCTTTTTTTGTTGTGCCATTTATTTAACATCCTTGTCCAACGCACCTGCGTTTATTTAGATTTCTTCAATATATTTAACAATGTCCTCAACGGTTACAATGTTTTCAAGCGCCTCGTCGGGAACCTCAACCGAAAATTCGTCCTCAAGGGTCATAACAAGGTCAATCAGGTCAAGACTGTCTGCGTCAAGGTCCTCCCTGATTACGGTTTCGAGCGTAACGTCGTCCTCGTCAAGCTCAAACTGGTCGCAAATGATTTCTCTTACCTTTTCAAAAACCATTCTGTCGCCTCCTTTGGTGCTCTGTTGTTATATACTAATTTTAAAGAATATTTATGCTTTGTCAATAGAAAAGTTTAATTTTCAAGATATTCTTTAAGCGGCGAAATATCCAGCTCAACATATATACCGAGCGCATAATATGCCGCAAGGGCTATCTTTTTCGCTCCGCCCGGAACAGCGCTTTCAATGTTCATCGGCATCACCGGGTCATGCACGCTCGTGCGAAGAATAAAGAAGCCGTCAATGTCGGGCTGAGGGAAAATTATTTTAACTCCCTCACAGCTGTCGTCCGCAACGACCCAGTTTTCGTTGAGTATCGCGCTCTTTTCTATCTTGGAAATAATGTCCTCGGCATAGCTCCTGAAATCCTCGGCGTTAATCTTGAAGCGAAGGCTCTTTTCCTCAAGCGGCTCCTTTAAAGAAAGGATAAGGCTTTGAAGCGTTTTGCCCTCAGCTTTAAGCTGAGCCGCCTTGATGATGATTCTGACCATAAGGTACGCCCCGTCGTCAAGAAAATAGTTTTCCTTAAACGCCGCATGTCCCGAGGTTTCGATTGCAAGGGGAGAATCGGTTCCCTCTTTGCAAAGACGTATGCTTTCGTCGATAACGTTTTTATAGCCTCTTTTAAACCTGCGGTGCTTACCTCCGAGGTTTTCGTTAATGAACTCCGTAAGCCCCGCGCTCGTGACGCTGTCGGTAACTATCACGCCGCCGGGGCAGTCCTCAAGCGCAATTGCCGCCGCAAGAGCCACAAGCCTGTTGCGGTTAATCTCCCTGCCGTCCGAGCTTACGCAGGCGGCACGGTCAACGTCAGTGTCGAAAATAACTCCGAGGTCGGCACCCGAGGAAACGGTTGCCTCCCTTACCGAGCGCATTGCCTCCTCGTTTTCGGGGTTGGGGATATGGTTCGGGAACAGTCCGTTCGGGCTTAAATACTTTGAGCCCGTGATGTCTGCGCCGAGCGGCTCTAGCACGTCCGTGGCGAAAAAGCCGCCGACTCCGTTTCCTGCGTCAACAACTATGTGCATACCCTCAAGCGGTCTGTCGTAATTTTCGGGAGAATTAACGCCCTTTTTTACGAGCTTTCTCAGATGCTCGCAGTAGACGCTCATAAAGTCAATTTTCTTTGCCTCTCTCGAGGTGTCGTAAGCGACAGCCTCATTCTTTTCGGCAATTTCAAGTATTTTCGTAATTTCTACCGAGGACAGTCCTCCGCCTGCGGTGAAAAATTTAAGTCCGTTTCTGTCAAACGGATGGTGGCTTGCAGTTATCTGCACCGCACCGTCACAGCCTGCCATTACCGTAGTCATAAACATTGCGGGGGTCGAGCAGAGTCCGCAATCCTTTACAAGCACGCCCATTGAAAGAAGCTGGGCAATTACCTGCTCCTTGATTCTCTGCGCCGAAATTCTGCAGTCATGACCTACCGACACGCAAAGCTCGTCCCTGTCCTTGCCGGTCTTTGCGCTTAAAAAGTAAATAAACGACTGGCAAATCCTTCTGACCGCTTCGTCTGTCAGCTCAATATTTTCGGAATTTTCTTCTCCTATTGCCACACCGCGGACATCCGTGCCGCTTTTTAAATGCATTAAGTTCAAATCAAATTCCTCCTTATTATTTCCTCAGCCGCGAGCATAACGCCGAGCTTTCCGCACGGAAAGTTAAGACCTCCCTGCATCCATACGGCATACGGCTCTCTTAGCGGAGCGTCAGCCGAAAGCTCGATTGACGAGCCCGAGGTAAACGCCCCTGCGGACATAATAACCTTGCTGTCGTAGCCGGGCATGTCCCACGGCTCGGGTACTACATAGGAGTCGACGGGCGCGCCCTTCTGCATACCCTGACAGAAGGCGGTCAGCCGCTCCTCGTTTTCAAGGCAGATTGCCTGAATAATATCGTGTCGGTCCTCCTCGGGACGGGGAGTGACCTTAAAGCCCAGCTCTTCAAACAGAGCCGAGGCAAACACTGCGGTTTTAAGCGCCTCCCTGACAACCACGGGAGCGTTGAACAGCCCGAAGTACAGACTCTTGTTCTGCCCGAGGCTTGCGCCGACCTCTCTGCCGAGACCCGGCACGGTAAGGCGGTAGGAGCAAAGCTCAATTAAATCCTTACGTCCTGCGATGTATCCGCCCGACGAAGCGATTCCTCCGCCTGCATTCTTTATAAGCGAGCCTGCCATAATATCGGCTCCGACCTCGGTAGGCTCCTTTTTTTCGGTAAACTCGCCGTAGCAGTTGTCAACCATTACAACCGCATTTTTGTTTACGGCATGAACAATGTCGCATACCCTTCCGATTTCGCCCACGGACAGGCTGTGCCTTAGGCTGTAACCCCTTGAGCGCTGAAGGTAGACCATTCTGACCTTTTCGTCGGCCGCTCTTTTTTCTATTTGCCTATAATCAAGCTCGTCGTCCTCGGTAAGGTCAACCTGCTCGTATTTAATGCCGAGGTCTGCAAGCGTGCCCATGCCATTACCCTTGCCGCCGATTCCGATTACGGGATGAATTGTGTCATACGGCGTGCCCGAAACACAGAGCATAGTGTCGCCCGGACGAAGTATTCCGAACAAGACAACGCCGAGCGTATGCGTACCGCAGGCAAGCAAACCTGCACGGATAATCGCGTCCTCACAGCCGAAAATATCGGCAACGAGTCTGTCCGCCTTTTCCCTGCCGCTGTCGCCGTAGCCGTAGCCCGTCGAGGAGTTGAAGTCGGTTGCGTCAACCCTGTTTTTAATAAAGGCGCCGAGCACCTTCTGCATATTGTATTCACCGAGCGAATCTGTTTCGGAAAGCTTATCTGCAACTCTTTTAAGAGCCGCCTCGCTTTTTTCCTTAACCTTATCGCTGACTGTAAAAAACTCGTTCATATTTCAATTATTCCCACATCAAGATATTCCTTGCGGCAAAAGCCCGATTTTTTGTAGAAGCTCTCCGTCTGCACATCTGCACAGGCAAGAAAAATTCTGTCGGACTGTTTTTTTAAGTCGCTGCATATGCCGCTAATGCAGTCCGTTGCATAACCCATTTTGCGAAACTCCTCGTCGGTTGCAACATCCCTTATGTACACGTTGCCTCCGAGTATATCCGCTATGGCGACGGAAAGGACCGACCTTTCGCCCGCCTTTACCGCCCTGACCTGAGTGTAGCCGTTGAAAATTCCTCTGCTGGCGGCGGACAGCCACTGCTTGTACGCCCTTTCCGAAAGCTTTTTCAGCTGTGCGGAATCAAGCGTCTTACTGTCGGAAAGCTGTTTTTTTGCCGAGCGTGTGATAAGCTCAAAAACAGGCTTTAAATTGTCGTTAAGCACAACGGATGCTCTGCCCTCGGGCGGCTCGCCCTCAAGCTCCATAAGGCTTACCTTCGAGTAAGCGGTAACACCGATCCTTTCGGTGATTTCCGACGAACAGTTTACCACCATTGCGCCGAGCCTCGAAATAAAGTCGGCCAGCTCGTAAAAGTCGGCAAAGTCCTTTGCACAGACATACACCTTGCTTTTTGCCTTTTGCGCTATCAACGCGCTCAGCTCACCGTCGGTTGTCTGCACCCATACGCCGTCAACCTCCGTCCAGTCAAGAATTGAAAAAAGTGTGAAAAGATCACTGAGCTTTTCGGAAAAGAACGGAAGAAGCCGGGAAGCCGTATCCTTTGAAAGATTTTCAACAAGCTTAATCATGGTTCATTTTAAATCTCTGCGCCGCCCACGGGTCTTACGCTGAGCACATAGCACGAGCCCTCGCCGAAAACGGCTTCGATTTTTCTTTTATATTCACCGAGAAGCTCATTGGGTACAAACGCCTGAATGGTGCCCGCAAAGCCGCCGCCGTGAACACGCCATGCGCCCTTGCCTCTGAGTATTTCCTCGGAAACTGCAAGCGCAACCGAAACGGGCTGAACATCAGGCTGCTTGGGTGCAAAAACATTCTGGTTATACATATATGACGAGGCGCCGCTTTCAAGCACATTTTTCTTGAAGGCTTCAAAGTCGCCTCTTTTAAGCGAGTTGATTTCTCTGTCGACTCGTTTGTTGTCGTTGAAGAAATGCATGGCTCTGAGCACTGCTCTGTCGCCTACTTCACTTCTGAGCTGAGGAAGCTTACTTTCAAACTCCTCCTCATCGACCTCTCTTAAAACGGATTTTCCGAGATGACGGGCGACGTTTTCCATTTCAATTCTGATTGCCGCATACTCGTCGGTAAGGTTTGAGTGACTTCCCTTGGTGTCGACTATACAGAGCGAATGTCCGCAGGAGGCAAAATCAAAGTCAACCTTTTCGATAACGGGCTCCGTGGGATCCTTGAAGTCAATGCCGATAAAGCTTCCTACCGAGCAAGCCATCTGATCCATAAGTCCGCAGGGCTTGCCGAAATACTCGTTCTCTGCATACTGTGCAATTTTCGCAATTGTCACGGGATCAACAGCGCCGTCGTTATAAAGGTAATTTAGCATAGTGCCGACAAGTACCTCGTAAGCTGCCGACGAAGAAAGCCCTGAGCCCGAAAGCACTGCGGACGCAGTAACGGCGTCAAAGCCGCCTACCTTATAGCCGTAGTTTTCAAAGCCCTTGACAACGCCCCTTACAAGCGCTGGGGAGTGACCCGTTTCCTCCTCGTGAACAGTCAGGTCGCTGATGTCGACGGTGTCCATCGAGTAGCCTCTCGACTTAACTCTTACTATGTTTTCATCGTTTTTTGAAGCTATAGCAATTGCGTCAAGGTTGATACCTGCCGCAAGCACCTTGCCGTGATTGTGGTCCGTGTGATTTCCGCCGACCTCCGTCCTGCCGGGTGCGGAAAACATCCTTACCTCACGCTCGGGAGAGTAAACCGAGTCGAAGTCGTCTGCAAGAGAGCAGTATCTCTCATACTGCGCCTTTACCGCTTCGTCGGTAACATATACTCTTTTAAATCTTGCGTCGTAACTTCCGTTTTTAATCTGTTCGCGCAAAGTTGCCGTGTTATTCATATAGCCTTCCCCTTTATATGTTTTTAATTCTTTTGTTGTGTATTTCAATAAAGCCGTTTACCCCGATAATTGCCACACCCGAAATGACGAACATTATTACAATCGGAAGCATAAAGCCGAGTGAAAACGGGTTGTAAACATGACGTCCTACCATACTGTAGGAGATTATTCTCGGCAAGAAGCCGAGCACCGAAAGAGCAATAAATTTGTAATAGTTGAAATTCATTGCCCCGTAGACCTGCGAAACCGTGTTGATGGGTATATTCGGGACAACCCTCAGTCCGAAAAGCAGTCCGTCCTTGAACTTTGCGTCGGAGTCCATCATCTGCTGTATGTTTTCATACCTTCGCAGTATTTTGTAAACATAGCCCCGTCCGAGGTGCTTGCCCCAGATGTATTTAATTGTAACCAGCACAACGTAGCCTGCAATGTTGATTATTACCGCAAACGGCGTCGGGAACACCATACCTGCGATAACGCACACCGCCGAGGTCGGAATCGGGATTACTGACTTTGCAAGGTAAATAAGGATAATCGCGAGTATAACAAGACCCTTGTTGGGGATTGAAGCCACCGCGTCCTCAAAGTCGTCAAGCATTGTAAGGAACGCTTCGTACCTGACGGCAAACTGCTGTATCTTCATAAGCAGCGTAATTCCGAGCAGGACAAAGCCGATTATTATCAGAACAACTCCGAGGAAATTGAGAAGCAGCTTTCTGTTGACTGTTTTCCCTTTCGTTTGCCGTCACCTCCATCGCATAGAATATCATTATAATTTTATCTCATAATCGCCTCAAGGTCAAGATTTATCATTATTTTTTAAATAATGATATTAATTTTTCCTTATTTGTGATAGAATATATTTATTCTAAAATATAACGGAGAGATAATATGTCGAAAACGGTTATACTTGACGGCTACACCGAAAACCCCGGCGACCTTTCATGGGACTGGCTTAAAGACTACGGCGCTCTTGAGGTGTTTGACAGAACACCGAGGGACAAAATTGAAGAAAGAATAAAGGATGCGGATATAATAATCACGAACAAAACTCCGCTTACCGCCCAAAGCCTTGAAAAGGCGAGGAACGTAAAATTCATTGCCCTTCTTTCAACGGGCTACAACGTAGTCGACTGCGCTTATGCACGCTCAAGAAATATCCCCGTGTGCAATATCCCGACCTATTCAACACGCGCCGTGGCACAGCTTGTTTTTGCCTACATTTCAGAGCATTACAACGCTGTTTCGCTTCACAGTGAGGACGTAAGAGGAGGCGGCTGGAGCTCCTGCCCCGATTTCTGCTATCAGTTAAGTCCGCTTGTTGAAATGTACAAAAAGACCTTAGGCATAATCGGCTTCGGAAAAATCGGTCAGACGGTGGCAAACATAGCCGAGGCATACGGTATGAACGTCGTTGCTGTTTCGGGACACGAAACAAACCAGACTCACAGGAAAAACTTCCGCTGGGTAGGGCTTGACGAGCTGCTTGCCTGCTCGGATATAATCACCCTGCACTGTCCGTTGACCCCTGCCACCACGGGTATAGTCAACGAAAAATTCCTTTCAAAGTGTAAAAGAAATCTGCTTTTAATAAACACCTCAAGGGGCCCCGTTGTTGACGAAAAAGCCCTTGCAGACGCGCTTAACAGCGGAAGAATTGCCGCCGCCGCGGTCGACGTGCTCAGCACTGAGCCGCCTGCGCCCGACAACCCGTTGCTCAGCGCAAAGAACTGCATTATTACGCCTCACATCGCCTGGGCAGGTTTTGAAACAAGGGAAAGGCTGATGAGCGTATTAAAGGAAAACTTTGAAGCTTACTTTAACGGAAGCCCCATTAACGTTGTAAACTGAAAAAAGGACAGAAAAAACGCCCTTCCGAGAAGGGCGTTTAATTTTAAATTTTACTGACCGATGTTGCCGACTCTGTCTCTGAGAGAATCGTTGATTCCGTCAAGACCGTCGCTGTTTTCAACGTTGTCTGCAAGTCCGTAGAAGAAATCCTTTGCAGAGCCGCCTGCACCCTCAATGCCGTCGGCAATTGAGTTTGTGTCAACCAGACCGCCTAAGCCGCCGCCGTCTCCGCCGCCTCCGCCAACGAGACCGCCGAGCGTATCACCGAGACCGCCGAAAAGACCTGTTATTGTGTCGAGGATTCCGCCTCCGCCGCTGTCGCCGTTGCTTGCAGCCGTAGTCGGCGCAGGAGCAGCCGTGGTAGGAGCCATTGTTGTGGTGGGAGCCGCCGTGGTGGGAGCCGCAGTTGCAGGAGCCGCTACCGTAACGGTAACAGTCTCACGGACAACCTGCTGAACAACAACCTGCTCCGGCGGGTCCTCAATCTCCTTGGGGCCGTCCTTTGAACCTACAACGTAAACCGCCGCAGTTATAGCCAAAGCGCATACAACCGCTCCGACTCTCGCCCAGCCCTTTTTACGCTTGAGCTTTTTAGCCGCAAGCTCCTCGGGAGTTAACTGAACTTTTTCTTTCTTTGCCATATCGCATTTCCTTTCCGAATCAGAAGCTCAAAGCCGATGATTAGTAAACGAAGTTAGAATACTTTGCGTCTGCGGTAAGGTTACCCGAACCGTTGATGTTAAGAATTGCAGCCTTGATGCCGAGCTTCGCGTCAGCGGCAAATGAGTAGGACATTTCTACAAGCTTGCCATCTTTGATTGTAACGCTGACCTTAATGTTGTGATAGCTTGCGTCAAGTGAGTTAACGGTAACCGCCGAGCCTACCTGCTCCTGAATTTCGCTGTTAACCTCGTCAACTACAACGATATCGTTGCAGAATCTTGAAAGCGGAGTGTTGCCGCTTCTGTCGGGGTTGGAGGAATCGGGAAGAGTAAAGGTGTAGGTGTCGCCGTTAATCTGGAGACCCTGAATATCGCTTGCCTGAAGCTGTGTAGCCTTGAGCGTGTAGCTTGAGCCGTGATAAAGCTTCTCTGTGCCGCCGTCGTCCTTCGGAACGTCGATGGTGTCAAGGGTCTGACCCTTCGGAACAGTTTCGGACTTGTCGCCTCTGCCGAGGAAGCCGCCGACAACGGAGTTAAGGTTTGCGTTTGAGTCAACTGTATGAATAATTCTGTCAAGTGCAGCTGTTGCGTTACCAACGTCGATGTTCTCAACAACACCCTTTCTCTGCCAGTCGTAGCCAACCTTTGAGTTGACTGCCTGTGCGGTAGCGGTGTTGATAAGCTGTGCTACGCTTGCGGCGTCTGTTGCGGCGCCTGATGAGTCGCCCGAGTTTGCAGCGGGAGTGCTGCCGGGTGTTGCGCTGTTGCCGGAAGATGCGGCGTTGTCGGTGCTTGTGCCCGAATCGGACCAGCCGGCTGACGGATTTGCGTTAGCCGCAGTGTCGTATGAGCCGCTTGCGGCGGTAGTGGTTTCACCGCTTTCCTCCTGAAGCTTGGCGCTCTGAGTCTTAGCGAAGGCAAACACGCCTGCAGTAAGAGCAAAAGCAACAACTACAGCCCAGAAACGGGTCCAACCGTTTGATCTGCGTATTTTTTTCTCCTGAATTTCTTCGGGAGTCAACTGAACTTTTTCTTTCTTAGCCATATCTGTTCCCTCTCAAAATTAATAACTGAAGTTGGTGTAGCTTGCCGTAGCCTCAAGGTTACCCGTACCTGTGATGTTGATACCGATCTTGATGCCGAGCTTTGCGTCAGCCTTCATTGAATAAGTAAGAGCAGTAAGCTTGCCGTCCTCGATTGTAGCCTTAACATGAATGCTGTTGTAGTTTGCTTCAAGTGAGTTAACCGAAACTGCGTTTGTGTAGCCTTTAAGCTCAGACTCAACCTCTTCGCGAACTACTATATCGTTACAGAATCTTGAAAGAGCCGTGTTACCGTCTCTGGTGGGGTTGGTAGAATTGGGAAGGTCGAATTCGTATGTATTTCCGCTTACACGAAGGCCCTGAATATCGCTTGCCTGAAGCTGCGAAGCCTTGAGCGTGTAGCTTGAGCCGTGGTAAAGCTTCTCTGTGCCGCCGTCGTCCTTCGGAACGTCAATGGTGTCGAGAGTCATACCCTTCGGAACTGTTTCCTTCTTGCTGCCGTTTCCGAGGAAGCCGCCGACAACGGAGTTAAGGTCGTCGCCTTCGGAAATTGTGCCGATAAGACGGTTGATAATACCTGTGGGGCCTGCGCCGCCGACGTCGATGTTGGAAACCGTACAGTCTCTTGACCAGCTGTAGCCTGCCTTGGCGTTAACTGCCGCTGCGGTAGCGGAGTTGATAAGCTGCGCTACGCTTGCAGGGTCGTTTGCGCCTGCCGAAGCTCCGCCGCCCGAGGACGAACCGCCTGAGCTTGCGGGGGTAGCCGCAGGTGTTGAAGAGCCTGAGCTGCCGCTGTCGGTTGAGCCCGAGGACGAGCCGCCCGAAGCCGAGCCGCCGTTGTAAACGGGAGCACCGCCTGCGTTGCCTGCATTGCCGGCAACCCTCTTAACAACTGTCATGCCCTGTCCGAACGCCATATAAACAACGGAATATACCAGAACAATCGCTAACAGAACCGCAAGAACCTGAACAAAGGTTTTGCCGAAGAGCTTGCGCTTTTCTGCCTTTCTTTCTCTTTTCGCTTTTAACTCCTCGGGAGTTAAAGGACGCTTTTCCTTCTTCTCTTTTTTAGCCATTAAATGTGTCCCCTTTCAAGACCTAAGCATAGAATTATGCATTATTAAATAGATACACATAACAATTTACAATAAAAACCTCAAAATGTCAATGAATTATTGATTTTTTTGTATGGTAAAATCTTGTTTTTATGCACTTTTAACAAGTTTTGCGCCGATTGTTTGTTACAATAGCCGATAAGCGTATTGCTTTTATATATTTTTGCAAAGTCTTACGGAAATCACCGTTATGTCGTCGCTTCGCTTTCCGACGCGCCCCGCCCTGGCAAGAGCCATCATCCTCTCCGACACCTCGCTGACGCTGTCGTCAAGTATCACCGAAAAGCCGTTTTTCACCTTCTCCTCAGAAAATTCAAATGCGCCGTCGCTCGCCATAAGCACAACGTCCTCGTCGCCGAGCATAAGGCTTTTTCGCGAATAGTTGACACTGTCGAGTATGCCCAGCGGCATTGAAGCCATTTCCACGTCGATAACCCTGCTCTTTTTCTTGACGAGGGAAAGGCTTGCCCCCGCCTTGTAAAAGGTTGCCTTGCCCGTGTACAGGTCTATACATATAATATCAAGCGTTGCCAACGACTCGTCGACTGAGCGCAGCAGCAGCGAGGAGTTCACCATTCTCATCGCCGCCTCGCAGGAGATTCCCGCACGCAGAAGCCTTGCGGTTATTGTCGCGGTAAGCGAAGAGTCGATTGCCGCCCTGAGCCCCGTGCCCATACCGTCACTTAATACTACTATATAATTGCCCTTGCCGTCATAGAAGCCCTCGTAGCTGTCGCCGCACTGCGCCTGGTTCTCGGCGCAAACCCTTGAAGCCGCCGCTTCGATGCGGAAGGTTGTCTGCTGACAAAGCGTGATTATTATACCGCTGTCCGTTTCCGCAACAACGGGTCTTGACAGCTCGGTCCTGCAAACCGTTTCGAGCAGCTGACGGAAATCCGCTTCGTTGAGCTTTTTCGGCTTTTCCTTAAGCCGTATTTCAAGCTTTAAATGTCCCTGCGCGTCCCTTATGCAAATCAGCAGCTCGGGCTTTAGCGAAAACTGTTCGGCAAGCGCAGTGCCTATCTCGTTCGCCAGCCTTTCATCAAAACGTATGCCCTCTGAAAACTCCTCGGAGAACTCGGCGAGCATGGCGCAGATACCCGAAAACTGCTCGTTGGTAAGGCTTCGTATTCTCTCCGCCTTTCTCAGAGCGGAGCGTCGGCTTATATACTTATAATAATTATCCGTAAAGCTTACTGCAAGGCGTGAGGCGTTGACGCAATGCCCCGAAACAAAGCCGGGAAGCGAATCGGGCGCAAGTCTTTTGCCTTTTCCGAGCGCCTCCGCCATAAGCTCAAAGCTTTTTCTTGAGTCGGCGAAGTTGATTTTCCAGCAGTAGTCGCGTCTTTTACAGCCGGAGCAAACCTCGTCAATAACCCTTGAATAAAAGCCCACGGGCTTGCCCGACAAATCCGATTTAATCATATCCGAGGCGGCTCCCACACAGTATGAAACATCGCCGAGCGCAGACGAAGCCGTCCTGAGCTTTTCCAGCACCGCCTCCCTCTGGGAGCTTGTCCCTGTCGGCTCACGGCTGACGGTAAGAAGGATTTTAAGCCTGTCGTAAAGCTTTTCGGGCAAAGACGCAAAAATAACGCAGGCAAACGCTGTTTCGGCAAGCACAGCCGCCTTGTCGGCGCTTCCGTCGCAGAAGGCAAAGCCGATTGCAAACGCAGCCGCAAAGGCAAAGGCTCTGAGGTAACGGTGCAGTCCCGAAAAAACGCCGAGCACCAGAGTTGCTATCGAGTAGGCAAGCGCCGTAATATCGAGCGTATCCCCGATTGTGAACACAAGCGCCGCTCCTGCCGAGGCGGAAATCAGCGGACTGTCATAAACATAACTTAAGCTAAGCAACAAAAAAACGAGAAAGAGCCTTGCGGGCGATGCTCCTGCGAGAGTAATACTGCTGACGGAAAACAGAAGCAAAGATATGCAGAACACGATAATCTGCATATCCCTTAAAAGTATTCCCCCGTTGCTCTTATAAAGCTTAACGCTGTCAAAAGCCTCGCAGAACAAAAACGAGCAAACAAAGCCAACGCATGCCTCTCCGAGGTACATTATAAAGGAAGCTACGCTGATTTCATTCGCAAGCATCACCGCCATATCGGCAAGGAAAAGCGTAAGGAACGAAACACAGGAGGGAATCATTCTCAGCTTTTTAAGCGCTTCGAGCTCACTGCACAGCCCCGACATCACCGCCGCACAGATTATTGCGGCAAGATATTTAAACGCCGAAATGCTGTTTTGTGTAAAAATGTAGCCGAGCCCCGCCCCGAAGGAGGCGGTGAGCATATACCTTCTGTCAACCGAGCAGACGAACGCCGCCGCAAAAGGGGAGAAGCTGCCGAGCTCGTTGATTGACGCCAGCAGCGCCGCCGACAAAAAGTGAAGCAAATGCATCACAGCCTGCGAGGCAAGCTTTAAAAAGCGTTGCTCACGCCTCTGCCTTTTTTCCTCTGTTTTATATACGGAACCGTGCGAAGCCAAGAAAATCACCGTACCTTTTCGCTTTAATCTCATTAAAGATTATAGCTTCGGTACGGTGAAAACACTGTCATATTACGCTGTCAAAAAGCGACTGTTAAAAGCCCTTTGTGTCTAACGGAGAATTATTCTACCGTAAACGGGGGCTCGGGCATAATGATAGCGCATATAATATAGAAAAGTGCCAGCGGGAACACGCCCGTAATAATTGTTATAAGCGCGAAAATAAGTCTTACAACGGTCGAATCCATCTTAAGATACTCGGCAATTCCTCCGAGTACTCCCGTGAGCATTTTGTCGTTTGCGCTCTTGTAAAGCTTTTTTTGCATAATGTTCTTCCTTTCTTTAATTAAAACTCAATAGAGCCTGTTTCTACGGTTATGCTGAAACGAGGGGACTGCTCCGTTGCGTCCGCACTGCTTACGGTACCGCCGACGCCGTTGCTGCCGGGAGCAAGTACTACGCCGCCCTTAAGGAGTTCGTCAAGCCTTGCGTTTCCGCTTTCTATATTATACTCCAGTACAAAGCTTTTTGCAAACGGAAGCTCAATGTCCGCCTCTCCCGTTTCGACGGCAGCCTTGAAGGCTGAGCCGCAGACAAAGTCCCTGTCAATGTCAAGCTCTCCCGTGCTTACAATTATATCGGAGACGCCTATTTCGGCATTTTTTAGCTTTACGCTTCCCGCGTCAAGCCTTACGGTAAGCCCCTCAAGCTTAATTTCTTTGACGCTGAGCTCACCTGCGTCAAGCTTTAAATCTACATTACCGCCGAAGTCGGACGGAATATATACGGTAAGCTCGATGTCAAGCCCTCCCGGGTTAAACAAGCCTTCGTGGGTAAAGGAGATGTCGGCCTCGTCGGTGCTTTCAAGGCGGAAGTCCCCCTGAAGGTCACGCTTGTCGGAGCGAACGCTGTAGGCGGCTCTGAGCACGCCGTCGGCTGCGGTGCGAAGCTTAACCTCTCCGGTCTGTGCATAAATCCTGAGTTCTCCCTGTTCGGTAAGCTCGGGCGTAATCTCACCCGTATAAAGCTCCTCTTTTTCGTCGCCGTCGTCATCATCTTCGTCAAAATAATCCTCAACGCCGTCAAAGTCAAACCTGCCGTCAATCGCCTCTTCAATTCTGTTTGCAAAGGCGGGGAGCTTATCACGGTTGTCGTAAAGCTTACGCACAAGCCTTCCGCCTATGGCGGCTCCCGTAACGGCACAGACAACCGAGGAAAGGACAAATATTACGGCAAGACAAATAATATATTTTTTCATAATATCCCTCCTCAGAAGCTTGATTTCTTATAGCTCTTCTTAAGCAGCACGCTCATCAGCACGAGCATAAGCAGTCCTGCCGTGAAAAAGGCGGTGCAAATTGAAACGGTAAAGACTATTCCGAGCGCTCCGGGTGCCGCCTGCATTATCATGGACGACAGGAATATTATCGGAAGCGGCGCAAGCATAAATGCACATGCGGTCGGGTAAACCACAAATGCGGCAAGCACAAGGAGAATAAAGGCTACGCTCCAGGCGGTGTCGCTTCTTCGGTCGGCGGCAGGCAGAGGTCTTGTGCCGTAATAGCCCTGCTTTGCCGCAGGCTGAGCGGGTCGGACGGGAGGTCTTTGCACGTTTGCGTTCTGCACGGGAGGCGTTGCCGCCTCGGGTCTTACGGGCCTTTGCTCTGCAAGGTACTGAGCCGCACAGCTCTTCGGGTCGCCGAGCTCCTCGCAGAGCTGAGCCTCCGTTTTTCCGTTTTCGGCTCCGGCCTGGAAATGCTCCTGAAAATCGTTTATGATTTCCCGCCTTTCCTCTGCAGGAAGAGAAGCAAGGCTTCTTTCAAGCTCGTTTAAAAATTCGTTTTTATTCATCCTGTTCACCTCCTAAAATTCCTGACACGCTGTTTGAAAATTCCTTCCATTCCCGTGCAAGCTGCTTCTGTGTGTCCGCTCCCTTTTGCGTAAGCCTGTAATATTTTCTTGCAGGCCCCGTGGCGGATTCCTTTAAGTAAACCTCAAAGCAGCCTTCGTTTTTCAGCCTTTTGAGCAGCGGATAAATTGAGCCCTCGGAAACGTCTATGCTTTTTCCGATTGTGTCCGCAAGCTCATAGCCGTACCGGTCGCCCCTGCTCAGCAGGGAGAGCACGCAGAGCTCAAGCACGCCCTTCTTAAACTGTGTGTTCATAGCCTTCTCCTTTCCTGTGTTATTTCAGTTACATAGTATCACACACTACCTTGTAATGCAATATACCTTGCAAAAATTAATAATTTATTAATATATGCGCTCCCGTCTTGTTGACAGATACCCTTTTTACATATTATAATTATCTCCGCGGCAACAATACCATATTAATTATATAAAGGGAGATGCGCTTATGAACATTAAAAGGTTAACTGCGCTGCTTATAATTCCCGCAGTATTCTTAACACTTCTCAGCTCCTGCTCGGGCGGCGGAAAGGTTGAGCAAACAACAACCGCCGAAGTTTCAACCAATATCAGCGATTTGATTTCCGAGGACGCAAAAATAACCGAGGTCAAGGTGCTCGCCGACGAAGCCTACACAAGAGTATTTGAGTCGGACGGCAACGAGTACCTTTTCAGGGTAATAAAGGTGATGAACGTCTGTGACAAAACGATTGATATTTTCTTCTCGGACACGGCGTACGACTCATCGGGCAATATGCTCGACCTTTATTCGGCGGGCGCATACGCCGTCAAGCCTCAGGAAACGGTGCTCTTAATCTGTTCCCCGATTTCGGCAAAGGGCGTTGACCACTCGATGTACTCCGACCCGAGAGACGCACTGAGCATCTCCGAAAGCGGCTACACCTCATATACCGACAAGGTAAGCTTTTCCGAAACAGCTCTGCCCGACGGCATTGAGGTTGTTGCAACCAACAACTCAGACAAGCTCGGAAGCGTGAGCGCCACGGTCGCCTTCTACAAGGAGGGGAAGCTTGTCGACTGCCAGACCTCCGACCTTGTAAACCTGGCAAACGGGCAGAATGATTACCGACTGTCGCAGGGTATGAGCTCGGAAAAGACCGGGGTTAAAACCGCAAAGGAATTTGACTCAACCGAGGTTTATTACAAGGCGGTGCTTGAAAATCAACAACCCTGAAGCAAATTGTTTCTTGACAAGATTTTTACATTATGATAAAATACTTGCACATCTAAAATGCAATGATGGAATTAATCGTCATCTGTGCTTCATTTCAGAGAGCCGTTGTTTCGGTGGGAAACGGTATGAAAGGTTGACGAGTCTCCTTCCGGAGCAGAGTTGCCCAAAGCATAAGTAAGCAGCTACGGCTTGCCCCGTTACCATGGCAAAGAGCTTGTCAGAGCTCTGCAGAGCGACCGCTTAATGCGGTAAACAGGGTGGTACCACGGTTATTTCGTCCCTGAAATCCGAAAGGGTTTCAGGGCTTATTTTTTATTTTGTACGCAAAGGAGTAATTATTATGAAAACGGTTAAAATTGCAGACACAACCCTCTGCCGTGAGCACAGCAGCTTCGGCTTCAAGGAAAAAATTGAAATTGCCCGTCAGCTCGAAAAGCTAAACGTTGACACCATTGAACTGCCGGCAATCAAAAGCAAGAGAGCCGACATCCTATTAGTGCGTACAATAGCGTCTTTTGCAAAGAAAAGCATTATTTCCGTTGCCGCAGGGCTTTCCGACGAGAGCGTTGACGACGCCGCAGAGGCGCTTTCGACTACCGAGCGTCCCTCAATAAGAATTGAGCTTCCGGTGTCGCCCGTAGGAATGGAATATACCTGCCACAAAAAGCCCGAAAAAATGCTTTTGTGGATAGAGCATATCATTTCATATGCCAAGGAAAAATGCGACTGCGTTGAATTTTGTGCAGAGGACGCGACAAGGGCGGAGGAGGATTTCCTTTACGCCGCAGTCGAAAAGGCTGTTTCGGCAGGCGCCCATAAAATCACGCTTTGCGATACTGCCGCCGAAATGATGCCCGACGACTTCGCCGCCTTTGTTGACGGCATTGCAAAAAGGTTTTCCGTAAAGCCGGGAGTAAAGTGCTCCGACAAGAACGGGCTTGCCGCCGCAGAGAGCATACTTGCGCTCAGGGGAGAGGCAGACCTTGTAAAGGCTTCGGTAGGCGGCGAATGCGCCTCGCTTGAAACACTTGCAGGCATTATTAAAAACTGCGGCGAAAAGTATTCTCTTTCAAGCGCAATCCGTTATACCCAGCTCAACAGAATTACAAAGCAAATCGCCTGGATTGCCGACAACTCCAAAAACGATAAGGCTGTCGTCACTGTTTCGAGCGAGGGCTACGAGGCGATTCACCTTGACAAAAACGATGACCGTCAGGCGGTTATCTCGGCGGTTATGCAGCTCGGCTACGACCTCTCCGAGGAGGACGAGGCGAAGGTTTACGAGGAGTTCCTCCGTGTCGCCGCAAAGAAAAACGTCGGCGCAAAGGAGCTTGACGCAATCGTTGCAAGCGCCGCGCTTCAGGTGCCCTCGACCTATAAGCTTGTAAGCTACGTCATAAACAACGGCAACATTATCACCGCAAGCGCGCATATCACGCTGCAGAAGAACGGCACCGATATTCTTCAGAGCATTGAAATCGGCGACGGGCCGATTGACGCCGCCTTTATTGCAATTGACAAAATCATCGGTCACCACTACGAGCTTGACGATTTCCAAATTCAGGCTGTAACCGAAGGCAAGGAGGCCATGGGCTCCGCAATTGTAAAGCTCCGCTGTGCGGGCAAGGTTTATTCAGGCAACGGCATTTCGACCGACATTATCGGAGCCAGCATCAGGGCTTATCTTAACGCTATCAACAAGGTTCTTTACGAGGAGGGCTGATTATGAGATTATCTTTTTCGACTAAGGGCTGGCACAACAGCTCGTTTGAGGAGTTTTGCGACGCCGCACAGTATCACGGCTTTCAGGGCATAGAGCTTCACAACATTCATAACCGCCTCTTTACCGACAGGGACGGGGCGTTTCACGACTATGCCGCGGCGGCTACGCTCAGAAATATGTTTCAGAGGAAATTGAAGCTTACCTGTATTGATGCCGTGTGCGACATTTCGGATGCCGGAAGGCAGGAGGAAAGCTTCGAGGAAATTAAAAAGTGTCTTGATATTGCCGTCTCTCTGAATATACCGTATATAAGAGTAAAGGCTTATTCTCCGTACAGCGAGGAAAGCTTTGCCGCCTGTGCGGATTTTATTGAGAAAATTCTTCCCCTTGCCGAGGACAGCAGGGTTGTAATCCTGCTCGAAACCTCGGGCACCTTCAGCGACACCTCAGTGCTCAGGGATATGCTTGAGCGCTTTGCAAGCGACGCCGTTGCCGCACTGTGGAACATCAGCGCCGCATATTTCGGAGCGGGCGAGGAGCCTGCACAGGTTATCAAAAACCTCGGCGCATATGTAAAGCACATCCATTTAAGCGACGCAAAGCTTACCGACGGCGAGGTTGAATACTGCCTTGTCGGCGAGGGAGAGCTGCCCATACGGGACGTTATGCTTGCGCTTCGCTCGGTAAACTACGACGGCTTTATTTCGCTTGTCTGGAACCCCGAATGGTGCGAGGAAATTGAGGATATGGAAATCATCTTCTCACACTTCGTAAACTATATGAAGCAGTTCAATTTCACCAGAAACCAGAAAACGCTTTACTCGAACAGAGCGCATACGGGCAAGTTTGTCTGGCAGAAGGAAAGACTTATTGAGGAAACCTTCTCGGGCGTGCTCGACAGAATGGTCGAGGAATTTCCCGACCAGTATGCGTTTAAATACACTACGCTCGACTACACGAGAACCTACTCCGAATTCAGGGACGATGTCGATGAATTTGCAAGGGTGCTTATCTCAATGGGCGTAAAAGCGGGAACAAAGGTCGCCATCTGGGCTTCAAACGTTCCGCAATGGTTTATCACCTTCTGGGCGACGGTTAAAATCGGCGCAATTCTCGTAACCGTCAACACGGCTTACAAAATTCACGAGGCGGAATACCTTTTCAAGCAGTCCGACACCCACACCCTCGTTATGACCGAGGGCGCAAAGGACACGCACTACGGCAAAATCGTCTCAGAGCTTTGTCCCGAGCTTGAAAGCACAAAGCCCGGCTCACCGCTTCACAGCCGCAGGCTTCCCTTCCTGAGAAACGTTATAACCGTAGGCTTCCGTCAGAAGGGCTGTCTTGAGTGGAGCGAAGCGCTTGACAGAGCCGACGAGGTTCCCGTTGAGGAGGTTTACAGAATGGCGGCGGCTGTCGAAAAGGACGACGTCTGCAATATGCAGTACACCTCCGGTACCACCGGCTTCCCCAAGGGCGTAATGCTGACTCACTACAACATAGTTAACGACGGAAAGTGCATAGGCGACAGAATGGATTTGTCGACGGCTGACAGAATGATGATTCAGGTGCCGATGTTCCACTGCTTCGGAATGGTGCTTGCGATGACCGCCACCATGACGCACGGCGGCACTCTGCTTCCGCTTCCTTATTTTTCACCGAAGTCCTCGCTCGCCTGCATCAACAACGAGCACATCACTGCCTTCCACGGCGTTCCGACAATGTTTATCGCCATGCTTGAACACCCCGATTTCCCGAAAACCGATTTTTCTTATATGCGTACGGGAATTATGGCAGGCAGCCCCTGCCCGATTTCGGCGATGAAGGACGTTGTCAACAAAATGAATATGACCGAGATCACTATCGTTTACGGTCAGACGGAGGCTTCACCCGGCTGTACAATGAGCTCCACCGACGACTCAATCGAGGTAAGAGTTGCAACCGTAGGCAGACCGCTTCCCGAAATCGAATGTAAAATAATAAACCCCGAAACCGGAGAGGAATGTCCCGACGAGGTAACGGGTGAGTTTGTGGCAAGAGGCTACAATATTATGAAGGGCTACTACAAAATGCCCAAGGAAACCGCAGAGGCAATCGACGCCGACGGCTGGCTTCACACGGGCGACCTCGCCTGCCGAACCCCCGAGGGCAATTTCAGAATTACCGGCAGACTCAAGGATATGATTATCCGAGGCGGAGAAAATATCTACCCCAAGGAGATTGAGGAATTTATCTACACCAACCCGAAGGTCAGCGACGTTCAGGTAATCGGCGTTCCCGACGAACAGTACGGCGAGGAAATTATGGCTTGCGTTATCCTTAAAGAGGGCGAAACCATGACCGAGGACGAAATGAAGCAATTCGTCGCCGCAAGCATGGCAAGGCACAAGGTGCCCCGATATGTTGACTTCGTCGACAGCTTCCCGATGAATGCCGCAGGTAAAATTCTTAAATATCAGATGAGGAAGGACGCCGTCGAAAAATTAGGCCTGCAGAAGGCTGACAGCGTGGTAACGGCATAATGATAGACGGAAAATACACTGTAATTGACGCCCACTGCCACGTCTACCCCGACAAAATTGCACAGAAGGCATCGGACGCCACCGACAGATTTTACAACGTGCACGGCTTCGGCGACGGCACTATCGGTATGCTTCAGCGCGAGGGCAAAAAGGCGGGAATTGACAAGTTTATAGTTCAGTCCGTAGCCACCACTCCCAAGCAGGTGTCAAGCATCAACCGCTTTATCGCCGACTCCGCAGAAAAAAGCGATGGCGTGCTGACGGGGCTCGGCACCCTGCACCCCGAAAGCGACGACATTGAACGCGACGTTGAGGAGATTGTCGCCCTCGGGCTTCACGGAGTAAAGCTTCACCCCGATATTCAGGGTTTTAAAATTGACGACTACCGCTGTCTTAAAATCTACGAGCAGTGCGAAAAGCACCGCCTCCCGATTTTAATGCACACTGGCGATTCACGCTACGACAACTCAAACCCCAACAGGCTTGTTCCCGTGCTTGAAATCTACACCGAGCTTATTGTTATCGGCGCCCATTTCGGCGGCTGGTCAATCTGGGAGGAGGCGTCGAAGAAGCTTCACGGCATACCCAACCTTTACGTTGACTGCTCATCAAGCTTCGCCTGGCTTCCCGACGACGGGGTGGTAAGGGAAATCATCAACCGCTACGGCACCGACAGGGTTCTTTTCGGCACCGACTACCCGATGTGGTCGCCCTCCGGCGAGCTTGAGCGCTTTATGAGCCTCGGCTTCGGCGAGGAGGATAACCGAAAAATCCTTTCCGAAAACGCCGTCAGGGTGTTCGGCGTAGAATAATTTTCTTGTTGCCAAGCGAATATATTTATGTTAAACTTTAACTGATAAATAAAAGGAAAGGGGTTTTAAAAATGTTTTGTCCCAATTGCGGAAATACCGTAGCCGACGGTTACGACGTTTGTCCGTTCTGCTCGTCGCCGCTTTCCGCTTCAAAGCAGGCAGAGCCTCAGCAGAATTCCTATGCTCAGCCGCAGTATCCGCCTCAGCAGAATTCCTACGCTCAGCCGCAGTATCAGCAGCAGCCCCCTTATGCTCAACCGCAGTATCCGCCGCAGCAGCCGTATCAGAGCACAAGCGCTGACTCTTCAACCGCAAAAACGCTCGGCATAGTTGCGATTGTTGCCGCTTTCTTTGTTCCGCTTGTATCAATAATCTGCGGAGCTATCGGTATTTCCAAGGCAAATGCGGTGCTCGCTTATAATCCTGCGGATGCAGACGCCCTCAGCGCAAAGAAGCTCGGCAAAATCGGCATCATCATTTCCGTTGCATTGTTTGTAATCACTCTGCTTGTGACAATATTAGCAGCTGTGTTTTTAATGTCGGCAGGTCCGACATATTCATATTATCAATAATTTTTGGGAGGAAAAAATATGTTTTGTAAAAATTGCGGAGCAACTATTCCCGACGGCTCAGCCGTATGTCCTTACTGCTCGGCTCCTCAGGCGCCGGTAACGGACGCACAGCCTCAGCAGCCGCAGTACGCACAGCCTCAGCAGCCGCAGTACGCACAGCCTCAGCAGCCGCAGTACGCACAGCCCGAAGCTCCTCAGTACGGCCAGCCGCAGCAGCCTCAGTACGGCGACCCTCAGTATCAGCAGTACGGTCAGCCTCAGGTTCCCACAGGCCCGATGCCCAACCCCACGGTATACCTTATACTCGTTATCCTGGGCTTCCTTTGCGGAATTATCTGGGGCGCGCTTTCCATCGGCAACTACTCAAAGCTTAAAAACGCAGTTGCGATGGGCAATTCCGAGGAGGCAAACAAATACGCCAAGAAGATTCGCACCGTTATCATTATCGGCGTAGTTCTCAACGTAATGGCTATTATCGGCACAATTGCTCAGAACGCAGCCTAAAAAGCACAAAAAGCACGACAGATTCTGCCGTGCTTTTTTGTTGACAAAATCCGACCGAAAGAATATACTTTTAATAACTGAAAAAACTATTCTTTTTATTATTCATTCAAAATTGGGAGGAAAGTATATGTATTGTAACAATTGCGGTGCCAATATCCCCGACGGCTCAGCCGTATGCCCTTACTGTGCGGCTTCGACGGCTCCGTCGGTAAATTCACAGTCACCCTATGGTGAATCACAGTACGGTCAGTCACAGTACGGGCAGACTCAATATCAGCAGCCTCAGTACGGACAGCCGCAGTATCAGCAGTACGGCTTCCAACAGCCCTACGGCGCTCCGATTTATAACGAGAAGGACATTTCGAACTCAAAAACCTTAGGTATCCTTTCTATAATCTTCGGCTTTTTCTCACCGCTTATCGGTTGGATTTTAGGCGGTATCGGTATGTCAAAGACAAAGAACGTACTCGCCATCGCCCCCGGTCAGCCCGAGGCTGAATCGGCAAACAAGCTTTGCCTTGCAGGCGTTATCGTTTCTTCCGCAAGCTTTGTGCTCGCCGTAATTATGATGCTTGTAAACAACTGATTTTTAAATTCACCTCAGCCGTCCTGCAGGGCGGCTGTTTTTCTTTTTCTTTTTACGGTTGACAAATTCCTTTTGCAAGTATATAATACAGGTCAAAGGCAAAGACGGAGAAAAGTAATGCGGACACGCACTTTCAGAGAGTGCAGGGCGGTGGAAATGCACAGCGGCGGCCGTATGAAGAACACTCCCGAGCCGCAAACCCAAAGGAAACAAGTAGGGGCGCCGCATGCCGTGCGTTATTTCGGCAGGCTTTCTTTCGGAGGCCGCAGAGTGGCTCATTGAGCAATTTAGGTGGTACCACGGGTTTTAGTCAGCTCGTCCTATACGGGACGCAGTTGGCTTTATTTTTATATTCGGAGGAAAAATATGAAACACACTGACATTAAAGAAATTCTTTACACCGACAGCTTTGTCGGCAAAAAGGCAACGGTATGCGGCTGGGTAAGGACCGCAAGAGATTCCAAAAACGTCGCCTTCCTCGCATTAAACGACGGCACAACGCTGAACCATTTACAGATAGTAATTGACAAGGAGAACGGCCCCGAGGTTTCGCCCGAGGCTATGAAGCTCGGCGCCTCGGTAAAGGTTACGGGCGAGGTCGTTAAGAACGACAGAAACAATACAAACGAAATCAACGCCGAGGAGGTTATCCTTCTGGGAAGCTGTCCTCAGGATTATCCGCTTCAGAAGAAATTCCAGAAGCTTGAAACGCTTCGTGAAATGCCTCATATCAGAGTACGCACCAACACCTTTAACGCCGTTTTCAGGGTACGCTCGGTAATTGCGGCGGCAATTCACCGCTTTTTCCAGGAAAAGGGCTTCGTTTACATCAACACCCCGCTTATCACAGGCTCAGACTGCGAGGGCGCGGGAGAAATGTTCCAGGTTACGACAATAGGCTACTCCGACAAATACGACAATGCGGAGGACTACTATGCCGACGACTTTTTCGGCAAGAAAACGGGGCTTTCCGTTTCGGGTCAGCTTGAGGGCGAGGTTGCCGCAATGGGGCTCGGAAAAATTTACACCTTCGGTCCCTCCTTCAGGGCGGAAAACTCGAACACTCAGCGCCACGTTGCCGAATTCTGGCACGTTGAGCCCGAGGTTGCGTTTGCGGAGCTCCCGGACGTAATCGAGCTTGCGGAGGATATGATTAAATACATCATTAAGGACTATATGGAAAAATGCCCCGAGGAGCTTAAATTCTTTGAGGAACGCTTTGAAAAGGGTCTTACGGAGAAGCTTCTCTCGGTTGTAAACAACGACTTTGAGGTAGTCGACTACACCGACGCCATTGAGCTGCTAAAAAAGGCTCCCGTTAAGTTCGAGTTCCCCGTTGAATGGGGCTGCGATCTGCAATCCGAGCATGAAAGGTACATCACCGAGCAGGTTTACAACAAGCCCGTTTTCTTAATCAACTATCCCAAGGGCATTAAATCCTTCTATATGAAGCAGAACGCAGACGGCAAAACCGTTGCCGCAACGGATCTGCTCGTCCCCGGCGTAGGCGAAATCATCGGCGGAAGCGAGAGAGAGGCGGACCTTGACAAGCTGCTTGCCGCAATGAAGGAGAAGGGTATGAGCACAGAGGGCTACGACTTCTACCTTGACCTTCGCAAGTACGGCTCGGTACCGCACGGCGGCTTCGGTCTCGGCTTTGAAAGAATTATTATGTACTGCACGGGCATGGCAAACATCCGTGACGTAATTCTTTACCCGAGAACAGTCGGCAACATAAAATAAAGCTTAACGAACGTATAATTATAAAAAGGAGGGATACAGATGACCGTATACCCCGTTTGCTACCAAAGCAAGCTGACACAGAGAGAAACACAGTACGCAATCAAGACGGTGAAGGACACGTTTCAGTTAAAGCTGTCAAAAGCTCTTAACCTTGACAGGGTCACCGCACCGATAATGGTAACCAAGGCAAGCGGAATCAACGACGACTTAAACGGCGTTGAGAGAAAGGTACACTTCACAATGAAAAACATAAGCGGCGAGGCTGAGGTTGTGCAGAGCCTT
>JAFRUO010000022.1 GCA_017438845.1 Clostridia bacterium | reverse complement strand
GTTGCGTCGGGATTGTTGATTACGTCCTGAGCATTGTCGATTTCATCCTCAAGGTATTTAATACTGTCGGGATCCATACCCGTAGTGTCTGTGTTTTCCGCATTCTCAACTGCTTCCTCAAGGAGATCTTTTAGCGCGTCCCTGATAGCGTCTGTTGCGTTCTTGATTTCCTCTGCCGTTGCATCGGGGTCAGCGTCTACCGCCTCGCCTGCCGCTATAGCGTCCTCAAGTGCCTGAACGCTTTCGGGAGAATACTTATCCGTGTCGCCGCCGAGAATACCGTTGCCGTCATTTATTGCCTTTTCAAGCTCTGTCTTGTCAGGCTTAAGATTGTTGATAGCATTCTCAAGTGCCTCATAAGCATCCTGGATTTCATCGTCTGTTGCGTCGGGGTCGTCGAGTACTGCCTGTGCCGCATCAATAGCGTCCTGAAGTTCCTGAGCAGTTTCGTCCGTATAATCGTCCTGATTGATTGCGTTAGCCTCGTCAACAAGGTCCTGAAGATCGTCTCTGTCAACGTCGCGCTTTAAGGAATTGAGAGCATCAAGAATTGCCTGAGTTGCCTGAGCTATCTGCTCTGCAGTTGCCTTTGTATTCTCGTAAACGATTTCGCCTGCTGTAAGTGCATTCTCAAGAACAGCGAGTGTTTCGGGAGTGTACTTTGCCGCCTCTTCTGCGTTGTCGGTAACTGCATTACCCTGTGCGATTGCCGCTGCGAGAGCGCTCTTGTCAAGACTGAGCCTGTTAAGAGCATCTGTCAGATCTTCAATTGCCTGATTGATTTCGTCCGTAGTAGCATTCGGGTTGTCAAGTACCGCCTGAGCATCGTCGATTGCATTTTGAAGATTTTCCGCAGTTTCATCGGTGTATTTGTCCTGATCTACTGCATTTGCTCTGTCTACAAGGTCCTGAAGCGAGGATTTAGGATCTGCAATTGTGATAGTCATAGTAATTGCAGAGGCGTTTGTAAGCGAAGTGTCTTCCTTGTTGTAAAGGGAGATTGTGAAGGTGTAAGTACCTGTCGAGGACGGTGTGCCGGAAAGCGTTCCGTCCTTGGAAAGTGTAAGACCTTCGGGAAGAGTTGAACCGTCTGCAAGAATAAAGATTGCATCCTGATCGGTTTCAATTTTATCGGAATAAGGAACGTCAATGTATCCGTCATCAAGTGTGGTGTCGAGTACGGTGGGAGCCTTGAGCTCTTCCCAGATAGCATAAAGTGTTATATTCTTGTCAACACCGTAAATATCGCCCGGCTGAAGAACTGCGTCAACAGAGTCAGCCGAAATGCCCCAGCCCTTGAAGGTATAGCCGTCCCTGGTGGGAGCCACAGAGGAAATGCCGAGTCCCTCTCCGGGGTTCTTAATCTGTGAATCGGGAACATTACGTCCGCCGTTTGCGTTGTAATTAACGATATAACCCCAACGTGCATAGAGGTCGGTGTTACCGCTTGCGGTGAAGCTTGCACCGTCAGCGTATTCTACATCGCCGCAATATGCAAGCGCCCAACCAAGGAACGGCTGACCGTTATTATTAAAGGTATTTGCATTAAGGTTCTGTGTATACTGACCTGCCGCAAAGCTCTGAGTTACGGTTGTATCCGGCTCGGTATTTGAGTGGAAGGTTACAGTGTAATCGGGAGCCGCCGCAGTAAAGTCAGCTTTAAGCGAAAGGTTTCTGTTAACTACGAACTCCATCGGGTTGTTGCCGGGGTTAATGCCTGTTTCTGCATTTGCCGCAGCAACTGCTGCGTTGTATTCAGCCTGCTTTGCAGTCAACTGAGCCTGAACCTCTGTAAGGTGTGCGTTAAGAAGCGTTGTAACGCTTGTTGCCAAAGTTACAGCTGAGTTGCACCATGTTGAGTATTTGGTATTTCTGTTGTATGTCTTGGTTGAAAGATTAGCGGAAGTTATAGCGCTTACAACATCGCTATAGGATGAGAAGGAAGTCTTGTATCCGTTAAGAGTGGTTATAAGTGTGTTTGTGTCAGTAACAAGGGTTCTCTTTTCGCCAACGTTCCACATTGAAGTTTTGTCAGCGTCTCCGATGTTTTCCTCAACCGCTTCTTTCTGTTCGGTTGTTTCGGTAACTGCATCGGTGATTTTGGTTATCTGAGCCTCAAGAGCTTCGATTTCAGCAGTGATTCCGGCGAGCTCGCTACTTTCTGCCGCGCCCTCAAGAATTTCCCATTTGTCGAAATAATAACCGTTGTCGGGAATCGCAGTAAGCGTAACGGTGACGATATCATCAACGCTTACAACGGAGCCGTCTGAAACTACGATATAAGAGTCGCCGTAAATGGTACCGCCTTTAATTTTACCATGCTCTGATGCTACAACTTTAATTGTATAGATTGTCTTGCCTTCGCCGAGAGAATTTGACGAGCCGATAAGAGTAGTATCTCTGTCAGTGTCATCAAGCGCATTGCCTACGGGCATATCGGTAGGCTCAGTTCCGCTTCCGGCAAAGAAGGTGGTATCGGTATTGCCGTTACCGTCGTCATCGGTAAAGTACATTCTGATATTATCAAGATTTGAATAATCGAAGTAAGTCGGAACGCCTTCAATATCACCCTGATAGCTTCCGCTTACGGGTGTGTAAAGCTCGCCTGAAGCGTTCTGAACAACTGCGGGCTTGCTGAAGTCGGCAGTTGACTCTGTTCCGTCGCCTGCAAGAACATTACCTGTAACATAGGCAGCGAAAAGGCCGTCTGTATTGTTTGAGCAATTTTCAAGAGTTGCGGTACCGCCTGAAACGGTGCCTACGATTGAGTTATATGCCGTGACATCCGTACCGCTGTAGAGACCAATGTCATTTGAAGTAACTGTCTGGCTTGATTTGTTTATATAATAGTTGTTCGCAAAAATACTGTTAACTGCCTTAACTACACAGCCGTTGTCGCCGATTGCGCCGCCGTAATTGTTACCGCCGTTGCAATAGGTAACGTTACCTGTGAATGTGCAGTTCATAATGTAGAGCTCTCCGCCCTTACATACGTTGATACCGCCGCCTATTTCAGACGAGGTGTTGTTTGCTACGGTACAGTTGTTGAGGTATGCATAACCTTCATTTTCACCTGCACCGCCGCCGCCTGCTACGTTAATCGAACGGTTTTCAGAAAGTGAGCAGCCGTCCATAATGAGTGTTCCGTAGTTCATAAAGCCGCCGCCGTAAATCGCAACGTTACGGACGATACTGGAGTTTGTCATTACAACGTATGCTGTTTTGTGGCTCTGGTTCTTATTATTCTTAAGATTCTGAACACCGTTAACAATTCCGCCGCCGGCATTTGTTTCCGAGCCTGAACGTGTAATTGTAACGTTGTCAAGATAAAGATTACCGGTTGCGTTAACAACAGCGCTGACCGATCCGCCCATAATAGTCATATCGTAAATATGAACAGTCGCATTTGCCGCTGTTTTAAAGACGCTGTAATTTGAACCGGTCTGAACGATACCCTGTTCATCAACGCCCGTAGTCTGGGCACGAACGGTTTTGCCGTTAGCGTAAAGCTCCGTTCCGTCGGTTAAAGTAATGGTCTGCGAAACGATAATCTCGTCACAGTCCTTATTTCCCAATGCCTCGATAAGGCCTTCAAGTGTGCTGACGGTTAAGGTCTGAGCAAACGAGCTTAATGCCGTAAAGGGCATCATGCTCAGTACCATGATTACGGAAAGAATAACCGCCAATGATTTCTTCATAGTCTTCATCTTAATCCTCCTTAAAAAACTATATATATACAAAGATTCAATTTACTGTATTACTATCTTATATTGTTATGTCCAACAAATGTCCAACAAACTATTAAGACAATTTGACGAAAATTCCGCTAAATTGTGAACTTTTTGTAAACTTTTGCTTTTTTAGGGATTTCAGATGAATTTTGTCAAAAAAAGTGCAACGCAAAGTGTGCGTTGCACTGATATAAAACTCCGTTATTTTATTATTTCCTGATTTGAAACAATGAAGGTAATTCTCTCTTCAAAAGAAGGTCCGCCGTGCGACTTGACGAGTCCGCCGTGGTCGGTGGTGATAAGAATAAGCCAGTCCTCATTTTTATAATTCGGTCTTGCTTTAATAGCTTCGATAAACTTTGCGCCCGTAGCGTCTGCGTTTCTGAAGCCGTTGACATATTTCGGATTCTGAAGCGAGAAGCCGGTACCGTGACCGTTGTGGTCAGTGTATTCAAGGGTAAGGAAAATAAAGTCTGAGCAGTCCTCCCCGTTAAGGTCTGAAAGCACATTTCTTTCAGTGCCGATGTCATTGCCGGCACGAAGAAATACGGCGTTGATATTGTTCTGTTCAATATAGTGTTTTTCATTAATGTATGTTGCATTGTCTTTTGTGAAATGACCGTTCCACGAGACATAAAACGCACTGCTGTCAATCACCTTGTCCTCGACAAGACTCAAAAGCAGGGTTCTCGGCTCAACTTCCTTAGGCTGACCGTTGCCGGTAACATGGTGTACATCCGCCCACACGCCTGTAAGCATTGAGCACCAGCCGGGCGCGGTGGAGGTGTCCTGGATATTCTTTTCGGGGTAATTAACTCCTCCGCAATAGCAGAAAACAGCGTGACCGCCGTCACTGAGAAGAGTGTTAATTCCGCTCTCTTTCGAGTTTTCAAGCAAACGGAAGGTGTCAACTCTGCATCCGTCATAGCCGATTACAATCGCTTTTTTTTCCGTCTTGCCGTCGGCAAGCGGAGCGTCAAAATGGCTTTTTACAAGTTTATATATTTCCGTCTGCGGAACTGCTGTCTGCCAGGTGTTTTCCATCATATCAAGGCTATTGATTTCCTCCTCAAAGGAAACTGCCGTAATGCTGTCGTCGCCTTCAACAGCCCAAAGCCTCGGCTGAGGATTAGTATAAGACAAAATCGGAAAAGTTATACAAACCGCAATAACCGCAATAATAAAGCAAGCCATAACCGCCTTAACCCATTTTTTCATAACAATACTCCTCTGATTTTTATTTTGTGTTGATTATAGCATAGGCGCAGATAATTAATCAACCCCGAAAAAATCGGGGTTGAAAAATCGTATGGTTATTATTTATACAGCGGTCCGTAAGCGGCGCATGCGCGGTAATCAGCCGACTGCGTATCCTCGGTGCCGAAGCCCGACCATGAATGCGGACGGAAAATCCTCGACTCATCGACGTTGTGCATATTTACGGGTATGCGGAGCATTGATGCAAGCGTAATTAAATCCGCACCGACATGACCGTACACTGTTACACCGTGATTTGCGCCCCAGTTTGCCATTACCGAGTACACATCCTTAAATGCGCCCTTGCCCGTCAGCTTAGGTACAAACCAGGTCGTAGGCCAAGTGGGGTCTGTTCTTTTGTCAATTGTGTTGTGGATTTCATCGGGCAGGTCCGCAGTGTAGCCCTCCGCAAGCTGAAGCACCGGTCCTACGCCGTCAACCACGTTGACCCTGAGCATTGTGACGGGCATCTCAGCTCTGCAACGGAAATGGCTTGAAAAACCGCCGCCGCGGAAATATTCATAATTCGCCCTGCACCAGTCGGTTGCCTCAAGGCAGGAGCTTATGTCCTGCTCGGTCATCTCCCAGAAGGGTTTCATACAGCCTTCGCCCTTTTCGTTTTTGGAAGCGCCGCTTCCGTCAAGCGCAGTAGCGCCGGAATTAATAAGATGAATAAACCCGTTCTGTGCGATTCCCGTCGGCTTTACGCCCGTAACCCTCTCACACGCCTCGGGGCTCCAGTATGTACGCACATCATGAAAGCAGGGAGCCGAGCCCGAAACGAGGGTGCCGAGCATCATTGCAACACCGTTGAGCGTATCATTCTCGGTTGCAAAAGGAGTCGGCGCCTTTTTGCCGTTCCAGTCAAACGAGCTTGCCATAATTGCCTCGGTAAAGTCGGCGTTGGGAAGCCAATCAGTCCACTGCCTTTGGCCCTGGAAGCCGCCTGCAACGGCATTTTTTCCGAGAGCCTCTTCGTGCCAGCCCATTGCATCAAGCTTTTTGTTTCCGTAGAGTATATCACGCATAACAATAGTCATTTTTGCAATAAACTCCCAGTCCTTATCGGGAGCAACGACCTTTGATTTTGTAATGATTTCGGGCAGACTTTTACCTGCGTTACAGTCAAAGCCCTCTTTGCAGTTTTCCTTAATCCACGAAAGCGCCTTTTCGTATTCATCATGATCGTATATTTCAAGAGTGATACGGCGGATTATTTCGGTCATATCAACCCATTCTGCACGGATACCGAAATATTTCTGAAACATATCGGCGTTACAGAAACTTCCCGCAATACCCATTGCAATTCCGCCGAAATTAACATAGGCTTTGTTTTTCATCCAGCCTACGCTTACCGCACAGTGAGCGAAGCGGATAATCTTTTCTGCAACGTCCGAAGGAATTTCGGTTTCGGTCATGTCCTGAACATCGTGTCCGTAAATTGAAAATGCAGGCAGGCCCTTCTGAGCATACGCCGCCATTACCGCCGCAAGATATACCGCACCGGGTCTTTCCGTGCCGTTAAAGCCCCATACCGCCTTAACAGTCTGCGGATCCATATCAAAGGTTTCGCTTCCGTAGCACCAACACGGGGTTACGGAAAGAGTGGCGACAACATTTTCCTTTGAAAACTGCTCGGCGCATTTTGCCGCCTCGGCTCCTCCGCCGATTGTTGTGTCGCTGATAACGCACTGCACCGGAGTGCCGTCGGGGTATCTGACCTTACTTTCAATTAAGCTCTTTGCCGCCTGCGCCATTCCCATAGTCTGAGCCTCAAGGCTTTCTCTGACGCCTCCCCAGCGTCCGTCAATAACGGGTCTTATGCCTATTTTCGGATACAACATAATATCCCTCCTGTACGGTTTATAAAAATCAATTTATTTTACAACGCCTTTTTTAAGAAGGATGTTTGCATAAACAGCCTCCTCACCGGTTGCAATTACGGCATAGGCGTTCTTTGCCCTTTCGTAAAACGCAAAGCGCTCCATATACTCAATATCACAGTTTCCGCTTTCGTGTTTGTTGAGGATTTCGCCATATTTTTCCCATATCGCCGGGGTAGGCACACTGTCGCCTTTCACAACCTCCATCAGCACAACGGGCTTTTCCGAATAGCTGTCAAGCGGAATCAACGCAAGCACTGCGTCAAGAATTTCGGGCACACCGCTGCCGTCAGCCCTTATAACCTTCGCATTCCTCCCGACGCTTTGCGACGGAAAATTTCCGTCCGCAATAACAAGCTCGTCGCCATGTCCCATTTCACTGAGCACCTTTAAAAGCTCGGGTGAAATAATTTTAGGTATTCCTTTGAGCATTTAATTATCCCCCTTCCCATGAAGCATTTCGTCATCGGGATTAAACACTTTGTAGCCCGGGTGCCTGCCCGTGACCCTGTAATATCCCCGAAGGTCAATAAGCTTCTGTATATTTTCACGACTGATGTCATGGCTTCCGCCGAGAATAACTGCGTTAATTGTAATCTTCGCCCATAGCTCAAGACTTTCCATTCTGTAAAAGGCGGTAATAACATCACTGCCGACTGCAAGCGCTCCGTGATTTTCGAGAAGCATAACATCGTGTTCGTCAAGATACGGTTCAATTGCGTCGGGCACCTCCACCGTTGACGGGGTACCGTAGGGTGTAAGCGGAACCGAGCCGATTACGGCAACATCCTCTATCATATTGTACATATCCATCGCCTTGTGAGCTACCGCAAAGCCGGTTGCTCCCGGAGGGTGAGCGTGAATCACGCTGAAAACATCCTCCCTCTTTTCGTAACAGCGAAGGTGCATTTTTATTTCACTTGAAGGTCGAAGCCCGTCTGCGGCGTCAAGGACATTGCCCTCGCCGTCAAGTAAAATCAGCTTTTCGGGAGTAATAAAGGACTTGCTCATTCCCGTGGGAGTTGCAATTATTCTGCCGTCCGAAAGCCTTACGCTGACGTTACCGTCGTTCGCCGCAACCCAGCCGAGCTGCCACATTTTGTGACAGACGTCGCATATTTGCTCTTTTATAACGCTGATATTATCCAATGCAATCATCCCCTGCTTTATTATTAGTTCGATTGTACCATACTCGTATGGTAAATACAAGACATAGAGCAAAGTAAAAACGCCCTGCATCGGCAGGGCGTATTAATAAACAGCGATTAAACGGTTTTTATTTGCTTATTTCTTCTTTTTCAATCAGTGTTTGCTCTACATATTCGGCCTTGAGCAAAGCAAGAGCTTTGTAATGCGGCATCTGTGCATGAGCAGAAAGCGATTCTTCATCACGCCACAGTTCATGAAGGTACAGGATGTCGGCTTCTTCGGGTATTTCAAAATCATATCTGACATTCCCGTTTTCGTTCTTTGCTGCACGGTCTATGCCCTGAGAAACAATTTCGTTATAAAAATTCTCCCTTTGAGACGGCTTGAGTATATATTTTACTTCGACCTTAATCATATTCTTCTCCTTATCCGTTTAATGACAGACTGTCTGTTCAACTTGATTATACAACATATTTTAAAAAATAAAAGTCTTTTTCAAAATTGAATAAACAAAAGCTCTTTACTTCGGCGTTCATGTTGCTGTATATTATAATCAGCAACTACAGGAGGCATTTATGAAAATAAGGAATAAATATCTTGTTGTAAGAACCGATCCGTCTGCTCCCGAAAAGCCGGTTGAAGCGAGAGATGATAACGGAAACCTGCTTTTTAAGCTGCTGATAAGAGCTGACAAAAGCGGTCTGCCGTATTACCTTGACGCAGAAAGGTTTGTCGGTCAGAGCGTAAACTTCAGCTGTAACGGTAAAGAGTTTATTTTTGATGGAGAAGCCGACGCGCCTGCCCTTCGCTTTTATGAAGAAGCGAAGCTCCGCCCCGCCCTGCACTGTACCGTACCCGAGGGCTGGTTAAACGACCCTAACGGCTTGGTGTTTTTTAACGGAAAATACCACGTTTTCTGCCAGCACAATCCTCTGGGAACAGCCTGGGGAAATATGCACTGGCATCACTTTACTACGGATGATTTTGTAAATTTTCAAAGCCTCGGCGAAGCCCTGTTTCCCGATGAATGCGGCACAATGTTTTCGGGCAGCGCAATCTGTGACACCGAAAACGTAAGCGGACTCGGAAAGAATTCGCTGTTACTGTTTTATACAATCGCAGAGTATCCTTTGCCCGATAAATCTCCCCTGTTCTCGCAGGGGCTGGCATATTCAACCGATGGCATCAGCTTTAAAAAGTATGAAGGTAATCCGATTGTTCCAAACATCAAAGGCGAAAACCGGGATCCTAAGGTTGTCTTTGTGCCCGAAATCGAGAGTTTTGTTATGGCTCTTTACCTTGACGGTGACGAATACTGTTTTTTAAGGTCCGACAATCTTCTTGACTGGACGTTTTTTCAGTCGCTTCACCTGCCGTCGGACGCCGAATGTCCCGATTTATACTTCGTAGAAGAAAGCGGTAAATGGGTTTTTTCGGGTGCCTCGGACTGCTATATTGTAGGACATTTTGAAAAAAGCGGCTTTGTTGCCGAGCAGGAGCCTTTGCGTTATTACCGTGAGCTTGACGGCAGACTTAGTTATGCCGCACAGTCCTTTTCCGGAACGGGCGGCAGAGTGCTTCGTATGAGCTGGGAAAACATAGACCCCGAAAACAGTCAGTGCTTTTGCGGTCAGCTGAGTATACCCATGGAAATGACACTCGTTACGTTGACAGACGGGACAAAAAGGTTAAAAAGCAATATCTGCAAAGAAATGGAAGGCAGGTTAAAGGCTGTAAGAAAAGGTTGCTTTAAAAGCCTTGTTATTGAAGGTGCCTTTATAGCGGACATAAAAATACCCGACAACGATTTTTGGATCGGTATCGACAGTACGCTTTTCAAAATCAGTAAAAGCAACAACACCTTAAGCTTCAATGAAAACTCCATTCCGCTTTCACTCAGCGGAAAATACAGTTTACGGTTGATTGTCGATACGATGAGTATTGAAATATCAGCCGATGACGGGCTTGTTTTCTCCTCGGTAAAAAATGTGTGTAAAGGTACCAAAAGAACCGTTTCTTTCTCGGACGGTAATTTAGAACTTACTGTGTTACAATAGGATAACCGTTAACGAACAAACAAAAACAGCACTCAACCTTTTTGCGGTTGAGTGCTGTTAAGCTTTACAGAAGAATAATCCCGTGCTGTTTGCAGTCCTCTCTCATTTCATCGCTCCAGACGGCGCACTGCACCTCGCCGATATGAGCCTTCTGGAGAAGCAGCATACAAAGCCTTGACTGTCCTATGCCGCCGCCGATTGTAAGCGGCAG
>JAFRUO010000021.1 GCA_017438845.1 Clostridia bacterium | reverse complement strand
TTTTTTGATGTTATTTTATTTTTAATCCGTAGGGGACGGCGTCCTCGACGTCCCGATCAAACTCCCCTGACAAGGGGAGCTTGTAAGGTTGTAATGAAAACACATCAAATCTATGCGGGATGTCAGCCTTCCCCTCGGAGGGGAAGGTGTTGAGGAACGCAGTGACGAAACGGATGAGGTGGAATAAAATCACATCAAACCTCGGCGGGCGACCAATGGTCGCCCCTACGGCGTGGGCGTGTAATGTTTATTTTGTCAAACAATTGCGGGAGGTCGAGGCGCTCCCTGTGAGGGAGCCGTAAATGCTCCGCCCCTACGCATAATGCCGATAATCTGCTCAAAGCAGTCATAACCCTGCTCCGTAGCTGCATATTCTTTAATATTAACAGGGAGGTGTCGGAATGACAGACAGTATCGGCAATTCATTACAGCACATGACGCACAACGTTATATTGGAGGACAGGCACGCATTAACCGTTTCGGGAGTCAGCGATATTGACAGCTTTGATGAACAGACGGTTATTATCTATACGGAGCTCGGCGAGCTTACCGTAAAAGGAGAAAACCTGCACATCAACAAGCTGAGCCTTGAAATCGGTGAGCTGACCGTCCAGGGGGATATTGACGCACTCGTTTACTCCTCAAGACAGAGCCCGAAAAACAGCGGCGGCTTCTTTTCAAAGGTGTTCCGCTGATGGAATACATAGTCAGCCTTTCCTCACAGACAAAGGGCTTCCTGCTTTCAATGGGCTTCGGTATGCTGCTCGGCGTGGTTTATGACCTTATTCGCATTATAAGGTTAAGCTTTACCAGGTCGGAGGCGGCGCTTGCGGCATTTGATATTTTTTATGCACTCGTCTGCGGAGTGGCAACCTTTCTCTTTATGCTCAGCGTTACCGACGGACAGCTGAGATTTTTTATCGTTTTCGGTGAGATTATCGGCTTTTTTGTTTATTACTTTACCTTCGGCGCCCTCGCCGTTAAATTTTCACGCAAAACCGTCGAAGGAATCAAAACAGCTTTAAGTAAATTTTTGTCTTTTTTGCTTTCGCCGTTTAAGAAATTTTTTCACCTTATACGCACCCGCTTGTCGGGTTTTAGTCAAAAAACGTATAAAAAGTCGAAAAAATTAATAAAAAATGTAAAATACCTCTTGCATTCCGATAGCAAGTTGTTATATAATTTAACAGATAAGACGCATATTTTTTCAAAAAAGTCCGATTCGGGGAAGGCAGAAAACAATATGAACAAAACGGCTAAAAAGAAACAAAACAAAAAGCTCAGAAAATACAGCTTCTTTTTATTGATAGGCTTACTCGTTGCAGTGGGCTACGGCGTCGTTAACTTTATTAACAATCAGATGGAAATCAAAGCCAAGAAGGCTCAGATTGCTCAGCTTCAGTCACAGGTTGAGGCTCAGGCAGAGGAGAATGCCGAAATCCGCAACGTTCTCGACGGCGGCAATCAGGACGAATACATTGAAAAGGTTGCGCGTGAAAAATTAGGCTATGTTAAACCCGGCGAAAAAGTTTATTACAATGTTACCCCCAGCAATTAAGTAGGAGGACATTTTTATATGTTTGAGGTCGGTGAGGTAGTAGAAGGTAAGGTTACCGGGCTAACCAAGTTCGGCGCCTTCATCAGTTTGCCGGAAAACAAGACCGGCATGGTTCACATTTCCGAGGTTGCTTCATCTTACGTCAATGACATCAAGGACTTTTTAAAGGAAGGTCAGAGCGTTAAGGTCAAGGTTATTGACATTGACAGGGACGGCAAAATTGCACTGTCAATCAAAAAAGCCGGAGAGGAAAATTCCGAGGAAAGAAAGCATGAGCCCGAAAAAAGAAAAAGCTCGGTTCCCAACACCTGGCAGGGCACGGTACAGCGTGAGGAGCCGCAAACCTTTGAGGACATGATGGCTCAGTTCAAGCAGAGAAGCGACGAAAAGCTGGCTGACCTTAAAAGGGCCACCGACTCCAAAAGAATTTCGTATTCAAGAAGAAAATGAAAACCTTATGCAGCCCTTTCGGCTGCATATTTTTTAAAGAGGAATTATGAGAGAAATTAATGTTTCAACGGTAACCGAAACCGTAAGTAAGCTTGTAATCTCGGCAAACAAGGTTTTGCCCGACGACCTTTGCGAATGCATTAAAAGCGGTACGAAGGCTGAAACCGACGAGCTTCCGAAAAAAATAATGAAAGAGCTTGAAAACAACCTTGATGCCGCAAAACAGCTGAATATCCCGATTTGTCAGGACACGGGAATGGCGGTAATATTCATCGACATCGGGCAGGATGTGCATTTTGTCGGCGGCGACCTTTACGAGAGTATAAACAGGGGCGTAGCCGAGGGCTATACTCAGGGGCTTCTGCGAAAATCAATTGTAAGCGACCCCTTCAGAAGGGTAAACACCGACGACAATACGCCCGCCGTTATTCATACGAGCATCATTCCCGGCGACAGGGTAAGGATTGCCGCCTGTCCCAAGGGCTTCGGCAGTGAAAACATGAGCGCTCTTAAAATGTTTACCCCCTCTGCAGGCGTGGAAGAGGTTTCCGATTTTATAATTGAAACCGTTAAAAGGGCGGGAGGTAATCCCTGTCCGCCGATAGTGCTCGGCGTAGGCATCGGCAGCGACTTTGAGGGCTGTGCCCTGCTTGCGAAGAAGGCGCTCTGCAGACCCGTCAGCGAAGAAAACGCCGACCCGTTTTACGCCTCTCTCGAAAAGGAGCTGCTCGAAAAAATCAACGCTCTGGGCATAGGCCCTCAGGGCTTCGGCGGAAGGACGACCGCGCTGTCCGTCAACATTGAGGCTGCGCCCACTCACATAGCAGGGCTGCCCGTTGCGGTCAACGTTGGCTGTCATGTCACACGACACTCTGAGGCTATACTGTAAAATATTTCAAATAACGCTTGACAAAAAAAATAAACGGTGTTAAGATAAGTAAAACTTAAAAAAGGCTGTGACGAAGACGGCTGAACTTTAAGGCTGCACAGAGAAACGGTGGTTGGTGCAAACCGTGAGCCGGGGTTCAAAGCTTATCCCTTCCGAGCCGGAAGCCCGAAAAACTTAGGTTGAGTAGATACTTCCCGTGATTGCTGCGTAAAGGCATAGGAATTGCTGGATTCCGAGAGTGGTAACCGTAAGGTTGCAATTTGAGTGGTACCGCGGATGTGATTTTCACACTCGTCTCAAAGCTTTGAGACGGGTGTTTTTGTTTTTTTGAAAGGAGAGTTTGCCATGAAAATGCCGAAAAACAACCGAGCAAAGGAAGAGCTTGCCGAGGTGGCAATGCGAATACGCGAAATGCGTGAAATTTCGGGACTTACTCCCGAGGAAATGGCAATTGAAACAGAGGTAACGGTTGACGATTACCGTAAATTCGAGGCGGGAGAGCTGGACTTCCCGTTTACCTTTCTGCACAAGTGCGCGCACGTTTTCAATATTGATATTACAAATATTCTTGAGGGAAAGAGCGCACACCTCTCGCTTTACACCGTAACAAGAAGCGGACACGGCCAGAAAACCGCAAAGGAGGACGGAATTGACATCGTCAACCTCGCCCCCAAATTCCGAAAAAAGCTTGCCGAGCCGCATTGGGTAAAGTACGAATACGACGAGTCGCTTCAAAATAAACCGATTCACTGCACCACACATTCGGGTCAGGAATTTGACTACGTTTTAAAGGGTCACCTCAAGGTACAAATCGGCAACAACACCGAGGTGCTCTGCGAGGGCGACAGCATTTACTACAACAGCTCAACCCCTCACGGTATGATTGCCGTTGACGGGGAGGACTGCCTTTTCCTTGCCGTGGTTATGCCCGGCGCGGAGGAGAAGGAGGAGCTTGTCAGGGATACCCTTATTCCGCAGACGGACTCCGACGGACAGTACGTTTACGAAAAGTTTATTAAAACTCAGACCGACTCAAAGGGCCACCTTGAAAAAATCGATTTTATCGATGAGGATAAATTCAATTTTGCCTTTGACATAGTTGACGAAATCGCAAAGAAGGACCCCGATAAGCTTGCAATGCTTCACATCTCAAAGGACAAGACGGAGAGGCGCTTTACTTTTAACGACATGAAGCGTGCGTCAAACCAGGTTGCAAACTACTTTAAATCGCTCGGCATAAAGAAGGGCGATAAGGTTATGCTTGTACTCAAAAGGCATTACCAGTTCTGGTTCTCAATGCTTGCGCTTCACAAACTCGGTGCGGTTGCAATTCCCGCAACCAACCAGCTCCAGTCGCACGACTTTGAATACCGCTTTCAGGCAGGCGACATTAGCGCAATTGTCTGCACTGCCGACGGAGACGTTGCACATCAGGTTGAAATCGCCGAAAAGACCTGTCCGGGCTTAAAGCTCAAACTACTGGTCGGCGGCAAGCGTGACGGTTGGCACGACTTTAACGAGGAATACCCTCTTTACAGCGCTCACTTCTACCGCAGTGAGGAAACCCCCTGCGGAAACGACCCGATGGTAATGTTCTTCACCTCCGGCACGACGGGTTATCCGAAGCTTGCGATGCACAGCTGTAAATACGCCCTGGGCCACTTTATAACGGCTAAATACTGGCACGGAGTAAGCGCAGACGGACTGCATTTCACAATCTCCGAAACCGGTTGGGGCAAGGCTCTCTGGGGCAAGTTCTACGGCCAGTGGCTCTGTGAGGGCGCAGTATTCACCTATGACTTTGACCGCTTCGACGCGGCTGACATTCTGCCGATGTTTAAGAAGTATAACATCACGACCTTCTGTGCGCCGCCGACAATGCTGCGTATGATGATAAAGCAGGACATTTCACATTACGACCTTTCGTCAATCCGCCATATGACCACGGCGGGCGTGGCTCTTAACCCCGAAGTTTACCGTCAGTTTGAAAAGGCAACGGGTCTTCAGATTATGGAAGGCTTCGGTCAGACGGAAACCACTCTTTCGGTCGGCAACCTTATGGGCGGCACTCATAAGGTCGGCTCAATGGGTAAGCCTTCGCCGCTGTACGATATAGACATCGTGGACGAAAACGGCGAGAGTATGCCCGTGGGCGAAACAGGCGAAATCGTTATTAAAACAAGTGACAGGGTTCCGTGCGGACTTTTCCTCGGCTATTATAAGGACGAGGAAGCCACACACAAGGCATGGCACGACGGCTACTACCACACCGGCGACACCGCCTGGCGTGACGAGGACGGCTTCCTGTGGTATGTCGGCAGAGTCGACGACGTTATCAAGTCCTCGGGCTACCGCATAGGTCCGTTCGAAATCGAAAGCGTTATAATGGAGCTTCCGTATGTTCTTGAATGCGGCGTTTCCGCAGAGCCTGACGAGGTAAGGGGTCAGGTTGTCAAGGCGAGCATCGTGCTTGTCAAGGGCACCGAGGGCACCGACGAATTAAAGAAGGAAATTCAGAATTACGTCAAAGCTCACACTGCTCCGTATAAATATCCGAGAATTGTTGTTTTCAGAGAGGAGCTTCCTAAAACCATCAGCGGAAAAATACAGAGAAACCAGCTTTAATAAACACAATGAAAATTTTTCATTGACAAAAAAGCAAAGTTGAATTATAATTACCTTTAAAGGCGTTGAAGAAGAGAACGAAAACAAGGCAAGCCTTCAGAGAGGTAACATTTGGTGAGAGTTACCGGAACTGCTGTTTTCGCTGTAGCTTCCGAGCCGAGAGAAAGAACGGCGCAAGCTTAGTAGAATCTCTCCGTGACGGCTGCGTTAATGCATACGGCTTGTCAGAGCCTGAGTGGCAGCTTGGCTGCAATTTGAGTGGTACCGCGGGTATTAAATTTTAATTTAACGCTCGTCTCAAAGTTCAACTTTGGGACGGGTTTTTTTGTCCCTGAAAGGTAGGAACTGAAAGTGGAATTCAAGGGAATTGATTTTAAAATCAAGGAAATGGCATCCAGAATAAGGGAGTTAAGAGAGATAACTCACTTTACTGAGGAGGAAATGGCGCAGAAAACGGGCGTGTCGGTTAAGGAATACCTTGACTGTGAAAACGGCAGAAGCGACCTGAGCTTTGCCTTTATTTACCGTTGTGCAATCGCCTTCGGCGTAGACGTCACCGACATTATCGAGGGCGTCAGCCCCACGCTTGATTCAATCGTTATCACAAGAAGCGGCGAGGGACAGAAAATTGAGCAGGCACACGGTATGGTTTATTACAGCCTTGCGCCTAACTTCAGGAACAGAATTTCCGAGCCCCTTTTCGTTGAGGTGGCATATAACGCCGAAGCGGAAAACAGGGAAATTGAGCTTACCACGCACGAGGGTCAGGAAATGGACATTGTCATTTCCGGTCAGCTTCTCGTTCAGGTCGGCTCACACAAGGAAATCCTCGGCCCCGGCGACACCGCATACTACGACAGCTCAACGCCTCACGGAATGATAGCCGTCGGCGGTCAGGACTGTCAGTTTTACGCAATAGTTTTAAATCCCCTCGGCGAGCACCTTCACGGCGCAGGTATTCCCCGTGACAAGACGGAGACTATCATCAAAGCCAAGGAGGACAAAAAATCAAGAATTTATAAAAAGTATATCGATGTCGTTAAGGATGAAAACGGCACACCGATAAAAATCGACTTTAAAAACACGGAAAACTTCAACTTTGCCTTCGACATTATGGACGAAATCGCAAAGAAGGACCCCGACAAGCTGGCAATGCTTCATATTTCAAGGGACAAAACCGAAAGGCGTTTTACCTTTGAGGATATGAGAAGGATGTCAAACCAGTGTGCCAACTACTTTAAATCGCTCGGCATTAAAAAGGGCGACAGAGTTCTGCTTGCGCTTAAAAGACATTATCAGTTCTGGATTGCGATGCTCGGCCTTATCAAGCTCGGAGCTATCGGTATTCCCGCAGTCGCCCTGCTTCAGTCGCACGACTTTGAGTACAGATTCCAGTCGTCGGGCGCAATTGCCGTGCTTTCCACCTCGGACGGCGACACGGCTCATCAGATTGAAATCGCCGAAAAGACCTGTCCTTCGCTTAAGACAAAGATTATTGTCAACGGCGCAAGAAGCGGCTGGCATAATTTTGACGATGAATTCAAGCTTTTCAGCAGTCATTTCGAAAGAACGGCAGACTCAACGGGCGGCGACGACCTTATGCTGATGTACTTTACCTCCGGCACCTCGGGCTACCCGAAAATAGCAACGCATAACTGCAAATATCCGTTAGGTCATTTCCACACCGCCAAATACTGGCACTGCGTTGACCCCGACGGACTTCATCTTACAATTTCCGACACCGGCTGGGCAAAGGCGGCATGGGGCAAATTCTACGGCCAGTGGATGTGTGAGGCGGCTCTTTTCGTTTATGATTTCGACCGCTTCGACGCAGCCGATATACTGCCGATGTTCAAAAAGTATCAGATTACAACCTTCTGTGCACCGCCGACCATACTCAGAATGATGGTAAAGCAGGACATTTCGCATTACGATTTTTCGTCCGTAAAGCATATGACCACCGCAGGCGAGGCTCTTAACCCCGAGGTTTACCGTCAGTTTGAAAAGGCTACGGGGCTTCAGATCTTAGAGGGCTTCGGTCAGACCGAGGGCACTATGCTTATCGGCAATATGAGAGGCGCAAAGCACAAGGTCGGGTCAATGGGCAAGCCCGCCCCGATTTATAACATCAAGCTTATTGACAAGGACGGCAACCCCGTGCCCGTAGGCGAAACGGGTGAAATTGTTGTTGACGTAAGCAACGGCGCTCCCTGCGGACTGTTTGTCGGCTACTACGGCGACGAGGAAAAGACAAAAGAGGTCTGGCACGACGGCTATTACCACACCGGTGACGCCGCATGGATGGACGAGGACGGCTTCTACTGGTATGTAGGCAGAGTCGATGATGTTATCAAGTCCTCGGGCTACCGCATAGGACCGTTTGAAATAGAAAGCGTTATAATGGAGCTTCCGTATGTACTTGAGTGCGGAGTTTCGCCTGCCCCCGACGAGGTCAGAGGTCAGGTTGTCAAGGCGAGCATAGTTCTCGTTCCCGGTACCGAAGGCACCGACGAGCTTAAAAAGGAAATTCAGGACTATGTCAAGACGCATACGGCTCCCTACAAATATCCGAGAATCGTTGTTTTCCGCGATGAGCTTCCAAAGAGCACAAGCGGAAAAATAATGAGAAGCAAACTTTAATATAAAGAGGTAATCGTTATTAACTACAAAAGACTTACTCTTTTGTGCGGACACTACGGCAGCGGCAAAACCAACATTGCGGTCAATATGGCGCTCGACTTAAAAAAGCAAAGACAAAACGGGAGAGTCGCCGTTGCAGACCTTGACATTGTAAACCCGTATTTCCGTACAAAGGACTCGGGAAAGGAATTCAGTCAGGCAGGCATAAGGCTTATAGTTTCGGAGTTTGCAAACACAAACCTCGACCTTCCGAGCATGCCTCAGGATTTATACGCTATAACCGACGACCGTGAGATGAGCGTTATCCTCGACATCGGCGGCGACGACCGCGGCGCTCTTGCGCTGGGAAGAATTGCGCCGAAAATAATTGAGGAAAACAACTACGATATGCTGATGGTAATCAACAAATTCCGTCCGCTGACCCCCGACGTCGCCTCCACGCTTGAGGTGCTCGGAGAAATTGAGGCGGCAGGAGGGATTCGCTTTACGGGGCTTGTTAACAACTCAAACCTCGGCGAGGAAACCACTGCCGAAGATGTGTTAGGCTCAACTGAATACGCCCTCAGCGTCAGCGAGGCATCCTCGCTCCCGTTGGTTATGACTACGGTTAAGGACTCGCTTTATGAAGAGCTTTCGGGAAAAATTGAAAACCTTTTCCCCCTGACTCTTCAGAAAAAGCCCGTATACTGATATACAAACCTCAGTAAAGGAGAAATAAAAATGGCAAAGCTTACATTCAAGACTGACAACTGTAAGGGCTGCGGACTGTGCGTAGACGCCTGCCCGAAGGGCATCTTACAGCTTGCAACCGACAAAATTAACAAAAAGGGCCATCATCCTGCCGAAATCACCGACCAGGAAGCCTGCATAGGCTGCGCTTCGTGTGCATTGATGTGCCCCGACTGCATTATCAAGGTAGAAAGGTAAGGTGTAAATATGGCAGACAAGGTTTTAATGAAGGGTAACGAAGCCATTGCCGAGGCCGCCATAAGAGCAGGCTGTCTGCATTACTTCGGCTATCCCATTACACCTCAGACCGAGGTTGCCGCATACATGGCAAAGAAAATGCCTAAAATCGGCGGCGTGTTCCTTCAGGCTGAGTCAGAAATTGCCGCAATCAATATGGTTTACGGCGTAGCTTCCGCAGGAAAGAGGGTTATGACCTCCTCGTCAAGCCCCGGAATTTCACTTAAAGGCGAAGGCATTTCATATATGGCAGGCGCAGACCTCCCCGCACTTGTCGTAAACGTTCAGAGAGGCGGACCCGGTCTGGGCGGTATTCAGCCCTCGCAGTCCGATTATTTCCAGTCAACAAGGGGCGGCGGACACGGCGATTATCATATGATAGTTCTCGCACCCGCTTCCGTTCAGGAAATGGCAGAGCTCACCGTCAAGGGCTTTGAGCTTGCCGACAAATACAGAATGACCGCTATGATACTTGCGGACGGTACAATGGGTCAGATGATGGAGCCCGTTTCGCTCGACTTCGACGTTACCCCTCCGCCCGAAAAGCCTTGGGCTACAACAGGTACAAAAATGCAGAGGGAGCACAACATCGTAAACTCGCTTTCGCTTGTACCCGAGGAGCTTGAACAGCTTAACTTCAAGCGTTACGAAAAGTATGCCGAGGTTATTAAAAACGAAACCCGTTACGAGGAATACATGGTTGACGACGCAGAAATCGTAATTGCCGCCTTCGGTATTGCGGCAAGAGTTTCAAAGAACGCCGTCAACGAGGCAAGAGCTCAGGGAATCAAGGCAGGTCTTATCCGTCCGATTACACTTTGGCCGTTCCCGACAGCGCCGTTTAAGAAGGCAGCCGAGCACGCAAAGCAGTTTATTTCCGTTGAGCTTTCAATGGGACAGATGATTGAGGACGTTAAGCTTGCGACCGAGTGCAAGGTACCCGTTACGCTCTGCAACCGTGCAGGCGGTATGATACCGAGCCCCGAGCTTGTTTTAGAGGCTATTAAGAAAGCCCATAAAAACGGAGGTGTTGACTGATGGCAGTAGTATTTGACAAACCGCATGCACTTATTGACGTACCGCTTCATTACTGCCCCGGCTGCACACACGGTATTGTTCACCGTCTTGTGGCAGAGGTAATTGACGAGCTTGGTATTGAGGGCAGGACAATCGGTATTGCTCCGGTTGGCTGCTCGGTAATGGCATATAACTATTTTAACTGCGATATGATTGAGGCGGCTCACGGCAGAGCTCCCGCAGTTGCAACCGGCGTTAAGCGCGCCGACCCCGAAAACAACATTGTTTTCACCTATCAGGGCGACGGCGACCTCGCTTCAATCGGTATGGCTGAAACCGTACACGCAGCGGCAAGAAATGAAAACATCACGGTTATCTTTATAAACAACGCAATTTACGGTATGACCGGCGGTCAGATGGCGCCGACCTCTCTTCCGGGTCAGGTTACACAGACCTCGCCCTACGGCAGAGACCCGAAGCTTTGCGGCTATCCGATTAAGGTCTGCGAAATGCTCTCCGAGCTTGACGGCGCAGAGTACCTTGAAAGAGTTACCGTAAACAGCGTGCCTCACGTTCGCCAGGCAAAGAAGGCAATTAAAAAGGCTTTTCAGAATCAGCTTGACGGCAAGGGCTTCTCGCTTGTTGAGGTTATTTCCTCCTGTCCTACAAACTGGGGTATGACTCCGCAGAAGGCGCTCGAATGGATTGAGGAGAAGATGATTCCTTATTATCCCCTCGGCGTTTATAAGGACAGAAGCGCAGAGAAGGAGGCTGAATAATATGGCAACAACAAACTTTTTGTTCTCGGGCTTCGGCGGACAGGGTATACTGTTCGTTGGTAAATTTCTCGCATACAAGGGACTTATTGACGACAGGCAGGTAAGCTGGCTTCCGTCCTACGGCCCCGAAATGAGAGGCGGCACGGCAAGCTGTTCGGTAATCGTCAGCGACGATCCCGTAGGCTCACCGATTGTTTCAAACCCCGACGTGCTTGTCGCAATGAACCTTCCTTCACTTGACAAATATGAGAACGCGGTTGTTCCGGGCGGAATGATTTTTGCCGACTCAACGCTTATTGAACGTAAGGTTATGAGAGATGATGTCAAGGTTTATTACATTCCCGCAACAAGGCTTGCGAGCGAAAACAATATCCCGACTCTTGCAAATATGATTATTTGCGGTAAAATATTAAAGGCGCTTGACGATTTTAATGAGGAGAGCGTAAAAGCTGCGCTCGGAAAGGTAATTTCCGCAAAGCACGCAGATATGCTTGACGTAAACCTCAAGGCAATGCAAATCGGCGCAGATTACGAATAATTGATTATAATTTGTAAAGGAGATATGTTTTATGGAAATCAAGTTTGTTAAGGCTGATACATTAAAGGCAAAGCCCGAGCCGTCAACACTCGGCTTCGGAAAAATCTTCTCGGACTATATGTTTATGATGGACTGGAACAAGGAAACAGGCTGGCACGACGCAAGAATCGTTCCGTTTGCAAACCTTTCAATTCATCCCGCCTCAACCGTTCTTCATTACGGCTCGGAAATTTTCGAGGGCTTAAAGGCATACAGAAGAGCCGACGGCAAGGTTCAGCTTTTCAGACCGATTGAAAACATCCGCAGAATGAACAATTCCGCAGAGCGTCTTTGCCTGCCTCAGATTCCCGAGGATATGGCGCTTGAAATTTACACAAAGTTTGTCGAGACCGAAAAGGACTGGACTCCCGACCAGGAGGGTACATCGCTTTACCTTCGTCCGTTTATGTTCGGTAACGACGAGTCGCTCGGCGTTCACGCAGTACACAATGCAACCTTCATCATTATCGCTTCTCCCGTAGGAAGCTATTATAAGGAGGGCATCAACCCCGTAAAGATTATGATTGAGGACGAGGACGTAAGAGCTGTCAGAGGCGGTACAGGCTACGCAAAGTGCGGCGGTAACTATGCGGCTTCAAACCGTGCCGGCGAAAGAGCAGAGCAGAAGGGCTATTCTCAGGTGCTCTGGCTTGACGGCGTTGAGAGAAAATACATCGAGGAAGTCGGCGCTATGAACGTAATGTTCAAGATTAACGGCGAAATCGTTACACCGAAGCTCACCGGCTCAATCCTTCCCGGCATTACAAGAAAGAGCTGTATCGAGGTTCTTAAAAAGGAAGGCTACAACGTAAGCGAAAGACTTTTAAGCCTTGAGGAGCTGACTTCGGCTATGGCTGACGGCACACTTGAGGAAGCCTGGGGCTGCGGCACGGCGGCAGTTGTTTCGCCCATCGGCGAGCTTTGCTACAAGGACCACAAGTACACGGTAAACGGCGGAAAAATCGGCCCCGTTACCCAGCACCTCTATGACACCCTCACGGGTATTCAGTGGGGCAAAATCGAGGACAGCTTCGGCTGGACAGTACCGATTGATTAATAATTAATAATATCAAAACCCCAACCAATCGGTTGGGGTTTTATTGCGATTATTCCCAAAGCAGTGCGTATTTCATCACAATTTGTACGAAAGATTCAAAATGCATCCTGTCGCATATTGTTGAGGATACAGCCGTAGGGGCGACCATTGGTCGCCCGCAGGTAATACTTACAGATTTTGGACAAATCGTCAAATCCAAAATAGAAAAGATTCAGACAGTCTATTATGGTGTAAAAGTGAACAAATATGTCATTAAGCCTAATCATATTCATCTGATAATAATGATTGATATTGAAAACGGGCGACCAATGGTCGCCCCTACGGTCGAGCAAAAAATCACGATGGAACTTTAGCAATCGGTATGAGTGTTTTACTGTCCTTCAAAAAAAGTGATGCTAAACAGCATCACTTTTTCTTAAACTCTTCTCCGGTTATCAAGTAATTTATTGAAACATTAAAATAATCCGACATATTTACAAGCAACGACAAACTCGGCTCTCTTTTACCGTTTTCATAGTAGGAAAGAGCTTCTCTTGAAATATTAAGATCCATAGCAACTTTTTGCTGATTAAGATTATGTTTTTTTCTGATTTCTCTTAATCCTATCAAAAAATCTATCCTTCCGAGGTTGTGTTGACTTTATTGTAACAAAATGTTACAATTATTATGTAACAATTTGTTACATAATAATATAATTAAAAAAGGGGGATTTGTAATGGCGCTTGTTAGATGTTATGAGTGTAATGAAACAATATCTGATAAGGCTCAATGTTGTCCTTACTGTGGCGCTCCAATTGCAAATTTAGATAATCAGTATAATCAAAGTATTAATAATGCTTATTATATCAACTCTAATTGTTCTTACAAAAAAAGAAAATCAAGTTTAACATATTTTTTTACCGCGTTTTTCGCAACGATTTTTTTGGCGGTTATAATAATTGCATTTGTTTTAGATGCTGGAAAAGGCAATAAATCTTATGTTAATTCTAAAGATCCCAACCGAACAAAGGAGAGTTGTAGTTATTTAGGAGAAGCATCTGTTCTTCCGTCAAATCATAATGGAAGTGAATTTTGCTCACCCGATGGTGATGGATATTGGCAACCGGCAATGGGGCACCATCACCACAAGTAGTATTAAAGAAGGAGGAAAGATGAATGCAGGCAAATATTAGTAGCCCAATAGCAGCAAACGAGATAGGTTGGTTAAGATATAATTATAGTCAAAACAGGTTAGAGTTTATAAACAACGAAACAAGGACTATTATACAAGTTTGGGAAATACCAATTGATCAGTGGGAAAATATACCTTCAAAAAGAGAATATTGTGAAAGCATAATAAATAATATAGACCAATATAGTAAACAAAAACGAAAAACAAAATCATCGGCAATAGGAGTATTGTTTGTCTCAGTAGTTGTTTCAATAATTTGTTGGGCGTTTCTATATGATTATTTATATGAATATGATATGTTTTTTGGAACAAATTATAATGTTGTGAATTGTGTTGCAGGATGTGTAGCAATTATCAGTGCAGTAACATCACTTTTTAAAATAAAACAATAGAACAAACCCCCGACAAAACATCGGGGGTTTCGTTATGAAATATGTTATAACTGATTCTTATTTAAAATGTGCGTCACGGTATCTGCCCAGATACTCGTAATTTTCAAGCTCTGTGCTGTTGAAGGTGCCGACGATTGCCGCCATATCCGAGCTTACGGGATGATACCAATTATACTGATAAAAATAATTTTTCCACTTGTCGTTCTTGAAAATATAGCCGTGCGTTGCAAGCAGATAATTGATTTCGTACTGAATTTCGTCCTTTGTCCAGCCTGAAAGGTAGCTGTCGCCGCCGAGCTCGCGGACAATTGAATGCTCCGCAAAGAAGCTGTAATAGCTGTTCGGGTCGTACTTGTTGCCGGAATTTCCGTTATAGCTCGGAAGCGTGACAACTGTCGGTGCCTCGGTTACCTCGGGAACATAGGGCGTAGTGTTCTGCTCTGCGGGCGGGTTCTGCGCCTGCGCCGCCTCCGCCGCCTTTTTTTCGTTTATTTCCTTAATATAATTCTGCAGGGCAGTTTTCATATCCTTGCTTATGTACGAGGAAAACTCGCTGAGGTAGTCGAAAGCGTCCTCCTCTGAGGGCTTTGAAGCGAAAAACTCCTCCGTGCAACGGTCAAGCTCCGTGTCAGCCTTTGAGGAATTGCACTTTACAAGCTCACGGGCGGCTTCAAAGTATTTGTCATCCTTTAAAAGCTCGTTTGCCTGCATAAGTCTTACGTCCTCAGCCTTTGACGAGAAAAACGGAAAACGCTCAAACTGCGAAATTGCCTTGTCGTAATCACGGTTTTTAAGGCTCTTCTGCGCCGAGGAATAGGTGCCGATTATAATTGCGCCCATTAATATTACAACTGCAAGCACTGCGCCGAGCACGATTAGTATTATTTTGTTCTTAAGTCCCGAAACGGCGTTTTCCGCCGCAGGCTCATAGTATTCGTCCTGATAGTATTCGGCTGACGGCTCGGGCTCGGGAGTCGGCTGTTCAAGCCTTGCTCCGCAGGAATCGCAAAACAGGCTTTCATCGTTCGTCACGGGAGCGCCGCAGCTTTGACAAAATCTCATAATAAATCCCCCTTTTCGCTACTTATTGTAACACAGCATAAGGATATTTTCAATTGCTTATTTTCCGAAATAAAGATCTGTTCCTTCAACGATTCCGTCAGCTATAAGGCTTTGCGCCTCTTCGGAGTGGTCCGATTTTTTGTCGCCCACCTCAAGGTCAACCGAGGGTATAGTAGAATAAGAGGTCTGTGTAAGGTCAATATCAAGTCTGCCCTTTGAAAAAATTTTAACGCCCACGCTTCTTTCGCCCTTGACAAGCGCCTCGCCGAGCGCCGTGTGCTGACCGTAATGACTTGCGACGGGCTCCATCGCCCTGTACGAAGCGACATCGGGAACGCCGATGAAGAACAGTCCCTTGTCCGTTGCGGTCGAGTCGTAGTGAATGGAAATATGACAGTCGGCGTTGTTGTTGGCAATTACGGTGCGTGCGATATTGTCAAGCTGAACATCCTCGCTCTCCCTTATCATAAGCACATTATAGCCTGCCGCCAGAAGCCTGTCCTTTAAAAGCAGGGCAAGCGAAAGGTTTGCGTCTGCCTCACGGGTGCCGTCAAGGAAGGTCATGCCCTCATTAACCGAGGTTGCGGTAACGGCACCCTTTGCGGTGCTTCCTCCCGTCACCTTCGGAGTTTTGTCGGGGTGGCAATAGGTTTTCTGCGCCGAACCTCCCCTTGTGCCGTGACCTGCGTTTACACAAACGGTTATGTTTTTGGCTTTGCTTTTCTCGGCATAATAAAGCGTTACGGCTGAGCTGTGTATTTTTGAAAAATCGGCGTACTGCCAGCTGTCGTCCCAGTAAATCTGCTTTTGTGAAGGAACATCGGTAGTAGCGTCGGGAATGTCGGAAGCCTCGCTTTGCTCTGCAGAAGCGACTTCGGAAGTCGCTTCTGCAGAGGTTTCCGTTAAGGTTGACGATGTAAGCTCCGTTGCAGGCTTTTCCCTTGCACAGCCGACAGACAGTACCAAAAACGCTGTTAAAGCTAAAAATATTACTCTTTTCATTTTTCGCCTCTGAATTAATAATATACGGTATTATACCACTTGTCCGCAGTGTTGTAAATTTGTTTATTTTTTAACAATTAATCTGTTGAATTTACGGCGGTTATGTGTTACAATACTTGCTGTCGCAAGAGGGCGACAACTAATTACACCCAAGGAGAAGATATGATACTCGAATTAAAAAATATATCATACGAGATTGACGGCAAGGTAATTCTTGACAATATCAATCTTAAAATCGAAGACCGCTTCGTCGCCGTTACCGGCCCTAACGGAAGCGGTAAATCAACTCTGGCAAAAATAATTATGGGACTGCTTACACCCACCTCGGGCAGGATTATCCTCGACGGGGAGGACATTACCGATCTGCCGATTAACGAAAGGGCGGACAAGGGCATCAGCTTCGCCTTCCAACAGCCCGTGCGCTTCAAGGGCCTTCGTGTAGGCGATTTGTTAAAGCTCGCCTACAAGGGTGAAAAGAAGCTCAGCGAAGCCTGCGCCATTCTCAGCGAGGTCGGACTTTGCGCCCGTGACTATCAGGACCGTGAGCTTAACGACACGCTCTCGGGCGGTGAGATGAAGCGAATTGAAATTGCAATGACCGCCGCAAGAGGCACGGCGCTTTCAATTTTTGACGAGCCAGAAGCAGGTATTGACCTCTGGAGCTTCCAGAGCCTTATCAGGGTTTTTGAAAAGCTTTACAGAAAGACCTCGGGCAGTATTGTAATTATCAGCCATCAGGAGAGAATACTCGCCATCGCCGACAAAATAATCTACCTTAAAGAGGGTAAGGTTGAAAAATACGGCAAGGGCGAAGAGGTGCTCCGATTTATTTCCAACATCAGCTCAAAGCCCTGCTCGGAGCTTACGAAAAATCTTGACTAAGGAGGCGGTACAGTGACAGAGCTTGAAAGACATATGCTCAAGGAGGTTGCGGAGCTTGACTCCCTGCCCGTAGGAGCCTACAACATCAGAAGCAACGGCAAAAGTGCCGCCAGAAACACCACCGCAAACATCGACATCGTTACCAAAGAGGAGGTTTCGGGCATTGATATTATAATTAAGCCCGGCACCAAAAACCAGAGCGTGCATATCCCCGTAATAATCAGCGAAAGCGGACTTAAGGAGGTCGTTTACAACGACTTTTATATCGGCGAGGACTGTGACGTTACCATTATCGCAGGCTGCGGTATTTCAAACTGCGGAGGCTCGGACAGCCGCCACGACGGCGTTCACTCCTTCCACGTCGGCAAAAACAGTAAGGTGCGTTACGTTGAGAAGCATTACGGCGAGGGCACGGGAAAGGGCAAAAGGCTTATGAACCCCACTACCGTGGTCGAGCTCGGCGAGGACGCATATATGCTGATGGAAACCTCGCAGATTTCGGGCGTTGACGACACAATAAGGGAAACCAGAGCGACAATCGGCGACCGTTCGTCACTTGTAATTCACGACAAAATCCTTACCGACGGCAAGCAAAAGGCGGTTGCCAAAATGTTTGTCGACTTGGACGGAGAGGACTCGGGCTGTGACCTTATAAGCCGAGGCGTTGCCAAGGAGGACAGCTATCAGGAGGTTATCCTCGGCATCAACGGCAACAACAAGTGCAACGGCCACGCAGAATGCGACTCGATTATTATGGACAGAGGCGTTATCCTCGCAACGCCCCAGCTCAAGGCTGAAAACGTCGACGCTTCGCTGATTCATGAGGCGGCAATCGGAAAGATTGCAGGAGAACAGCTTTTAAAGCTGATGACACTCGGACTTACCGAAAAGGAAGCCGAGGACATGATAGTCAAGGGATTTTTGAGGTAAAAAAGCAAAGAAACACCCGTCACGCTTGCGGCGGGTGTTTTTCTATAACAAAAAGGGCAGGAAGCTTCCTGCCCTTAAATGTTTTTGTAAGATTATACTCTTTCTGCGATTGCCTTAAGAAGCAGCTTTGCGTCAACAACGGTAACTTCCGTATCGCTGTTCATATCTGCCGCCGCCAGCTGCTCTGCGGTAAGCGTTGTCGAGCCGACAATGTGGCGGAGAATAAGCTTTGCGTCGGTAATCGAAAGTAAGCCGTTGCCGTCAACGTCGCCGAGAAGGTTCATCGGAACAAGCTCCTTGGCCTTTGCGTCGTAAGACATAAACTGCGGATACTTGGGGTTGGAGTTGATGTCGGTGTCCGCAGGTGCGGTAAGAATCCATTTATAGAACTCGCCGTTGTCCTTCTTGCCTGCATTGCTGAAGCCGACGTGCTGCTCGTTCTTGATAAACCAGGTGTTGTCGGGAAGGTAGCAGGTGCTTGCGTCTATCATCTTGTCGGGTGAAACGTAAGGCTTGGTGGCGTCAACCTTGAGGGTCTTGCCCTGAAGAGCCACGGTTGCATAGCCGCTTGAATGCATGGTCTCAATAACCTGGTCGCCCGTAAACTTGGAAGCCTCCGAAACGGGCGGCATCTGCATATTGTAGCAGGAAACAACAGCTACGCAAACTCCGTCTGCCTGTGCCTGCTTAAGCAGGTCGCCGATGTTAGCCTGAACGTCGTTGTGGTAAGCTTCGATTCTCTGCTTAAAGGCGGTAAGCTCAGCCTTGCTTGCAGAATCCATATACTGAATCATTTGCTTTTCAGCCGAGTCAAACAAATCCTGAGGAACAAACGACCACATACCTGCGTTGTAGCCGAAGTTCGGAACAAATACCTCTCTGTAAAGTCTGTCCTTCTCGTATTTAAGAAGGTCATCAACTATGGGAAGAAGCCTGCTGAGGAGTCCTGTCGACTCAAGCGCATTGCTGACGCCCTCGTCGCCGACGGAGTCGTTGATAATCTGATAAAGACCCTTTTCGTCAATGTTGATTCTGCCGTTAAACAAAGCGCCGACCATTTCAATGCCGGTAAACGCAGAGGACATCATAGTGATATTGCTGATGTCGTCATAGCCGTACTTTGTAAGGTAGCAGGACATAACGATACCGCCCATGCTGATACCGCAGATTGAAACCTTATCGTGTCCCGAGGTCTTTTTAATCCTCTGAACATACTCGTTGATTTCGTCCGCAAGCTCCATCGGGTCAACTCTCCAGTCAAGACCGTAAAGCCAGACGTGATCGGTGCCGACTGCTTCGCAGACTGCGTCAACTATTTCGTTGTTGAAAACCTCTCTTACGTGTGCATAGTCGTACTTTGAAACGGGGCCCGTGAACTGGTCGACAAGCTCAACGTAATCGTTGACGGGAGTGCCGTCGGGATTAACCGCAACATCGTGAAGCACGCCGTTTACAAGCGGGAAAAACTCGTCGCAGAAGGTGTCGTAGTCCTTCTTTGTTCTGTCCGAAGCAAGCAGGGTTGCCAGAGGCTGAACCGCCTTGGTAATTGCATCAACAAGGATGCCAGTTTCGGGAACCCATACCTTTTTACCGGTGTTTGTGTCAACAAAGTCATACTGTGAGAAGCCTGATACTACAAGTATCGGGTTCTTTCCGCAATCACAGGTCTTTGTGGCCGCAAAGGCAGGAAGCACACAGCCTGCCATAAGAACAGCCGCCATAAGAACGCTGAAAATTCTTTTTGACATTTTGATGGTCATTTTAACTACCTCCCAAACATTATTAAAATTATTGTAGCACATAACACACCAAAATGCAACCGCAATAGCGACTAATGTTTTATATAAAATTTGTTGAGATTTTCCTGTCGGCTGACGGCGGAGAATACTCCCAGCGGTCAATGTGACCCTCCGTTAAAAAATACCTGCACGGCACTCTGTGCGAGGGCAGGCTCTGCGCGTCGATTATTATCAGCTTGAACTTCATCCTTTCGGGGTTAATGCTTTTAATAAACACGCTTGCGGTTTGCCCTGCGGAAACCGACGGCACGTATTCCGCAAGCCCTGCCAGGTTCGGCGCAAGCTCAACGAAAATACCGTAGCTTTCAACCGAGCGCACAATGCCCGTAACTGTTTCGCCGACGTTGAACCTGTCTGCGTTTTCCTGCCAGGTGCCGAGCAACTCCCTGTGGGTAAGCGTAACCCTGCCCGAGCCGTCAACCTCCTTTACTACCGCCTTTATTCGGTCGCCTGCCCTGAAGCGTGCAAACGGTGTGGGAATGCGTGAAACCGAAATGCTGTCAATCGGGAGCAGTGCGTTTATTCCGCTTCCGATGTCGCAAAACGCTCCGAAGGGCTCAATATGCGTAACGCAGGCGTTGATTATGTCGCCGGGCACAAGGCGTGAAATATAATTCTTTCTGCACTCCTCCTGCCTGAGCGTGCGTGAAAGCACGGCGACGGCTTCGCCCTGAGAGGGGAGCTCCTTTATGTAAAAGCCCGTAGGCTTGTTGACTCTTGAAATAACGGCAATGTCCCTTGTTTTTCCCTCCCTTATTCCCTCGGCGCATTCCTCGTAGGGCATAAAGCCCTTAATACCGCCGAGTCTGAAATGCAGGTTGTGCTTTGAGTCGCACATATACGGTCTTGCTTCAAGGTATACCCCTTCCCGGAAAGCCTTTTCGGCAGGCAGCTCGCCCGTTAAATATTTTTTGTTGATTTCCTGCCTGTAACAGTACCCCTCAGGCATATATTCAGTCATTTTACTCACCCTTATTCTCATATTTTCAGGTAATAAAATATATGCTCGGGTAAATATTTTATTCTCGGTGTTTTAATTTTGGCGGGAATATGCTATAATATATTAAATATTGTTATTTTTCAGACGGAGGGCTGCTATGGACGTTCGTGTAGGCGATATACTGACAATGAAAAAGAACCATCCCTGCGGCGGCAACCAAATGTCGGTGCTTCGCTCGGGCATGGACTTCCGGCTTAAATGCCTTAACTGCGGTCACGAGGTAATGGTGCCGAGGGCAAAAATCGAAAAGAACATCAAAAAAATCACTCACAAGGAAACGGAAAATGACTGACAGGCTTAACGGTATTGAGGAAAGATACGAAAAAATAAACGAGCTTCTCTGCGATGCGGATATTATCGGCAACCAGAAGGAATACGCTTCTCTTATGAAGGAGCAGAAAACCCTTACTCCGGTGGTGGAGAAGTTCCGTGAATACAAAAAAGCCGAGGCCTCTCTTAACGAATCAAAGCTTCTTTTGGACGAGGGCGGACTTGACAGGGATTTCAAGGAGCTTGTGCTTGAGGAGCTGGAGCAGTCGAAGCAGGCAGTTGAAAGAATCTCAGAGGAGCTTAAAATACTCCTTCTTCCGAGGGACCCCAACGACGACAAGAACGTTATTGTCGAAATCAGAGGCGGCGCAGGCGGAGAGGAAGCGGCGCTGTTTGCAGGCTCGCTTTTCAGAATGTACTCAATGTACGCCGAAAGGAAGGGCTTCAAAACGGAAGTGCTCAACGAAAACCCGACCGAGCTCGGAGGTTACAAGGAAATAAGCTTCTGCGTCGAGGGCGAGGGAGCGTACTCAAGGCTTAAATTTGAAAGCGGAGTTCACCGTGTTCAGCGCGTCCCCGAGACCGAAAGCCAGGGCAGAATACAGACCTCAACCGTTACGGTTGCGGTGTTGCCCGAGGCGGAGGAGGTTGACTTTGAGCTTAACCCTGCAGATTTACAGATAGATGTTTTCCGCTCCTCGGGCGCAGGCGGTCAGAAGGTTAACAAGACCTCGTCCGCAATCAGGGTTACTCACCTGCCGACAGGCATGGTCGTCGAGTGTCAGGACGAAAGGAGCCAGTACAAAAACAAGGACAAGGCTTTAAAGGTGCTCCGTTCAAGGCTGCTTGAAATCGAACAGGCAAAGCAGAACGCCGAAATTGCAGGAGCCCGTAAGGCTCAGGTCGGCACAGGTGACAGAAGCGAAAGAATACGCACCTACAACTTCCCTCAGGGCAGGGTTTCCGACCACAGAATCGGCTTGACCTTATACAAAATCGACGCCGTAATGAACGGCGACCTCGATGAAATAATAGACGCATTGATTACCGCGGACACTGCGGAAAAACTGAAGGCAGAGGAATGATTATGAATTTTAAAATTTCCCCCGTTGAAAGGCTTATAATCAAGAACAGCAAATATATAAGAATTGCCATGCTGATAGCTCTGGTGCTCATCTTTTTTGCTGTTCTGGCAGGCACGAACATTCCGGAGGTCGTAATTGTTTTGCTTTACCTCGTTCTCGGAACCGTCCTTGCGCTTGCAATTGAATATCTCGCCGTAAGACCTGCGGCGGCGCTTACAAAATTTCTCACAAACTCGCTTGACCTTGAAGAAACGGTTGCGCGTGCGGACGCTCTGCTTGAAGTCTACCGTCCTGCTCAACGCTCATACATCGGCGCCGTCACCTATATAAAAAGCGTTGCGCTGTTTGACATGGGCAAGGTGATCCGGGCAAAGCAGCTGTGTGAGGAATACATTGAGGCGTCAAACGTTAAAAGACCTCCGTATTTTCAGATTTTTCAGATGCACGGTCTTTTAAGCTCAATTGCCCTCAAGAATGAAAACTATCCCGAGTACAAGCGACAGATTGACCTTGCAAAAAAGGCGTACAAACGCTGCCCTGCTTCTCAGAGAAAACTGATTGAGAGAAACAGGCTGCTCACTGTGCTCAGGAACGACCTTAAAATATACACCTCAGAGGAATACAACGAGAAGTTTGAAAGGACGTTGCTCTTACCGCTGAGCTACACCCCCGACAAAAGGAAGCTCAAGGGCGAAGCGGCTCCCATGACGAAACTGACGGCGTATTCAAACTGCTTTAAATATTTTGAAACGCTTTCAATGCCGGAGAAGCAGAGGGAGTATGCCCAAAAAATAATCGAAACCGGAAACGAACAATTTGAAACCTTCCTGAAGGCGAAGGAATTTTTGGAAAATGCAGACGAAGATACTTGATTACACAACTCAAAAGCAGGAAGCCCTCGGGCAGGCGAAAAGCCTTATCCTTTCGGGTGAAGTAGTGGCAATTCCCACCGAAACGGTTTACGGCATTGCCGCAAACGCGCTTGACGGCGAAGCGGTAAAAAAGATATATGTCGCCAAGGGCAGACCGTCGGATAATCCGCTGATTGTCCATATCAGCGAGCTTTCGCAGGCACAAGCCCTTGTTAAAGAAATTCCCGAAAAGGTAAAGCTGATGGCGGAGCGTTTTTGGCCGGGACCGCTTACGATGATAATGAAAAAAAGCAGCCTTGTTCCCGACATCACCTCGGGCGGGCTTGATACGGTCGCTGTAAGAATGCCGAAAAGTCAGGCGGCAAGGGATATTATAAACGCCTGCGGTGTTCCGCTTGCAGCTCCGAGCGCTAACCTTTCCGGAAGCCCCAGCCCCACAAACGCAGACTATGTTTTTGCGGATATGAACGGGAGGATTCCGCTGATTATCGACGCAGGGCCGTGTGAAATCGGTGTCGAGTCCACGGTAATAAGCTTTACGGGCGAAAAGCCGAGGCTGTTAAGACCGGGCGGAGTCACATTTGAACAGATTACTGAGCTTATCGGTGAAACAGAGCTTGACGACGCGGTACTGAACAAGCTCGTTGACGGCGCCGTCGCTTCCTCACCCGGAATGAAATACAAGCACTATGCGCCCAAGGCAAGCATAACCGTTGTCAAGGGTACTCTTGAGGAATTTGTCCGCTTCGTGCAGGGCAGGGACTGCTTTGTCCTCTGCTTTGAAGGGGAGGAAAAGCACTTTAAAAACGCCGTTTCATACGGCAGGGCGGACAACGCTCTTTCCCAGGCAAACAGGCTTTTTAACGCCCTGCGTGAGCTTGACGAGAAAGGAGCGGACACGGTTTATGCACGCTGTCCCGAAACGTCGGGCATAGGCCTTGCGGTATACAACCGTCTGATACGCTCTGCAGGCTTCAACATAATCAGTCTTTAAGGAAACGCTTATGAAAATAATCGGTATAACGGGTCAGACCGGCGCAGGTAAATCCGTGATTTGTGAAATACTTACAGACAGGTACGGCTACTATCAACTCGACGCTGATAAGGTGGCAAAGCTTGTTATCGACAAGGACAAAAGGCTTTTAAAAAGGCTTGCGGAAATTTTCGGTGACGACATTATTCTTTCGGACGGAAGCCTTGACAGACGCCTTCTTGCCGAAAGGGCATTTTCCTCAAAGGAAAACACCGAAAGGCTTGACGAAGCCGTTTACCCTGCGGTGGCAAAGCAAGCGGAAAAAATAATCAAAAAAAAGCAGGACGAAAATTATAACGGCATTTTGCTTGACGCAATCGGACTTTTTGAAAGTTCGCTTGACAGGCTTTGCGATTTCACGGTTGCCGTAACTGCGCCGCCCGAAACCAGAAGGGAAAGAATTATCCTGCGTGACGGGCTGACCGCTTCGCAGGCTCAAAGCAGAATAAACGCCCAGAAGGACGAGAGTTTTTTTAAGGAAAATGCCGACCTGATAATCGACAACTCCGGAAAAGAGAGTCTTGACGGGCTTGTGCAAAGGATACTGAATTATGAAAAAGAGTGAAAAAAAGCGTAAAAAAAGACTTCTTCTTTTCCTCATCCCTCTTGCGGTAATAATACTGCTCGTGCTTTTTTCAAGGAAAACCGCAGAGCATATGTATCCCTTAAAATACACGGAGTACGTCAACAAATACTCAGCCGAATACAATGTGCCGAAGGACCTTCTTTACGCCACTATCGCCGTCGAAAGCGGCTTTGACGAAAAGGCAAAGAGCAATGTCGGCGCTCTGGGACTTACGCAGATTATGCCCGACACGCTGGTGTGGCTTGAAAAGAAAACGGGCGAAGAATACACTGCCGAAGATTTATATAATCCCGAGGTTTCAATTAAATACTGCGCTTATTTATATTCGATTCTTTTTGAAAAATACGGCACCCGTGACGAAGCGATCTGCGCTTACCATGCAGGAATTAATCAGGTTGCGGTCTGGCTTCAGAACGAGGAGTATTCAGCCGACGGAAAAACGCTTGACCGCATTCCGTCAAAGGTTACCGAGCACTATCTTAACAAGGTTATAAATGCTATCAATATATATAACAAATTATATGAAAAGGAGTTTTAAAATGAGTAAAGAATTATCAAAGGCGGAAGAGCTCAAGGAAAAGCTCTTTTACACACAGAAGCACGCCGCTCTGCTCACCGGGGAAGATGAGCTGAAGCTTTGCGACGCTTTCTGCGAGGACTACAAAAATTTCCTTAACAATGCAAAGACCGAGAGAGAAGCAGTAAAATTTGTCAAGGCAAAGGCGGAAGCTCTCGGCTTTAAAAAGTTTGACAGAGATGCAAAATACTCTGCGGGCGACAAGGTATACTACGACAACAGAGGCAAGTCAATTATCCTTGCCGTTATCGGTAAAAGACCGCTTAAGGACGGCGTCCGTCTTGCGGCGGCGCACATTGATTCTCCCAGGGTCGACCTTAAGCAGAACCCTCTCTATGAGGAAAGCGATATGGCTTATTTCAAGACTCATTACTACGGCGGAATCAAAAAATACCAGTGGACGGCTATGCCCCTTTCACTTCACGGCGTAATCGTTAAGCGTGACGGCAGCGTTGCCGAGGTAAACATCGGCGAAGCCGAAAACGACCCCCGCTTCGTAATTACCGACCTTCTTCCGCACCTTGCGGCTGAGCAGATGAAGCGCACCCTCGCAGACGGAGTAAGAGGAGAGGAGCTTAACATCCTTATCGGTTCAAGACCGTTTAATGACGACGAAACAAGCGAAAAGGTAAAGCTTAACATTCTCAACCTTCTCTTTGAAAAATACGGCATAACCGAAAGCGATTTCCTTTCGGCGGAGCTTGAGCTTGTTCCCGCCTTTAAGGCAACCGACATCGGCTTTGACAGAAGCATGATAGGCTCCTACGGTCACGACGACAGAGTTTGTGCATATCCTGCCGCAGAGGCGATTTTCAACATTGAAAGCCCCGACTACACCGCCGTTACCGTGCTTACCGACAAAGAGGAAATCGGCTCCGAGGGTAACACCGGACTTAAATCCTCATACTTTAAGTACTTTATTGCAGACCTCGCCTGGACCGAGGGAATCAATTACCACACCGTGCTTACAAATTCACAGTGCCTTTCGGCTGACGTAAATGCGGCTTATGACCCGACCTTCCCCGATGTTTCGGAAAAGAAGAACGCCTCCTATATCAACAAGGGCGTTGTTGTAACCAAGTACACGGGCGCAAGGGGCAAGAGCGGTACCTCGGACGCTTCGGCTGAGTATATGAGCAAAGTGCTCAGAGTCTTTGACGAAAACAAGGTCGTATGGCAGACCGGCGAGCTCGGCAAGGTTGACGCAGGCGGCGGCGGAACAGTTGCAATGTACCTTGCAAACCTCGACATCGACGTAATCGACGTAGGCGTTCCCGTGCTTTCAATGCACGCCCCGTTTGAGGTCGTTGCAAAGCTTGACGTTTACCACGCCTTCAAGGCCTTCAAGGCTTTCTTTGAGGATAAATAATCTGACAAATACAAAAGGACTGTTTTCGCAGTCCTTTTCTTTACAACAAAAGGTCGGGGCGACTGCCCCGACCTTTAATCAAAGGGAGAAAAACACCTTTTCGGTATTTTCCGATTGTTATGCAATTTCGGTTGACGCGCTGTTTGCCTGAGGAACAAAGCCGATCCAGGATTTGCCGGGGTTGAGCTGAAGCTCGCTTCCGTCCGAGGAGTAGAGCTTGAGCATATCGTGTACGCCGCCCTTTTTCCAGGTGATTTCCTCATAGCCGCCGTTTGTGAAATACAGTCCCTTGCCTTCGTTGAGGTTCCAGTCGACAAGCTTTGCGTCACCGCCCAGAGCAGTAACATTACAGTAAATTACAATTACGTTTGTAACCTTCATCTGGTTGCCGTCCGAATCCTTCATGGGAGTCGTGTTCATTATGTTGTAGAACAGTCCGTCCGTGTCGTCATACTGGAAGGTATGGGTGTAATTGTTGGAGAACACTACCCTTACGCTTTCGCACTGATTCTGAAGCGTTCTTGTCTGCTTTGCAAAGTTGAACGGCTTTGCATAATCCTCTTTAACATCGGTACGGAAGCCCTTGTCGGCAATTGCCTGTGCAACCCATTCGCCCGTAGTGTAGGCGGTGTGCTCGGTGGCAACGCCTCTTGACTTATCCCTCTTGAAATATTTTCCGTCATACGAGCCGTCAATGTGGTCGATTGACGTGTCGGTTTTCATAAGGTTGTACGCCGCATAGCTGCCGCCGAAGTGAACGTAAACCGCGTCAAGAGCCTGAGCCATTTCAACGTAGTTGTTCCTTGCGCTTCTGGTGGGACCTACCTTGTTAGCGGCATTTACGTCGGCAAAGACATACATCATTCTTGTAATTCCGCCCTCTGCAAGACCCTCAATAACGATATCGGGGTCGCAAAGTCCCCACTGAGGACGTGCCTGAGGATGGTTCTCAACAACAATCGCAACGGGTCGTTTGCCCTGCGCCGCCTCGGGGAAGCCGCGAAGTCCCGTCAGAGGGTTAACGTCGGTCGGCTCGGGCTCGGTTGTGGTTTCGGTAACGAGCTCGGTCGTCGTGGTGACGTCCTCCTCATCCTTGCCTGAGCAGGCGGCAAACAAAGTTGCAATAAGTGTAACTACGGCAAGCACCGCAATAAGCTTTAAAAATTTTTGTTTGTTCATTTTTCTACTTCCTTAAAAAATTTATATATTTAATTTTATCACATATATGATATTTTTCAAGACATTTTGTCAAAAAAGCAAAAAATATGGGAGTTATTCCGAGAATAACTCCCAATATGTTGTGGTTTTTAATTATTCCTCTTCCGCTTCTCTGTCAGCGATAACCTTGTCGGCTACGTTCTGCGGAGCCTGCTCATAGCGTGCAAACTCAAGTGAATATGAGCCTCTGCCGGCGGTAACCGAGCGAAGAACTGTTGAGAAGTCGCCCATCTCAGCCATCGGAACCTCAGCAACAAGCTCCTGTCCGTCGTCGGTCGGGTTTGTGCCGAGCACTCTGCCTCTTCTCTTGGTGACATCGCCCATGATGTCGCCGAGGTTGTCGTTGGGAAGCTGAACGGTAAGCGTACCTACCGGCTCAAGAATTGCAACGCCTGCCTTTGGCATAGCCGCCTTGAAGCAGAGTGAAGCCGCTGTCTTGAACGCCATTTCCGAAGAGTCAACCGGGTGGTATGAGCCATCGTAAAGGGTTGCCTTAAGACCTACCATCGGATAGCCTGCCGCAAAGCCCTTTGCTACGCAATCCTGAAGTCCCTTTTCAACTGCGGGGAAGTAGTTCTTCGGTACTGCGCCGCCGACAACTGCAGTTTCAAATACAAGCTCGTCACTGTCGCAGGGTTCAAATTTAATCCATACGTCACCGAACTGACCGTGGCCGCCCGACTGCTTCTTGTGCTTACCCTGAGCCTCAACGGGTTTACGGATAGTTTCTCTGTATGCAACTCTCGGAACCTCGAGTGTAACCTCTACGCCGAACTTTGACTTAAGCTTTGAAACGATAACGTCAAGGTGCTGCTCACCGAGACCCGAAAGAACCTGCTGTCTGGTTTCCTTATTAAGCGCAAAGGTGATTGTCGGGTCCTCCTCCATAAGTCTCTGAAGGCCCTGGGCAACCTTTTCCTCCTCGCCCTTCTTGTTTGCGAAAACTGCCATTGAAAGGCAGGGCTTCGGGAAATCAACGCCCTTAAGCTCAACCTTATTCTTGGGGTCGCAGAGTGTGTCGCCGGTCTTAACGCCGCCGAGCTTGGTAACTACGCCGATGTCGCCGGCAATAATTTCCTTTGAATCCTCCTGCTTCGCACCTCTGACGGTAACGATTTTACCCATCTTCTCTGTTTCGCCCGTGCGGAAGTTATATGCCGCAACGTCGCCTGCAAGTCTGCCGGAAACAACCTTGAAGAAGGACATCTTACCTACGAACGGGTCAGCGATGGTCTTAAAGCAAACTGCTGCAAGCGGTCCGCCTGCGTCACAGGTAAGCTTAACCTCTTCGCCGCTTTCGGTCTTTGCGGTTTCGCCTGCGTGATCCTTAGCATTGGGGGTTATGTGAGCGAGCGCATTGAGCAGCTGGTCAATACCGATAAGCGAAAGGCCTGCAACTGCAAACACGGGGTAAATTGTGCCGTCTGCAACGCCTGCACAAAGACCTCTGCGAACCTCGTCGGGGGTAAACGCCTCACCCTCAAAGAATTTTTCCATAAGAGCATCGTCTGCGGAAGCAACAGCTTCGTTAAACTCATCTCTCATTGCGTCAATCTGTGCGTCGGCGGGCATATCAACCTTTTTGCCCTTGCCGTCTGCGCCGTATTCATACGCTTCGCCCGTGATAAAGTTAACAAGGCATTTTACGGAGTTGCCCTGCATATAGGGAACAACCGTCGGGCAAAGGCTGGAGCCGTATGCGCCCTTAAGAGCCTCGTAAGTTTTGTAGAAATTTCTCTGCTCTGAGTCAATCTTGTTAATGGCGAACAGCTTGGCAATGCCCTTTTTGTCGGCTGCCTTGAACGCCTTCTGTGTTCCGACGTCAACGCCCGAGCCTGCAGAGGCTACGATAAGGACTGTTTCGGAGGCTCTTACCGCCTCGCTGACGCCGCCTTCAAAGTCGAAAAGACCGGGAGCGTCGATTATATTAAGCTTAGTGTTGTCCCATTCAAAGGCTGCAAGTGCCGAAGAAACCGAGGACTTACGGCGCTTTTCCTCTGCGTCAAAGTCGAGAACCGTGTTGCCGTCGGCAACCTTACCGAGCCTGTCACTTGCGCCTGCGACATAAAGCATAGCTTCGCAAAGCGAGGTTTTTCCTTTTCCGCCGTGACCTGCTACGGCAATATTTCTGATGTTTTCAGAAGTAAAAGCTTTCATATTAATATCTCCCTATGTAAAAATTTGTTTACAAAATTACACAATTTTAAATTGCGATATAGAAAAATTATATCACATTTGACTAAACGTTTCAACAAAAAACTATTGAATAAATATACGAAAATAAGTATTGTTTTTTTTATATAATAACGAAAAACGGCTTTTCCGTGTCCGGGAGCCGAAGCCGCGCCGTCCCCTACGGATGTATATTTACAATTTCATTATTAAAAAGGGCAACCGCTGTTTCAGCAAAGCCGATGAGCTGACGGCGAACAAAGAAATAAACGTAATTATTAATGCGCGGGCAAGAAAACACTGACAGATTTGCCGACTGTTTTCTTCATAATTATACCTGCGTAATATCAGTCGCCCTAAATATATTATTAAAGCCAATTAAAGTGTCAAACAAATAAAAAACGGCGTAGGTATTCCTACGCCGTAATAATATTATCTGCAGATTATTTCCTGTCGCCTCTGCGGAAATTTTTTCTTCCGCCGGGCTTTCTCGGAGCACGCTCGGAAATATCGTTTTCGGGGGTAAGACCCTCAACCTCGATAAGCGCCTCACGCCTTGAAAGGTTAAGTCTGCCCTGGTCGTCCTTGGGAAGCACTTTAACGATAATCTCATCGCCTACGTTTACAACATCCTCAACCTTTTCGGTTCTCTTTACGTCAAGGTGGCTGATGTGTACCATGCCCTCAACGCCGGGAACGATTTCGACAAAGGCGCCGAAGCTCATAAGACGGGTAACGATTCCCTTGTAAACTGCGCCCTCTTCGGGACCGTTGGCAATAGTGTCAACAATAAAGATTGCCTTCTGAGCGTTGTCAAGGTCAAGCGCCGAAACGAATACCTGACCGTCCTCATTGACGTCAACCTTACAGTCGCACTCTGCACAAATCTTCTGAATAACCTTGCCCTGCTTACCGATAACGTCGCCGATCTTGTCGGGATCAATTCTTGTCGTAAGCATCTTGGGAGCCCACTTGGAAAGCTCGGCTCTCGGTTCGGAAATAACGGGAAGCATAATCTCGTCAAGTATATAATCTCTTGCCTTGTGAGTCTTTGCAAAGGCTTCCTTAATGATTTCGGGAGTAAGACCGTGCACCTTAAGGTCCATCTGAATAGCGGTGATACCCTTCTTTGTACCCGCAACCTTGAAGTCCATGTCGCCGTAGAAGTCCTCAAGACCCTGAATGTCAACCATGGTCATAAAGTCGCCGTAAACGCCTTCGTCGCCGGTGATAAGACCGCAGGAGATACCTGCAACGGGAGCCTTAATCGGAACGCCTGCAGCCATAAGCGCAAGTGTTGAGCCGCAGATTGAGCCCTGAGATGTTGAGCCGTTTGAGGAAAGAACCTCGGAAACCACTCTGATTGAATACGGGAACTCGTCAATGCTCGGAAGCACGGGAACAAGAGCCTTTTCGGCAAGTGCGCCGTGACCGATTTCTCTTCTGCCGGGGCCTCTTGACGGTTTTGTTTCGCCTACGGAGTAGGACGGGAAGTTGTAGTGGTGAATATATCTCTTTTCCTTCTGCTCGTCAAGTCCGTCAAGCTGCTGTGCGTCGCTCATAGTGCCGAGCGTTGCAACGGAAAGCACCTGAGTCTGTCCTCTGGTGAACATACCCGAGCCGTGAGCGCGTGCAAGAAGGTCGATTTCGGCGTTAAGCGGACGGATTTCATCAATGCCTCTGCCGTCAACTCTCTTGTGCTCCTCTTTAAGCCAGGTTCTTACAACGTGCTTTTGGATAAGGTACATAATCTCGTCAAGCTTTGCCTCACAGCCCTCGAACTGCTCGTCGTACTTTTCGTGAACCGCCTGGTAAATCGGGAGAAGTCTTTCGTCACGGACGTTCTTGTCGTCGGTGTCGAGAGCCTTTTTAACGTCCTCGATGCAGAACTGCTCGATTTCGTTGAAGATTCCCGGGTCGGGGTCTGAAGATTCATAGCTGAACTTGGGCTTGCCGACCTCGTCGACTATGCCCTGAATGAATTTAACAATCTTTTTGTTTTCCTCGTGTCCTGCCATAATGCAGTCAAACATAAGGTCGTCGGGGATTTCGTTACCGCCCGCCTCGATCATAGCAACGAGGTCTGCGGTTGAAGCTACCGTAAGCGTAAGGTCGGTCTTTGCCCTCTGCTCAAGGGTCGGGTTGATAACGATTTCGCCGTCAACAAGACCTACGTTAACGCCTGAAATCGGGCCGTCCCACGGAATGTCGGAAATAGCGATTGCCGCCGAAACGCCTATCATAGCGGTAATTTCGGGACTGCAGTCGGGGTCAACCGACATAACGGTTGCAACTACGGTGCAATCGTTGCGAAGGTCCTTCGGGAAAAGCGGACGGATAGGCCTGTCAATGCAGCGTGATGTAAGCACTGCCTTTTCGCTTGCCTTGCCCTCTCTTCTCTGGAAGGAGCCGGGAATTCTGCCTACGGAATACATTTTCTCCTCATAGTCAACCGAAAGCGGGAAGAAATCAACGCCCTCCCTCGGGGTTGCGGAGGCTGTTACGGTACAAAGTACGTTTGTGTCGCCGTAGCGCGCCATTACTGCGGCGTTTGCAAGCCCTGCCATTTTGCCGGTTTCAAGGCTTAACTTTCTGCCTGCAAGCTCTGTTTCCCAGATTTTGAAATTCTTAAAAAACATAAACTACCTCTTTTCTTTTTGAGGGTAAGCGAACAGGCTTTTTAGCAATAAATGCGGCGGTCACGGTGTGTAACGGCTCCATTTACCGCTAAAAACTAATCCGTTGCTTACCCCGGTTTTTCTTTTTTGGTTTGGTTTAAAAAGCAATTCAAGGCAAGCAGCCGAAACTGCTTGCCTTAAAATTAACTTACTTACGAAGTCCGAGTCTCTTGACGATGGAACGGTATCTTTCGATGTCGACCTTCTGCAGATAAGCAAGAAGGTTACGTCTGTGACCTACCATCTTGTGAAGACCTCTTCTTGAGTGATGGTCCTTCTGGTTGACCTTAAGGTGCTCGGTAAGGTCCTGTATTCTCTTTGTAAGAACTGCGATCTGAACCTCGGGAGAACCTGTATCACCCTCGTGAGTAGCGTACTCGGCCATAATAGCCTGCTTCTCTTCTTTTGTCATTTCTTTTCACCTCTTTAATAATATTTGCCGTCGAATACCACAGGATAAGGTCAGGTGAATACTTCCGAGGGAAGTTTACGCCATATTCCGTGCGTACCGATTTAGCGTTAGTTATTATATAACAAAGTATTTTCGTTGTCAACTGCTAATTTTTTAGGGAAAATGCCGAAATTTCGTTTCACGGCTCTTTATAAGTTGAAATCCTATTAAAAATAGTATAATATATATAAAAGATTTTTTAGGAGGAACAGGTTTATGAACGGCTACAACCCGAACGGCAACGGCTACGACCCGAACGGAAGCTATACGCCGGGCTATCAGGGACAGAAAATTCCGCAAAACCTTAACTACCGTCCTGCCGGCTACCCTCAGCAGGTTTATCCTCCGCAGGGCTACCCCGTGTATACCCCTCCTCAGAAGAAAAAATCGAAAACACCCGTTGTGCTTCTGACAGTTCTTATTGTCGGCGCACTGCTTGCCGCTTTGGTCTGCTTTTATGTATACAACGCCGCCGAAAAGGAACTTGCTTCGGACGACAGCTTTTACTTTTATGACGACGTCGGAAACGACGAGGTTGAAAGCTCGAGCTCGCTTACGGTTGAAGAGCTTAAAAGCTATTCGCCGAAATACTTAAAATACAATTCAACGGTATACTTTTCTACGCTCAGCGAAAACGAAAAGCTTATTTACAAGGCAATTACCTATGCCTTTGACAACTGCAACGAAGTGACCTTTATTCCCGACGCCTTTCTGCCCGAAAGCGAGGGAAGGCTTGAGGACATACTCTACTTTATTGCGCTTGACTCTCCGCTGATTGAGCAGAACATCGTCAACGCTCAGGAAACCACGACCACCGAAATATCGGTACGTGACGGCCTCGGCTTTGAACATAAGAAAAATGTTGACGGCGCGGTGATTTACGTTGAAAACTTTTCGGACAAAAAGTTCGAGTACAAATTAAAAGCCGTTGAGGCGGCGGAAGCGCTCAGCGCCGCACTGCCTGCAGAGCTTACCACCGACAGGGAAAAGGCGGAATTTTTCTTTAATCACCTTGTCAGAAACAGCGAATACGTAAACTACAACTATGACGACATTGAAAACATAAACTTTTTATATGACACGCTTGTCAGCTACAAATCAAACTGCGACGGCTTTACAAACAGCTTTTCACTGCTTTGTAATATGAACGGCATTTCCTGCTTTGAAAAAATGGTAAACGGCATGGACGACGCAGAGGGGCACACCTGGAACTGCATTGTGCTTGACGGCAAATACTACAACGTTGACGTCACCTCGTCGCTTGACGTTGAGCCGGAATACATAGCAATGTACTTCTGCTATCCCGACAAATACTCCTCATACGGGGTTGAATATGCCGACAGCCTCCCCATATGCGACGACGCTTCGCTCTCAATGTTTGACTGCTATATCACAAGCGAAAGCGACAACGAGGCTGTAAGCATACTGTTTGAATGCTACAAAAACAATTCGAGAAAATACGTTCTTGCATTCTTCACCGAGCTCGACAGCGCAAGGGTTGAAAGAATTGTAGATAAATTTTTATACCGCATAACCACGGGAGTTTCCTATGTCACGGAGGAAGACACCGGAACGGGCTGTCACACTCTGCTGATTATTCCCGATTAACTAACACATTATTTGGAGGTTTACCCGATGAATTATTCTTTAACCAAAAAGAGAGCAAAGGAGCTTATCGAGGCAAAGCTTTCCCACTTTATGGGAGTTTCGCCCGAGGAAGCTACCAACGAGCAGTATTATAAAGCTATTGCTCTTATTCTGCGCGAGCTTATGAGCGAGGGCAGAGCCGAATTTAACAAAAAGGCTCAGAAGGACGGAACAAAGAAGGTTTACTATCTTTGCATGGAATTCCTTATGGGACGTTCCCTCAAGAACAACCTTTACAACCTTAACCTTACCAAGACCTTTGAAAGCGTGCTTACGGACTACGGCATAAAGCTTGAAAACATTTACGAATGCGAGCCCGACGCAGGTCTCGGCAACGGAGGCCTCGGCAGACTTGCCGCCTGCTACCTTGACGGCCTTGCAACTCAGGGCTACCCCGCAAGAGGTTATTCTATTCTCTATGAGGCAGGAATTTTTAAGCAGAAGCTTGTTGACGGCTGGCAGACCGAGCTGCCTGATTTCTGGCTTCCCGGCGGTGAGGTGTGGCTTGTACCGCACGAGGAAAGCGCGATTGAGGTTCGCTTTGAGGGCGAGGTTATGGACTCTTGGGAGAACCAGTTCCACAACGTCGAAATCGTTAACTACAACGCAGTAAGAGCCATTCCCTACGATATGTTCGTAGCAGGTAAGGACGGCAAGGGCATCTCGGTGCTAAGGCTTTGGAAGGCTGTCGCCCCTGCGCTTGATATGACCCTTTTCAATCAGGGCGATTATTTACGAGCCATTGAACGCGACGCCATGGCGGAGGTTATCTCAAAGGTACTTTACCCTGCAGACAACCACCCCGAGGGAAAATCGCTCAGACTCCGTCAGCAGTATTTCCTTGTTTCCGCTTCGATTCAGGACATTGTTCACAAGCACCTGAGAGTTTACGGTACTATGGACAATTTCCCCGAAAAGGTAGCAATTCACATCAACGACACTCATCCCACGCTCGCAATTCCCGAGCTTATGAGAATTTTGCTTGACGAATGCGGCTATGGCTGGGACGACGCCTGGAGCATTGTTACCAGAAGCGTTGCCTACACCAACCACACCTTTATGAAGGAAGCGCTTGAGTGCTGGCCCGAGGACCTTTACAAACGTCTTATGCCGAGAATCTGGCAAATTACCAAGGAAATTGACAACCGCTTCCGTAACTTTGTTTGGCAGGCAACATCAAACGCCGACCAGGTTGAAAGAATGGCTGTTATGTCGAACGGCGTTGTCAGAATGGCAAACCTCTGCGTAGCAGGCTCACACAGCGTAAACGGAGTTTCCGCGCTTCATTCCGAAATTCTTAAGGACACCGTGTTCAACGACTTCTACAAGCTTACGCCGAACAAATTCACAAACGTTACAAACGGTATTGCTCACCGTCGCTGGCTCTGCCAGTCAAATCCCGAGCTTTCGGCGTATCTTGAAACTCTTATCGGAGACGGCTTTGTAAGAAACGCCGATGAGCTTTCACTTCTCAAAAAATACAGCAATGACAAGACGGTGCTCGCTCAGCTTGAAAAGATCAAACGTGCAAACAAGGAAAGCTTTTCAAACTATATTAAGAAGCAGACCGGCGAAAGCCTTGACCCCGACTCGATTTTCGACGTTCAGGTAAAGAGGCTTCATGAGTACAAGCGTCAGCACCTCAACGCACTTAATATACTTTCACAGTACCTTTACATTAAGGAAAACCCGAACGCCGAGGTCGTACCTCACACGTACATTTTCGGCGCAAAGGCTGCGGCAGGCTACTTTATGGCGAAGAAGATTATTTCCTTCATATGCTCGCTTGCCAAGATGATTAATTCCGACCCCGACTGTAAAGGCAAGCTCAAGGTTGTTTACGTTGAGGATTACAACGTAACAATGGCTGAAAGGCTGATCCCCTCCGCCGACATCTCCGAGCAGATTTCACTTGCAGGTACGGAGGCAAGCGGCACGAGCAATATGAAATTTATGCTCAACGGCGCAATAACCCTCGGCACCATGGACGGAGCCAACGTAGAAATTTTTGACGCTGTCGGTGAGGATAACATCTTTATCTTCGGTATGAGTACTCCCGAGGTCGAAAGGCTTAAGTCCTTTGGCTATGATCCTCAGCAGTACTATAACAACAACAGCGAAATACAGAAAATACTCAATTATGCAAATCAGGTCGGTATTGACGGTCAGTTCTTCCACGAGGTTACCTCGACCATCATCCACCACGACCCGTATATGGTTCTTGCCGATTTCGAGGATTACAGAAAGCGTCAGCACGACATTTCAAACGCCTATAAGAACCGCGAGAGCTGGAACAGGATGTCGCTTATGAACATTGCAGGCTCAGGCATATTCGCCGCCGACAGAGCGATTAACGAGTACGCACAGAACATCTGGCATACAAAGAGCGCCTTTGCCGACGAGAAGCCTCTCAAGCAGCCCAACGCCGAGCGCAAGCCCTCGGACAAAAAGGCTCCCGCAAAAAAGACGGCAACAAAAAAAGCGGCTGCAAAAAAGAGTGCCGCTAAAAAGCCTGCAAAAAAATAAAACAAACGCAAAAAACAACCCCCGAGAAATTCTCGGGGGTTTAAAATATGTCATCTTTTGTGTATCTTCCTGTATCTCCAGAAGCCGAGCAATGCGGTAATTAAAACCGTGACGGCGGCAGAGAGAATAATACAGATAAATATACCGTTAATAAAGCCCGACGCAAAGCTGTAAAGCGAAAGGTTCGCAATGCTGATTTTGTTGCCGACGCCCATAATCAGCGCCGCGGCAGGGCCGACAATCAGCATCAGCGACGAGCCCGAAAACGCGTAAATATAATAACGCAGGTAATTCTTCGCCCTCTTGAAGGAAAGACGGATTATCACAATTGCAATTAGTGCAAAAGCGGCAACTGCAATAAACAGCCTGTCCACCCAAGGGCTGTAACGGTTAAGCATTGAAGCGCCTGTTTTAAAATATGAGGAACTGAACAGGCCCACATACGCTTTATATAAATCGCAGAGCTCCTTGCTTATCGTATTGATATTGCTGTCAAGCTCCTCGTCTGCGACAAATTCCTTCTTTGCGGCATAGTCGTACAAAGCCTGCTTGAGCTTTGTGTCTATGTTTTTGGTGTCAACCTCGGTTTTAACGTCGTTTCTGTAGAAATTCCTTATGGCAATTTCGGTGGTTGCCGAAATCTGGTCCTTGGTAATTATACTGTCAAAAACCTCGTCGAAAAAGCTTTCGTCAATGTTGGTTGAGCTGCCGTAGGAGATAAAGTGCTCCTTAAGCTCCTTGTGAAGCGCCTCGGAATAGCTCGACGAATTGAGCACCCTTACCGAAAACTCGGGGTTGAGCGCAGTAAGCTTAAACACCGAAAGCAGACAAAGCAAGGTAATTGCAAGGCTGAGAAGAAATGAAATTGTTCCGCATGTAATTGAGCGGAAGCGCTTAGTACCCTTAGTCATTTTCCACTCTCCTTACTCATACAAATTGACCTGTGGACCCGAAACCTTTTCACAGAAAACGAAATACCTCAGCGAGGTGGACGCCATCGTGTTAATCGGGTAGCAGGTATAGAGAAGTAAAACCTCACGGTCACCGTTTAAGTCCTCGGCATATTGCCCTCTTGCGTCAGCGGAATTCATATCGATAAGCTTGGTTTCGCGTATACGGTAGGTAAAAGAGCCGTAATTCGTTTCAACCCTGACAAGCGAGCCTACCTGTGCCTCGGGAAGCGTATGGAAATAAGTGTTGTTGTGACCGCCTACAAGGATACCTTTTCCGCAACCGGGAATATGGCTGAAAAACGAAAGTCCCGCACCGCGCCTGAGCAACGAATTGTCGTCGCCGAAAATCAGCGGGCAGTCAATTTCCGTGCCTTCAACCGTAACCTTGCCGAAAATATCCCCCCACGAAGGGAAAACAAATTCATCGTAGTTGATGTATCCGTCATGCACGGCGGTATTACCATCGAAAATACTGTTCGTCTCTGACTCATCGATGGTGTTGACGTTAGTGTTTGAAAACGCCAGACTGTAAACTGAAATCAGAGGGTCGAGGATCGGGGTAAGACATACGAAGAACAGTATGTATCCGCACAGTAAAAAAACTATCGGAAGAATTATAAAATACTTCCGATAGTCCTTCTTACTCCGAATCTTTTCGGAATTAGTCTTCATCTGTTTCCTTACGGAACTTTTTAAGTGCTACGCTTGCAGCTGCAAGAACTGCTACTGCGCTTACGCCGCATACTGCTGCTGCTGTGTAGTCAGCACCTGTCTTGGCAACTGCACCGTTCTTCGTCTTAACTACGTTAGGATGAAGTCTGGCAACTACGTTACCGTCAGGATCGGCGATAATAAGAAGACCGTGATCGGCATCAGTAAGACTGCCCTGAGTAGAAAGTGTATAGCCAAGAACAGCTAACGCCTCTCTGATATAACCGAGAAGTGTGTCGGTTGAACCAGTCTTTGTGATGTCCTCAACTTCTACAAGGTGCTTTGACTTACAGAAAGCAAGAGCCTTATCAAGGATAGCCTTGATCTGGTTATACTGTGCTTCGGTAAGGTCTACCTTGTTCCATACGTTCTCAAGTGCAGTAAAGTACTCACCGGGAACGGTGATTGTCCAGCCGTCAACAACATATGCTGTCTTGATATATGTTGTGATCTTCTGTTCGTAATCGTTGATTCCTGCAGCTGCAAAAGCGGGAATCATTGAAACTACAAGAAGGACAGCTACAACCATGAGGCATGCCAATTTTTTCATGTTAGGAACTCTCCCTTTAGAAAAATTATTTTCTTACACTGAGCAGTGATAGCTATGATACTCAATGCAGAATTATAAGTATTATAGCACACTCTTTCATTTTTGTAAATACAAAATTGAAAATTAACAAAATTATACAAAATACCGCCCAAGAAAACTCAGGCGGTATTAAATTTGCATAAAATTTCGTTTCTTTCTTACAGCTCAGCGAAATATTTAATAGTTCTTACCATCTGTGAGGTGTATGAGTTTTCGTTATCATACCAGGAAACTACCTGTACCTCATAGAGGTCGTCTGCAATCTTTGAAACCATTGTCTGTGTAGCGTCAAAGAGTGAGCCGTATCTCATACCGATAACATCTGAGGAAACGATCGGATCCTCATTGTAGCCGAAGCTCTCGGAAGCGGCTGCCTTCATAGCGGCGTTGATGCCGTCAACTGTAACGTCAGCACCCTTGACAACTGCGGTGAGGATTGTGGTTGAGCCTGTCGGTACCGGAACTCTCTGAGCAGAGCCGATAAGCTTGCCGTTGAGCTCGGGGATAACAAGACCGATAGCCTTAGCAGCGCCTGTTGAGTTGGGAACGATGTTAGCAGCGCCTGCTCTTGCTCTTCTCATGTCGCCCTTTCTGTGAGGACCGTCAAGAATCATCTGGTCGCCTGTGTAAGCGTGGATTGTTGACATGATACCGGACTGAATGGGAGCATACTTATTAAGAGCGTCAGCCATGGGAGCTAAGCAGTTTGTTGTGCAGGAAGCAGCTGAAATAATCTGATCCTCAGCGGTAAGTGTGTTCTCGTTAACCGAGTAAACGATAGTCTTGAGGTCATTGCCTGCGGGAGCAGAAATAACAACCTTCTTTGCGCCTGCGTTGATGTGAGCCATTGACTTGTCCTTTGAGCAGTAGAAGCCTGTGCACTCAAGAACAACGTCAACGCCGATTTCTCCCCAGGGAAGCTCGGCTGCGTTAGCCATAGCATAAATTTTAAGAGTCTTTCCGTCAACTGTGATTGTGCCCGCTTCGTCATCAGCGCTTACAGTGTGAAGATTTTCGCCGATTTTTCCGCAGTAGCCGCCCTGTGCTGTGTCAAACTTAAGAAGGTTTGCAAGCATTGAGGGCTTTGTAAGATCGTTAATAGCAACAACCTCATAGCCTTCTGCGCCGAACATCTGTCTGAAAGCAAGACGTCCGATACGTCCGAAGCCGTTAATTGCAACTTTTACTGACATGGGTATTACCTCCAAAAAATAATTTTTAATTTATTGCCTTATTATTTTATAACGAAATACTCAAATATGCAAGATGTTTTATTGACGAACGTGAATTTTTTGTCAATCTGCATAAAATCTTCGATTAATAAAAGAAAAAGGATATACTATTCACATATAATATTGTATATAAGGAAAAGCGAGGCTTTTATTTTGGATATAATGACAAAGGAAAAAACGGAATTAACCCTCCTGAGAGCTCAAAAGCTGTTTGAGGACGGAGCGGATTTACCCCTTGTAAGAGAGCTTTTACAACAGGTCTTTGACAGGGGCTTTGAGCTAATCAGAGTCGACCCGGGCGCGCAGTGCCTCCTTGACGGAGCTTACACGCTTTTAAGAAGAATCAGGACCTCCTCAAAGCCGGGGAGGGGCAACGGCAAAAGATACGAGCTTTATCCGTTTGCTCAAAGCGTAGTTTTCTGTGCCGACATACTTTCGGCGGGCACTAAAAGCCTTATTCTGAATTTTTCCGAAGCGGACGGCTTCGTCAGCCTTCCCGAGGACGATTTTGCACTTGCGCTTTCGGGAATAATTGCGAACGCCTTCAGCTATTCCGACTCCGACTGCGTGGAAATCGGACTGTTTAAAAGGCGAAAAAGCTTTGTTTTCAGCGTTAAAAGCGAGGGATTTTTTTCGCCCGACAGCTTTCTTACACCGCAGTTTTACGGAAGAAGCCTTGACTTTGCGCACAGGCTTTTATTATCCTTCGGCGGCAGAATGCTGTTAGTCGGTGAAGAGGGCTTCGGCAACGTGGTGCTTGAGCTTCCCTTCGCCCCCGTCAGCTTGCCGGTTACCGCCGCAAGGACAGCCGAGGAGCTTTTGTATGACAGGCTTTCCCCCGTATATATTGCTTTTTGCGGGCATTAAAATAATCGGTTGACAAGCCTGCCGTTTTACTTCATAATAAAGAAAACAACCGCAAAATCTTTTATTGCAATTAAATTCGGAGGGCAAAAGAAAAATGATTAAAACGGTAATTCTTGTTTTCATTGCTGTTATCGCGCTTGCGGCAATTGCCTTTTCTGTTGTTTTTACATTTATTATGAGAAAAAAGCCCGGTAAGCTGCCTCCCGGTTTCACTGTGACGGCACACTCGGGCTGTGAGCACACCGAGGACAATTCAACGGAGTTTCTTGAAAAAGCAATCGAAATTAAAGCTTCGGTGCTTGAGGTTGACCTGACCTTCCGCAGCGACGGCACGCCCGTACTGATTCACAAGAACGAGGCGGCGGACGGCGAGGGGCTTTTATTTGACGAGGCTCTTAAATACATAAGCGAAAGCTCGGACAGTGTAAAGCTTAATCTTGATTTAAAATCAACGGCTTTTCTTCCGAACGCCGTGGCAGTTGTCGAAAAGTACGGACTTCGTGACAGATGCTTTTATACGGGAGTGACCGAGGATTTCCTTGATGCTGTCAGAAAAGACGGAGGCGGTCTCCCGTATTTCCTCAACCTAAACCTCGGTTTCGGAAAAAGACACGGCAAGGGTCTTTACGACGCCTTAAAAAAGGTTAAGGACAGCTCGGCGATAGGAATCAACTGCAATTACAGAAGCGCCTCGCACAGTATGGTGGGTCTTTTTCACGAAAACGGTTTGCTCGTTTCCTGCTGGACGGCAAACAGCAAGCGGGTTATGCGCCGTCTGCTGTCGGTTGCACCCGACAACATAACTACAAGGTACCCCACGGTGCTCGGCAAAATGATATAGCACAAAAGGAAAATCCCCGAAGAAAGCCTTCGGGGATTCGTTTTATACACTTTTTTCTGCGATGCTCTGTGCCTTTTTAATCGCCTGAATAAACGGAAGAATCAGAACCGCCATCCAGAAATTGCTTACTCCGTGGATAATGTCCCAAGGGAAGCCTGCGGCAATCCAGGTAAGCATTCCCTTGAAATCAAGGTGAAACGCAATCGCCTGAAACGGCGCGTACAGCGTGCCGTACAGAAGTCCGTGCAATCCGCATACGGTCATATAGGCAAACTTCGCCGTGTCCTCGGACATATGCTTCGGCAGCAGCATTACCGCCGCCCAAAGCACTGTCCAGATATACAGATAGGGTATCCACCACAGCGCAAAGCCGTTGATAAGCCCTGTCAGAAACACAAACACATAAACGGTATACAGAGCATATTTGCGGTAAACGACGGTTACCGCCGTTATAAACACCGCAATCAGATGTACGTTAGGGGCAAATTCCATTGCCTGCTTGGAAACAAAGGTAAGCGCTCCGAGCATGGCAAGCACAACATAGTCCCTTGTTCGTATTTTCATTATCAGTAATTTGATTTTTCAGCTATAAAGCTATAAGTCTTACCTGCAACAAGGTCTGTTGAGTCAACTCCGGTGGGCGCCATTTCTCCGTCAATGTAAAGCATCCAATAAACCTTGTCCGAGCCGTCGTAGGTCTTGCCGTTAACCGTTTTAACAAAAAGACCGTATTCTGACTCGTCGCCTGCAATAAGCTTCTGCTCAAGAAGCGCCTCGCCGAGCTTGGAAGCGTTGCTCGAAATTTCGAACTTGGTTTCGTTGCCGTCATAGTCCTTGGCAACGAAGGTAAACACCTTTTCGCCCTCACCGAGCTTTGTAACCTCCTCTGCAGCCGATGCCGCCTGAGTAACGGGCGCAGCCGTTGTCGAGGGTTCCTCATTCTTCTTTGTGCATCCCACAACTGTCAATGCGATTGCCACAACAAGCGCTAAGCAGAGAAGCACAGACAGAATTTTTGTAAATCTTGTCTTTGTCATAATTTCTCTCCTGTTTTTAATTTAGATTTTCTCCAACCGGCGCTCGCGGCTATGCGGAGATTTTTGACCGCAGGATATTTCGACTCAATGCCTTTCACCGCCTTCTCGAATAAGCATTCAATGGCTTGTCCCCGAATTTGTGGCTTCGGGCAAGGTGAAAGTTAAGTGCATTTCACGGCGACGGGCTCGTACGGGATTTGCACCCGTTTCCCCTTTCGGTCGAAAATAATTTTAGCACAGTTTAAAAGGATAATCAATAAAGATACGCATTTATTTAAAAACGCCTCTCCGAAGAGAAGCGTTTAAAATCATTTGATTTCCGTAACGGTGAAGCCCGCTTCGGCAATACAGCTTTTTACCGCTTCGCTGTCAAGCGGAGAGGCGCTGTGCACCGTCGCCTTTCCCTTCTTAAGGCTTACCTTAACCTTGTCGATTTTGCCGAGCCCCAGCAACGCCTTTTCGGCCGCCGCAACACAGTGCTCGCAGTGCATACCGTCAATAAATACCTCTGTTTTCATAATGTTTCTCCTTTTTATTATTTATAAAGTCTTAATGCGTTTGTAACCACAAACAGTGACGACATACTCATTGCCGCCGCCGCTATCATCGGGTTTAAAAGTATACCGAACGGGGCGTAAAGCGCGCCTGCGGCAAGCGGAATACAAATAACATTGTAGAAAAACGCCCAGAAAAGGTTTTCCTTTATGTTGAGCAGGGTTTTCCTTGAAAAGTCGATTGCGTCCGCCGCAGATTTCAGGTCGCCGTTTGTAAGAACTATGTCGGCGGAGTCAATCGCTATATCCGTGCCGTTGCCGATTGCCATTCCGACATCAGCCCTGACCAGCGCAGGAGAGTCGTTAATTCCGTCGCCTATCATTGCAACCTTTTTGCCCGAGTTTTTCATTTCGTCAATTTTTGTGAATTTGTTTTCGGGCAAAACTCTTGAAACGTAGCTTGTTATTCCCGCCTGCTTTGCTATGCTTTCGGCGGCGCTTTCGCTGTCGCCCGTAAGCATAATCACCTCAAGACCAAGGTTCTTCATTTGTTTGATTGCCTCGACGCTTGTGGGCTTGATGGCGTCCTTTGCCCCTAAAACGGCAAGCACTCTTTGAGAGTCAAAAATGTAAATAACGCTCTGCCCGTCCTCCTTAATTTCGGAAACGTCCTCAACGCTGTCTTTGTCTATACCGACGCTTTCAAAAAAGTCCTCGTTGCCGGCATAATATCTTTTGCCGTCAATCAAGGCGCATACGCCTTTGCCGGTAACCGATTCAAAATCCGTAATTTCATACGGCTCCGCGCTGCCGCAGTACCTTACCACGGCGTCAGCCAACGGATGCTCGCTGTTTTTTTCAAGGCTCAGCGCAATTCTCTTCACTTCCTCCTCGGAAATGCCGAAGCAGCTTGAGAAGGCTATTTCGGGTCTGCCCTTTGTTACGGTGCCCGTTTTGTCAAGCACCACCGTATCGACGGAACTCAGCGCTTCTATTGCCTGTGCGGATTTAATTAAGATTCCCTTTTGAGCGCATCTTCCGACTGCAACGGTTATCGCAACCGGGGTAGCAAGTCCGAGAGCGCATGGGCAGGAAATTACAAGCACGCTGACCGCACAGCGAAACGCAAGCGAAGCGTCATGGCTTACAAGCGCCCATATAACCGCCGTCAGCACGGAAATACCCATTACAATGGGAACGAATATTCCCGCTATTTTGTCCGCAAGGCGTGACACGGGAGCCTTGGAGGCTCCTGCGCTTTCAACCAAATCTATAATCTTTGACAGCGTGGTTTCAAAGCCGACCTTCTCCGCCCTCATTTTAAACGAGCCGTTCTGATTAATTGAAGCCGAAACAACACGGTCGCCGGGCTTCTTTTCAACGGGAAGGCTTTCACCGGTGATTGCCGCCTCGTCAACCGAGGAGCTGCCTTCGGTCACAACGCCGTCAACACAGATGCTCTCACCCGGGTGCACAAGGATAATATCTCCTTTTTTCAGCTCCTCCGAGGGCACGGTAAGCTCCTCACCGTCGCGTATAACCGTTGCGGTTTTCGGCGTAAGGTCAACAAGCCTTGCTATTGCAGAGCCCGTTTTCTTTTTAGCCCTGTCCTCAAGATATTTTCCGACGGTTACAAGAGTTAGTATCATAGCCGAGCCTTCAAAATAAAGGTTGGTAACGTATTTCATCACGGTTTCACTGTCGCCCTTTGAGGAAGCCGCGGCAATAATCACCGTCGCAACGATTCCGTATATAAGCGAAGCGGACGAGCCGAGCGCCACAAGAGAGTCCATGTTCGGATGAAGCTTGAAAAGCGCCTTATATCCGCTGATATAGAACTTTCTGTTAAGGTAAATAATCGGAAGCGCTAACGCAAGCTGTGCCAGGCAGAAGCCGAGAGCGTTATGGTGCGGCGAGATAAAGCCGGGCAGCGGAAGCCCGAGCATATGACCCATTGAAATATACATAAGGCACACGAGAAGGGCTACCGACAGGATAAGCCTTGTCTTAATCGGAGTGTATTTTTCCTCCTCCTCAGGCACGCTGTCCGCGTACGAATAAACGGATGCCCCGTAGCCTGCGTTTTCTACGGCTTTTATTATCGCCTCATCGTTAATTTTGTCCTCTTCGTATTCGCAAAGCATATTGTTTGCGAGAAGGTTTACCTGAACGGAGCTTACTCCGTCGCATTTTTTTACTGCCCTTTCAACCGCCGCCGAGCATGCAGAGCACGACATACCGGTTATTCTGTATTTCTGTAACATATTTTCTCCTTATATTTTATAAACTAATTCTTCAAATTCCTTTAAGCTGAATATTTCATAATCGGGGAAAATGCCCTTGCGGTTTTCGGTGCCCGTCCTGTTAAACCACACGGTTTTAATTCCGAAATTTTTTCCGCCGAGTATATCGGAGGTAAGAGAGTCGCCCAAAATAACGCTTTCTTCCCTTTTAAAGTCGGGTACGTCTTTAAAGGCGTTTATAAAAAATCTTTCATCGGGCTTATTAAAGCCGATTTCCTCGGAAATAAAAATCCCGTTAAAATATTTCCCAATTTTTGAGCCTTTAACCCTTGCCTGCTGAACTCTTTTCCCGCCGTTTGAAACAAGATACAGGCTGAAATCCCCATACAGGCTCTCAAGCAGCTGCTTCGCATAATCAATAACGTAACAGCTCTCGCAAAGCTTTGACTCGTAGGAAGCGGATATTTCCCCGGCAGAAGGCTTTTTAATATCAAATTTATCAAGAAGAATGCGATACCTTGAAAGCTTTACCTGCTTCTTGGTAAGCTCTCCCCTTTCGAGCCTTTCCCATTGCTGTCGGTTAATCTCGTGATATGCGTCGAGTATTTCCTTTTCGGGCGCAATCCCGAAGGCCTCAAGGGTAAGCGCCAGAGCGTGCCGCTCGGAAGCGGTAAAGTCAAGCAGGGTGTCATCCAGATCAAACAAAATATTTTTTACCATGCTCAATTACCTCGTTAAAATTTTATCACATTTTCCTTGTTATTTCCATATCAAATAAAAAAATAAATGAAAAAAGCCGTATGACTACGGCTTTTCTCACAAAAAAGGGGTTAGGATTGTATATGAAAAAGTAAAAACGCTATATATAAACTCGCCGAAGCGAGATTAAGAACGGAAGGACGTTGTCCTTGCCTTTCTGTGACAGTATAATAACACCATCTGTACTATTTGTCAAGTGTTTTTTACTAATTTTTTTAAAAATTTTTTGTGCAAGTTTACCCGATAATATTTCTGTACGTTTGGTATTTATTAAAAAAAGCTTGTCTTTGCCTGAAAACGCGTTGTTTTCAGTGAATTGAAATTCACTTTTTTAAAATTGCTTTTTCGTCAAAACGCCTAAAACATTTTCGAAAAGCGCAAAAAGGCGGAGCCTAAGCTCCGCCCTGATTAAGTCTGCTTATTTCTTTTCGATTTTGCTCTTACCGCCCATATACATCCTCAACGGCTCGGGAATGCTTACGCTTCCGTCCTCGTTAAGGTTGTTTTCAAGAAACGCAATCAGCATTCTCGGCGGCGCAACAACGGTGTTGTTAAGCGTGTGGGCAAAGTAGTTTCCGTCCTTGCCCTTAATTCTTATGCCGAGTCTTCTCGCCTGAGCGTCACCGAGGTTTGAGCAGGAGCCGACCTCAAAATACTTCTGCTGTCTGGGACTCCACGCCTCGACGTCAAGGCTCTTTACCTTCAAGTCGGCAAGGTCGCCCGAGCAGCACTCAAGCGTTCTTACGGGAATATCAAGGCTTCTGAAGAAATCAACGGTGTTCTGCCAGAGTCTGTCATACCATATGTCGCTTTCCTCCGGCTTGCAGACAACGACCATTTCCTGCTTTTCAAACTGATGTATTCTGTAAACGCCTCTCTCCTCAATGCCGTGAGCGCCTACCTCTTTTCTGAAGCAGGGAGAATAGCTTGTGAGTGCCTGCGGAACCTCGTCCTCGGGAATAATGGTGTTGATAAACTTGCCTATCATCGAATGCTCGCTTGTACCGATAAGGTAAAGGTCCTCGCCCTCGATTTTGTACATCATGTTTTCCATTTCGGCAAAGCTCATAACGCCGGTAACAACATCGCTTCTTATCATAAACGGAGGAACATAATAGGTAAAGCCCCTGTCAATCATAAAGTCCCTTGCGTAGGAAAGCACTGCGGAATGAAGCCTTGCAATGTCGCCCTTGAGATAATAAAAGCCGTTTCCGCTGGTCTTTCTTGCTGAGTCAAGGTCAATGCCGTCAAAGCTCTCCATAATATCAACGTGGTAAGGAATTTCGTAATCGGGCACAACGGGCTCGCCGAATTTTTCAAGCTCGACGTTTTCCGAGTCATCCTTGCCGATGGGTACGTCCTTGCCGATAATGTTCGGAATAACGAGCATTCTCTTTTTCAGCTCTGCGGCAAGCTCCTCCTCTTTCTTTTCAAGCGAAAGCAGCTCGTCGTTGATTTCCTTAACCTTTTCCTTTGCCTTCTGTGCGTCGTCGATAAGCTTCTTCGCCATAAATGCGCCGATTTCCTTGCTTATGCGGTTACGGTCGGCGCGAAGGGTGTCGCCCTTATTTTTTGCCTCTCTGAAGCTTTTGTCGATTTCGATTACCTCGTCAACAAGCTTTAGCTTCTCGTCCTGAAATTTCTTTTTAATGTTTTCCTTTACTGCTTCGGGGTTTTCCCTTAAAAATTTGATGTCAAGCATTTTTTGTTCCTCCGTGTTTATTCAAGCTCATCTATCTGGTTTGCAAGAAACGCAAGGTCCTCCTTTGAGAAGAACTCAATTTCAAGCGTTCCGTTGCCCGACGCGGTGTTGTAAACCTTGACCCTTCTTGCAAGCGTGCCTGCAAGGGCGATTTCAACCTCGTCGTAAAATTTGTCTCTTTTCTGCTCTCTTTTTTTGGTCTTACCGGGCTTGCGTTTAGACCCCTTTGCAAGCCTTTCGACCTCTCGTACCGAAAGCCCGTCCTTCGCAACCGCCTGCGCTATGCCGACGGCTTCCTTTTCGTCGTCAAAGCCGAGCAGGGCTCTGGCGTGACCCATTGATATTTTGTTCTGCTTTAAAAGCTCCGATATTTCCTCGGGCAGTGAAAGCAGCCTCAGACTGTTCGTTACGGCAGTCCTCGACTTTCCGATTCTCTGCGCCGCCTGCTCCTGCGTTAAGCCGAAGCTGTCTATCAGGGTCTTGATTCCCTCGGCCTCTTCAACGGCGTTAAGGTCCTCCCTGTGCAGGTTTTCAATCAGCGCAAAGAGGCTTTCCTCCTCATCGGTCATCTCCCTGATGGTAACGGGAACCTCTGTAAGCCCCGCCATCCTCGCCGCGCGGTATCTTCTTTCTCCTGCTACAAGCCTGTAGCCTCCGTTTGTCATCGGCCTTACAAGCAACGGCTGTAAAATTCCGTGTTCCTTTATACTTGCCGAAAGCTCGGAAAGCGCCTCCGCCTCAAAGCTTTTTCTCGGCTGGTCGTGATTGGGTTCAATTTCGTCAATCGGAAGCTTAACCGCCTCCGCAAGCGAGCTTTCAACGGAATTGTCATAAATCAGGGCGTCGATACCCTTGCCCAGTCCGCCTTTTCTGTTAGCCATATTTCACCCTCCCTGCTTACTGTGCATTCTGTTGCTGAAGCTCGGCATACCTGCCTGCCTCCTCGGGGTTGAGTTGATTGAAATAGTCCTCTGCGACAAAGGACATTGCAGTCTCCCCGCCTTCAATGTCTGTTATAAGGATGTAAACTCCGCCCTTATACCAGATGTAATTCATCTTTCCCCTGCTCGCCTCATATTCAACGTGCTTTCCGTACTGACCGTCATAGAATTTCAGCGCATTTGAAAGGGAAAAGTGTTCCTTGTTCGTAATTGCATACTGTATTTCGCAAAGCCTTCCCCTGCCGTCAAAAATATAGTAAAGCAGCGTGTCCTCGTTTTCAACGGTAAACGGAAGGTTTTTTCTCCACAGTGCAAAAAACAGAGTGCCCGTGTCGTTTGAAACCGTCTGAACGCCTCCGCCGACGCTCTGCTCCGCCTCCTCAATACTCATACCCATTTTAGCGCCGAACACCTCATAATCGCTGTATTTTATCACGTCGGGTGCGACGGTGGTAGTTTCGGTGGTGGTTACCGAAACGGGGGTGTACTGTTCGGGCTCTCCGCAGGAGGCAAACAAGACGCAGAATGTTACTGCGGCAAGAACAATGCTTATGCAGGCTTTAAATATTTTTCCCATAATACCTCCGTTACTGTTTTTTCAAAAATTCCTTTGCAAGCAGCTCGTATGCCTGAGCGCCCTTGCTGCTTTTGTCGTAATACATAATCGGTTCGCCGAAGCTCGGAGCCTCGGAAAGCCTGACGTTTCTCGGAATCGCCGTTGAATAAACCTTTTTCGGGAAGAACTTCTTCACCTCGTCAACAACCTGATTTGTAAGGTTAAGCCTGCCGTCGTACATTGTAAGCAGTACGCCCTCAAGCTCGATATGCGGGTTATACAGCCTTTTAATCTGCCTTACCGTGGACATCAGCTGCGCCAAGCCCTCCAGCGCATAGTATTCGCACTGAATCGGCACAAGGAAGGTGTCGCTTGCGCAAAGGGCGTTAATTGTAATAAGTCCCAGCGACGGCGGACAATCAAGGAAAATATAGTCGTAGCTTTCCCAGATTTCTGCAAGAGCATGCTTGATAAGTCCCTCCCTTTTTTCAAGCCCTATCATTTCAACCTCTGCGCCTGCAAGGTTCATATCCGAGGGCATAATATCAACATTTTTAAATTTTGTGTTGATTAACACCTCGGACGCCTTTGCGCCGTTTATAAGCACGTCATAGGTCGAGCTTTTGATGTCCCTTTTGTTTATTCCGTATCCGCTTGTGGAATTTCCCTGCGGGTCAATGTCGACAAGCAATACCTTTTTTCCGAGCGCTCCTATTGCGGCGGAAAGATTTACGGCGGTTGTCGTTTTTCCGACTCCGCCCTTCTGATTTATCACTGAAACGGTTTTAGCCATTATATCTACTCCGTATTACAAAATTCTAAAAGAGTATACCACAAAATTACACAAAGTTAAATAGTTTTGTCAAAAATATTATATTTTTTTGTTTCACGTGAAACAAGTGCAAAACGACGGCTCCGTAGAGCCGCCGTTCCGCTGTGGATGTGGGGTGTGAAAGAGAAGGATATGGGTATTTAAAACGGCTCATACAACAGGGGTTTATTATACAAGCCCGTTTTAACGGTTTTAAACTGCCTCATCTGCTTCCTCGGGAAGCGGCAGCTTCATTTGCTCGATTTTCGGAATACGCACTACATACTCTATGTATTCCTCAGTCTCGCTTCTGGCGGTGTCGGCGTCAACGCCCGCCCGCCTTATGGTGTCGACCGCATGGTTAAGGGTGTTAATAAAAAGCCTGACATCCCTTATACCTTTAAGTCCGTTGTACTGCTTCTTGTTCTTGTGAAGCATATGTAAAACCATTCGCTCGGTTTCGGAAACATTCAGGTGCCTGTCAATTATTATTGAAAGCGCCCTTTCCCTTTGAGCGTCGTTTTCAAGCATCAGCAACGTCCTGGCGTGCCTTTCGGTAAGCCCTGCCCTTGAAAGCTTAAAGCGCATATCCTCGGGCAATCTTAAAATTCTCAGCTTATTTGAAAGCGTGGACTGTGCAATTCCGATTCGCTTTGAGAGCTCCTCACGGCTCATGTTAAATTCGGTAATCAGCGTTTCGAGCGCCTGCGCCTCGTCAAAGAAATTCAGATCCTGCCTCTGGAGGTTTTCAATCAGAGCGAACATTGCCGACTCACGGTTGTCCATTTCAATTACAAGCGCCGGGACCCTTATCAGTCCTACCAGCCTTGCGGCTCTCAGCCTACGCTCTCCCGCAATCAGCTCATAGCGTTTGTCGTCCGTTCTTCTGACCGTAATCGGCTGAAGTATTCCGTTCTCCCTGATGCTCTGTGCAAGACTTTCAAGCTCGTCGAAGTCAAAACGTTTTCTCGGCTGATTCGGGTTAGGGTCTATCAGTTCCTGTGGTATGCTGTAAACCTCAGCGGCACATTTAAGTCTTTGTTTCATAAAAATTACCTCCGCAGTGCTTGTCCTGTGTATAGAATAGCACTGCGAAGGCAGGGTTGTAAAGAAAAAGCGTTCGCCCGAAAACGACGTGTTTTCAGGCGTTTCGAGGTTAAATTATCGGATTTTTCGCGATTTTTGCCGAGGGCCTCGGATATTTAGTCGGAGTTTGCGATATCTTTTTTAAAATAATTATCTTTCTCGGAATCCCCTCGGTAAGATTAAAATCAATCTCCTTTTCAGTCTTACCGCCCAAAAGCCCGATAGCCTTTTTCGCCTGAAGGAGCTCCTCTGTGGTTTCGGCGGATTTCATTGCCGCAAAACGGCCGCCCATTTTTAAAAACGGGAGGCAGTATTCGGAAAGGTTTGTCATGTTTGAAACTGCCCTTGCGGTGGTAAGGTCAAAGCGTTCTCTGTATTCGGGGCTTTGTCCTGCCTCCTCCGCCCTCATGTGCAGAAGCTCGGCGTTAACATTGCACGCCTCAAGCACCTCCCCGATAAAACCGAGCTTTTTTCGGGTCGAGTCAAGAAAGGTCATTTTAAGGTCGGGTCTGGCAAGCAGAAGCACCAGTCCCGGAAAGCCTGCCCCCGTGCCGACATCTATTACTTTTGCGCCGTTTTTTATATCAAGATATTTTAACAGCACAAGGCAGTCGGCAAAATGCTTGAGCGTGACGTCATCGGGCTCGGTAATTGCCGTAAGGTTAAAGCTTTCGTTCGTTTTTACAAGCATTTCGGCGTAGGTGTCAAGCCTTTTAAAGCATCCCTCGTCTATCTCAAGTCCGAAGGGAGCGAGAGTACTTACGAGTAATTCTTTATTAAGCATTGCTCTTTTCCTCCCTCTCCTTTTTACTCAGCCAAATCAGAAGCACTGATATATCGGACGGTGAAACTCCCGAAATTCTTGATGCCTGGCCGACATTGACGGGTCTGATTTTTGAAAGCTTCTCCCTTGCTTCAAGCCTTAAGCCGTCGATTTTGTTATAATTTATATCCTCGGGTAAAAGCTTGACCTCAAGGCGCTTCATTTCATTAATCTGCGCCTGCTGTCTTTTTATATACCCTTCGTATTTAAGCTCAATTTCGACCTGCTCGAATATTTCCCCGGGCAAATCGGGTCTGTCGCTGTCAAACGGCGCTAAATCTTCATAGCTTAACTGAGGTCTTCTGATAAGCTCAATAAGCCTTACTCCCTTTTCAAGCGGTGCCGTGCCCTTCGACACCAACAGCCTTTGAAGCTCCTCGCTTAAATGAATCGTGGTCTTTGCAACCCTCTCGGTTTCTTCCTTAATCAGTCTTTTTTTATTAAGAAAGCTCTCATACCTTTCGTCGCTGATAAGTCCTATTTCGTGTCCTATCGGCGTAAGACGTATATCTGCGTTGTCCTGCCTTAAAAGAAGTCTGTATTCGCTTCTTGAGGTCATCATTCTGTACGGGTCCATACAGCCCTTTGTGACAAGGTCGTCTATAAGAGTGCCGATGTATGACGTGGAACGGTCGAGCACAAGCTGACCGAGACCCTTGACCTTTCTGCAGGCGTTAATTCCTGCGACAAGCCCCTGAGCCGCCGCCTCCTCATAGCCTGAGGAGCCGTTAAACTGACCTGCTCCGAACAGTCCGGGCAAATCAAGAAATTCGAGCGTCGGCTTTAATGCAAGCGGATCAACGCAGTCGTATTCAATGGCATACGCCGTCCTCATAACCTCCACGTTTTCAAGCCCCTTTATTGTGCGTAAAAACTTCAGCTGAACATCCTCGGGAAGAGATGAGGACATCCCCTGGAGATATAACTCCTCCGTATCAAGTCCGCAGGGCTCAATAAAGAACTGATGTCTTTTTTTATCGGGAAAACGGACAATTTTGTCCTCAAAGCTCGGGCAGTATCTCGGACCAACGCCCTCAATTTTTCCGCTGTACATCGGCGAACGGTCAAGGTTTTCGAGTATAACCTTTTTAGTTTCGTCATTAGTGTAGGCTATATAGCAATAGGATTTGTTTTCTGCTCTCCCTTCCGTACAGAAGGAGAAGCGTGTGTCGGTTTCTCCGTCCTCCTGCTTTTCAAGCACGGAAAAATCCACGCTTCTGCGGTTAACCCTTGAGGGGGTGCCTGTTTTGAAGCGGCGCAGCGGTATACCGAGTTTTTTAAGCGATGCCGAAAGCTCGGTTGCGGGAAACATTCCGTCGGGTCCGCTTTCGTAGGAAATTTCACCGATATATATTCTTCCGCCGAGGAATGTGCCGGTTGCAAGAATCACGCATTTTGCAGAATAAACGGCGTCAAGCTTCGTTTTTAAAAGCCATTCTCCGTCCCCGTTTCGGCTTAAAGCGACAATTTCCGCCTGCTTTACGTCAAGCCCTTCCTGCTTTTCGAGCGCATGCTTCATATATTTTGAATATTCTCTTCTGTCTATCTGAGCCCTGAGCGAATGCACGGCGGGACCCTTCCCCATATTAAGCATACGGGTCTGAATCTGTGTTTTGTCAGCCGCTTTTCCCGTTTCTCCGCCGAGGGCGTCGATTTCCCTGACAAGATGTCCCTTGCTTGTGCCGCCGATTGACGGGTTGCAGGGCATATTGCCTATAGAGTCAAGGTTAACGGCGAAAACGACCGTGCTCGCTCCGAGCCTTGCCGAAGCAAGCGCAGCCTCTATTCCTGCGTGGCCTGCGCCTATAACCGCAACATCATAGCTTTTTGCAAAATACTCCATTCTTTTCTCCGTAACTGTGTTTCACGTGAAACGTTATTTGCCTACGCAAAATCTTGAAAAAATTTCATTGACGACACTTTCTGTCGCCTTTTCGCCCGTCAGCGTGTCAAGAGCTTCAATTGCAACGTCGATATTGACATTGATTGCGTCCCTTGTAATTCCTGCTCTGAGACCCTCTGCTGCCTGAGCAAGGCTTTCCTGAGCCTGCTTACAGCAGGCAAGCTGCCGCTCATTATTAAGCATTGCCGAGCTTGTGTCAAAGCCCTCCGTGCCGAGGAGCTTTTCAACGCTCTGCTCAAGCTCCTTTATTCCCGAATTGTTCTTTGCCGATATATAAACGACATTTTTAAAATTGTTGTTAATTATCTCTGCGTTGAGCTTAGGCTCAAGGTCCGTTTTGTTTATAACCGCAACCGCATTTTTTCCCCTGCAAAGCTCAAAGATTTTTTCATCCTCTTCGTTTAATTGCTCCGAGGAATCAAAAACCGCCAAAATAAGCGTAGCCCTCTGCGTCCTCTTTTTTGTGCGGTCAACTCCGATTTTCTCAACAGTGTCATCCGTTTCGTGAAGCCCTGCCGTGTCTGCAAGGTGCAAAATTATTCCGCCGAGGCTGACGCTCTCCTCAACAATATCCCTTGTGGTGCCTGCAACCGAGGTAACAATTGACTTTTCATATCCGCTGAGCATATTCATCAGCGTTGATTTTCCGACATTTGGTCTGCCGATTATGGCGGTTTCAACGCCCTGAGTAACGATTCTGCCCGTGTCAAAGCCGGCTATAAGCTCCCTTAATTCACCGTCGGCGCTTTCGATTTTTTCAAGCAGCTCTTCGTCAGAAATGTCATCAATTTCCTCGTCCGGGTAATCAACCCACGCCGCAAGAGAAGCCGCAAGCCCCTTGAGAAACAAGGATATTTTATTAATTTTGTTAAAAAGGGAGCCCTCAAGAGTCTGAAAAGCCGCTTGCTCCGACTGCTCGGATTTTGCGCCGATAATGTCCATTACCGCCTCTGCTCGGGTTAAATCGATTTTACCGTTAAGAAACGCCCTTTTTGTAAACTCACCGGGCGCAGCCGCTTCGGCGCCGTTTGAGAGCGCAGCTCTGAGCACCTGCTTTGTGACAAGCAGTCCGCCGTGGCACGAAATTTCAACCACATCCTCGCCGGTGTAGCTTTTCGGCGCTCTGAAAACAAGGGCAACTGCCTCGTCAATAAAGCCTTTTTCACTTTTTACCTTACCGAACGCTGCTCTGTAGCCCTTCAGTTTTTCAAGCTTTACGCCTGATACGCTTTCAAAAATTCTGTCGGCTACAGGGACGGCGTTTTCGCCCGAAATTCTGACGATTCCTATGCCGCCTGCCGCCTGACCGGTGGATATTGCCGCAATTGTACTCATATTTATCTCCGTATAAAAACAATCGGGAGAGAAAAATCCCTCCCGATTTTTGCCTGAGGGTTTACCCTCTTATTCTTCGTTCTTTTTTACCTCAATTTTTCCGTAAAGAGAAGCTGAGGAATAGTCGCTTTTCTTTTCTCTGTTCTCGTCAATTTTAGGAACATAGCTCTCTCTTCTGGGACGTCTCTGCCTGTCGCCTCTTGAGCTTCTGTACGAGCCGCCCTGCTTTGCGTTTTCACTTGCAATAACGACCCTTCTGTCAAGGTCAACGCCCGTTGAGTATGAGGTTGCGCCCTCAATATCGTGAACCGCAGTATGAATAATTCTTCTCTCATAAGGGTTCATCGGCTCAAGCGTAACGCTCCTGCCTGTTCTGACTGCTCGTGAAGCGTTCTTTTTGGCAAGGCTGACAAGTACGGCAGTTCTCTTTTGACGGTAGTCGCCTATGTTGACCGAAACTCTTCTGAATTTTTCGGAGTCCTTGTTTGCCACCATTCTTACAAGGTACTGAATTGCGTCGAGGGTTTCTCCCCTTCTGCCGATTACGATGCCGTAATCCTCTTCACAGCTTACCTCAAAAAGAATGTCGTCGTCATCTGCAAATACTTCAATATTACTCTCGTTGATACCGAGCGAGGCAATAATACTTTTAAGGTATTCGGCTGCCTTTGAGTATGCGTCTGTTTTTACGAGAGACGCCTTTTTCTGCTGATAGTCAACCGCCGCTCTTTCCTCGTTTTCCTCTTTTTTGCTGTCGGTTACGGCATTTTCGGCTTTTTTTGACGGCTTTGCCTGCTTTTCGGGCTTTGCCGCCTTGGGAGCCTGCTTTTTGGCCTTTGCGGGTTTCGGCTCATCGGGAAGAGTTACGGTAATCTTAACCTCTGCGGGCGAACCACCGAATAAACCCAATATTTTTTTCTGAGGCGTTTTTAATACCTCAACCTGATATTCGTCCATTTCCGTAAGCCCGAGCTCGAGAAGCGCCGCATTTTTTGCTTCGTCGATGGTCGGAGCCGTTTTAATACTTTCTTTAATCATTTTCTGCACCTTTAAATCAATCGTTTTTAAATTCGTTAATCTTTTTTGTGTTGATTTCCTTTGACCTGCGGTATACGGTTTCGTCTATCATTGCCTTGGCTAATACCTTTTTAGGCGAATAGATATGGTTTAAAACTATCATCTGAATAAACGAAATTGCCGAGGACATGATGATGTAAATACCGATGCTGATCGGGAAAAGGAAGGCAAAGTAAATCTGCATTGCCGGGGTAAACAGCATCATGCATCCCATTGAGGGATTTTTTGCCATTTCGGGGTTTGTCTTTTTCTGACGGACAAGCGAGTAAATTGAAGTAGCAAGTGCGATTACGCCCGAAATAATCGGAATAATCCAATAAATACTGAATTCTTTAAACTCGGGCTTCTCTGCAAGATTAAGACCTAAGAACGTAAAGTGTGCCTTGAAGGTTTCAATCTTCTGAATAAGCTCGGGTGTAAGACCCGAAATAGCACTTGTATCAATCTTTTCCCAATGAGTAAGCGCTGTAAGCTCCGCTCTGAATTCACTCTTTTCATATGCGTTTTCACCGAAGCTTACCGCAATCTGCTTTAACTGGGTTACAACGGTTTCGGGAATTCTGAGTACCATTGAAAACGGGTGAAGGTTAACCTGGTAAAGTCCGAGCATAACGGGAAGCTGAATAAGCATCGGCAAACAGCCGCCGCCCATAGCCGAAAAACCCTCCTGCTGATACAGAGCCTGGGTTTCCTGCTGAATCTTCTGCTGATCGTTACCGTATTTTTCTCTTATTCTTCTGAGCTTAGGCTGAAGCCTTTGCTGCATTGCCATTCCTTTTTGCTGCTTGATTGCAGAGGGGAGGAGGGCAAGCCTTACTATTAAAAGCAGGAAGAAAATTGAAAGAATATAGTGCCCGGTAAGAGCGTAAAACAAATAAATTACAAAACCGAAGGGAATACCGAGGTATTCATATACTTTGCTCATTTATGTTCCTCCGAACAAAGCGAATTATCGCTTCATCTTCTTTCTTTTTTTTCGGGGACTAAATCAACCCCGCCTTTTGAAAAGGGATTACATCTCAAAATGCGCCAGACTGCGAGTAAACCGCCCTTTAAAAGACCGAACCGTTCTATTGCGGTAACCGCATACTGAGAGCAGGTCGGATAATATTTGCACTGAGGCGGAAAAAGCGGTGAGATTCTTTTCTGATAAAATTTAATTAATCGGATTGCTGCCCTTTTCATTTTACGGCACCCGCTTTTTGTAGTAATTCAGTTAAAATTGTTTGGATTTCAGTGCTTTTTAAATATTTTGTTTTGTTGCGTGCAACGAGGATTATATCCCAGTTGCCCGAAATACAGGGGCTGACGTTTCTGTACGCCGCTCTGATAATGCGTTTGCAGCGGTTTCTTTCGACTGCGCTGCCGATTTTTTTGCTCACGGTTATTCCTATACGACAAATACCCGCACCGTTACGTCTTAAATAAATAACAAGTGCAGGATTCGTATAGGATTTACCCTTATAGTAAAGGCGTTTGAAATCACAATTACGATTAAGTGTTACCGTGTTCAAATTGCTTACCTTTATTAATTAGTAAGATAACTGCTTTCTGCCCTTAGCTCTGCGTCTTGCAAGTACTTTTCTGCCATTTCTTGTTGACATTCTTTTACGGAAACCGTGTTCCATCTGACGATGACGCTTTTTAGGCTGATATGTTCTTTTCATCACGCTACCTCCGTTTCGCTATAAATATTAATCTGCGGAAAGATATTATATAATAAAATAAACAAAAAAGTCAAGAAATTTCAGTATTTTTGCTGAATTTTAATTTTTCTGACTATAGGTAGTATTATAAAGATTTTTAAACTCAAAATATTGTATCGGTATTAAAAAGTAAAAAAATGCCGAACACTGTTATATATAATATAACTATATATTAATATAAAATTAAACCATTATATATTTATTATTTCTGTTGAAATCAAAAAAAATATGTGTTAAAATGATATTCGGTTGAAATTTTAATTTTTTTAGCTTTATTTTTAATTTTTATATAATTCTGCGGTTTTTTAATATTTTAGTGATAATTACAATACAGCGTGAATTTTTAAATATTTCAAAAAAGGAGAAAGGTAAATGGATTCATTACAGGAGATGTGGCAGGCAGTTTGCGACTATTCCGTTAACAACTTAAAGGTTAACTCAAGCGCACTTAACGTCTGGTTTAAACCGATTACTTTAAAAGCGTTTGACGGACAGACTGTTTTGCTTACGGTAAACAACGATTTTCAATATCCGATAATCGTTAAAAAATATAAAGATATAATCAACACCGCCTTCAACAGTGTAATCGGCTTTGATGTTGACGTTGTGTTTGAGCTTGAAAAGCCTGAGGAAGCGGAAATTGAAATTGACTCCGAAAAGGAAAAATTTTCAAACAGAACTCTCGGCGATAATTTTGACAACTTCGTAGTCGGAAAATCAAATAACTACGCCTATGCCGCCGCAAAGAAGGTTGCCGAGGAGCCGGGAACATCATATAATCCGCTGTTTATTTACGGAAAAAGCGGACTCGGAAAAACTCATCTTTTAAAAGCAATTGAAAACGAGATGAGAAAAAATAATCCTCAGGCAAACATTATTTATATCACAAGTGAAAACTTCACAAATGACCTTGTTCACCATATAAGAACAAAAAATACCTATGAATTTCACAATAAATACAGAAATGCGGACGCACTTCTGGTTGACGATATTCAGTTTATTGCAAAAAAAGAGCAGACGGAGGAAGAATTTTTCCACACCTTCAACGCACTTACCGAATACGGAAAGCAAATTGTTTTAACCTCGGACAGGCCGCCGAATGAAATTCAGATTCTTCAGGAAAGACTGAAGCAGCGTTTTGAATGGGGCTTGATGGTTGACATTCAGCCGCCGGATTTTGAAACAAGAATGGCTATTATAAAAAACAAAGCCGACCAATACGGAATAAACCTGTCAAACGAAATAATTGAATTTCTGGCGCTTGAATTAAAAAACAACGTCCGTCAGCTTGAGAGCGCCGTTAAGAAAATGAAATCTTACAGCTCTCTTAACAACGAAAAGCCGACAATGGAAAACGCTAAAAAGGCAATAAAGGAGCTGACAAGCTACAGTATTCCGATTGAGGTTATCAATTCAAAAATCATTGAAAACGTCGGAAATACATACGGAGTTTCTCCCGAAAACATTCTTTCCGCAAAAAGAGATAAAAACATTAAAAATGCAAGGCAGATTTCAATGTACATAATGCGTGAAATCACCGGCATGACTCTTGAAGATATAGGAGAATACTTCGGCGGAAAAACCCACACCACCGTAAAGCACGCAAATATGGTTGTGCGTGAAAGAATGGACAGCGACTTTAATTTTAAAAAGACGATAGAAGATATTATTAAAAATATTCAGGAGTTTTAAACAAGTTTTAATTTTAAACAGCTTATTTTTGAACAGTTAAGTTTTGTCTTAAAAAAATAAAACGAAAATTAAAGCTTTATTAAAATTTTAAACATTGAAATATTTTGATTTTTTTAATAAATATAAATGTCTTTTAAGCTTTTAAACATTTTTTTAAACTTCTACTAATAATACTATTTTTAAATTATTTATAAGATATGAAAGGATTTTAAATTATGAAATTTATTTGTGAAACTCAAAAATTTTCGGAAATATGTTCAAATGTTCAACGCTCCGTTTCCTCAAAGTCAACAATACCCTCAATTGAAGGCATTCTTATTACAACCACCGAAAACTCAGTTACGGTTACGGGATACGATCTTGAGGTCGGAGTAATTACCTCAATTCCCGCACAGGTAAGCGAGCAGGGAAGTATTATATTAAATGCAAAAATACTTTGCGATATTTTAAGAAGTCTTCCCTCTGAGGAGGTAAGCATCGAAGCGGATGAAAGAATGACTGCAAAAATAAAAAGCGGAGACGCAGAATTCTCTCTTTTGGGTATCAATTCAAATGAATATCCCGAGCTTCCGAGCGTTAACAGTACCTTCCCGATAGTAGTTAAAGGCGCCGTTCTTAAGGATATGATAAGAAAAACAATCTTTGCCGCTGCGGAAAACGATTCAAAAATTGTTCACACAGGAGTAAGGTTTGAAATTTCAAATAATTTAATCAGACTTGTTGCGGTTGACGGATTCAGACTTGCAATCAGAAACGAGGAGATTGACTATGTCGGAGACGAACAAATTTTTGTTGTTCCGAAAAAGGCGCTTAACGAAATAATTAAGCTCGTTAACGAGGATACTCCGGTTTCAATGAATATAGGAAAAAGGCATATTGTTTTTGAGGTTAACAATTATATTATTGTTTCAAGACTTCTTGACGGTGAATTTTTAAACTACAAATCGGCAATCTCAATTAATGAAACCACGACCGTTAATGTTAATACAAGACTTCTTATAAGCAGTATTGAAAGAACATCCATTGTTATTACCGACAGAACAAAGAGTCCTATCAGATGTATTTTTGACGACGACTTAATTAAAATTTACGCAATTACGACAATGGGAGCTTCAAATGACAGAGTGCCTGCAAAAATTGAAGGAAATAAAATTGAAATCGGTTTTAATAACAGATTTTTAATTGACGCACTCAGAGTTTGTGATACGGACGAGGTTAAAATCAGGCTTGCAAGCCCCGTTCTTCCGATTATTATTGAACCTAAAGAGGGTAACAGCTTCCTGTTCCTTGTTCTTCCGGTCAAATTAAAATGAGAATAAAAAATATTAAAGTAAAAACTGCTGAAAAATTAACAAAAAAGCTTTATATAAATACTGATTTTATAAGGCTTGATTCCGCTTTAAAGCTTTGTGATATTGCTTCGACGGGAGGAATTGCAAAAATTCTTATTACCGAGGGTGATATAAAAGTAAACAACGAGGTTTGTCAGCAGAGAGGAAAAAAATTAAGAGAAGGCGACAGCTTTTCATATAACGGGACGGTATATGAAATAAGCCAAAAAGAAGAATAATTATTATGCTTATTAATTCTCTTTCGGTTATTGATTACAGAAATATTGATTTTATAAAAATAAATCCTTCCGAAAATATCAATATTATTTTCGGTGAAAATGCTCAGGGTAAAACCAACCTGCTGGAAAGCATATGGCTTTTTACGGGCTGTAAAAGCTTCAGGACAAAGAAGGACAGCGAGCTCACGGGCTTTGAAAAGGATTTTGCAAAAAATGAAATTGAATATTTTGCCTTCGGAAGAGAACAGACGGCAACACTTTTAATTGACAAAAAGAGAAAGGCAATTAAAAACGGTATTGAGCTTCGCAGTCCTGCGGAGCTGATAGGTCAGTTTTATGCGGTAATTTTTTCACCGATGCACCTTTCGTTAATTCAGGACGGTCCGATTAACAGAAGAGCCTTTCTTGACACTGCGCTTTGTCAGCTTAAACCAAATTATGCAAAGGGACTTGCGAGGTATAAGCATACGCTTGAGCAGAGAAATGCGCTTTTAAAGGATATACAGTTTCATTCGGAGCTCTATGATACGCTTGACGTCTGGGACGAAAAGCTTTCGTCATACGGAGCCGCAGTTGTTTTTGAAAGAATTAAGTATTCAAAGCTTCTTTCAAAGCATGCTGACGAAATATATTACGGAATTTCGGACGGCAAGGAAAAACTTACGGTTGAATATGTAAATAATACCGGGATGTATATTGAGGATCCGTATGAGATAAAAAACTTTTTACTCGAAAGACTTCATCAGACACGCCGTGACGATATTTTTAACAAAATAACGGGTATAGGTCCTCAGAGAGATGACCTTGAAATTAAAATTGACGGACTTTCCGTAAGAAAATTCGGCTCACAGGGGCAAAAGAGGAGCTGTGCGCTTGCCTTAAAACTCAGCGAGGCAAATATTATTAAAGAAATAACCGATGAACAGCCCGTTATTCTGCTTGATGACGTAATGAGCGAGCTTGACATTAAAAGACAGGATTACATCTTAAACCACATAAACGGCAGGCAGGTTTTTATTACCTGCTGCGACCCTGCAACGGTTTTAAGAATGTGTGAGGGAAAAACCTTTCATATTGAAAAAGGAAGCTTGATTTAATGTTTGTTCAGATAGGAGCCGATTATTTTTTAAAGGATAAAGACATAATCGGTATTTTTGACCTTGATAACACTACGGTTCAAAAAAGCACAAGGGAATATATAAATAATATTTCAAAGCAGGGAAGAGAGGAGACGGTATCCTTTAAAAGCCTGCCGAAATCCTTTATTGTCACCGAAAAAAACGGTGAGGATAAAATATATATTTCACCCTATAATACCTCAACTATTTTTAAACATTTAAACGATAAAAAATAAAATAGATATAAATTATCTAAAACGAGTTAATTATTTTATTTACATAAAACGGAGGAAAAAATGGACGAGCAAATTAAAAATGTTTCTTTTGAGGAAGAGGAAACAATGAATACCGTCGTCACCGAGGAATACGGTGCAGACCAGATTCAGGTTTTAAAGGGACTTGAAGCTGTAAGAAAGCGTCCCGGTATGTATATAGGCTCAACCGGACCCAAGGGACTTCATCATCTGGTATATGAAATTGTCGACAATTCAATTGATGAAGCGCTTGCAGGCTACTGTACTCATATTGAGGTTAATATTTTACCCGACGATATTATTACCGTAAGGGATAACGGACGAGGTATTCCCGTAGGAATCAATGAGGAAGAGGGTATTCCCGCGGTTACGGTCGTACTTACCGTGCTTCACGCAGGCGGTAAATTCGGCGGCTCGGGCTATAAGGTTTCGGGCGGTCTTCACGGCGTAGGCTCCTCGGTTGTCAACGCTCTTTCGGAATGGTTTGAGGTTGAGGTTAGCCAGAACGGACACGTTTATAAGCAGCGCTTTGAAAGAGGCGAGATTGTTTCCGACCTTGAAATAATCGGAGACACGGACGAAACCGGAACATTTATCAAATTTAAAGCCGACCCCGAAATTTTCAACGAAACAACCGTATACGATTTTGAGGTGCTTCAGAGAAGGCTTCGTGAACAGGCATTTTTGAACGCGGGACTTAAAATCACTCTTACAGACGAAAGAGATCCCGAAAATATAAACCAAGAGGTTTACTGTTATGAGGGCGGTATAAAAAGCTTTGTAGAGTTTATTAACACAAGCAGGGGACTTACCGCAATTCATGACGATGTGCTTCATTTTTCAACCGTTCAGGATGACAAAAGCGTTGAGGTTGCAATTTCATATAACGACGGCTACAACGAAATAATACTTTCCTTCGCAAACAATGTAAGAACAATTGACGGCGGTACCCATGAGGACGGTTTTAAAACCGCGCTTACAAAAGTGTTTAACGACTATGGCAGAAAATTCAAGCTCCTGAAGGATAACGACAAAAACCTTTCGGGCGACGACGTAAGAGAGGGTCTTACAGTCGTAATCAGCGTTAAGCTTACCGAGGCTGAATTTGAAGGACAGACCAAGGGTAAGCTCGGTAATACCGAAATGCGTTCCCTTGTAAACAAAATGCTTTATCAGAAGCTGATGACCTACTTTGAGGAAAACCCGACTGTTGCAAAGACTATTTTCTCAAAGGCTCTCGACGCGTCCCGTGCAAGGGAGGCGGCAAGAAAGGCGAGGGATACTGCAAGAAGGAAGTCAGCCTTTGAAGGAAATTCTCTTCCCGGAAAGCTTGCGGACTGTATAGACAAAAACCCCGAAAACACCGAGCTGTTTATCGTCGAGGGAGACTCTGCGGGAGGCTCGGCAAAGGAGGGCAGAGACAACCGTATTCAGGCAATTCTTCCCCTCTGGGGCAAAATGCTCAATGTTGAAAAGGCAAGAATTGACAAGGTTATAGGTAACGACAAGCTTACGCCCGTTGTGCTTGCTCTCGGTACCGGCATCGGCGACGAGTTTGACATTGAAAAAATAAGATACCATAAAATTGTTATCATGGCGGATGCCGACGTAGACGGTCAGCATATCAGAACACTGCTGTTAACCTTCTTTTTCAGGTATATGCGTCCGCTTATAGACGAAGGTTATATCTATATTGCTCAGCCTCCGCTTTTTAAGCTTTCAAAGGGCAAGAGACATGAATATGCCTATTCCGATGAGGAAAGAGATAAATTTATTGAGGAAATGGGCGGTAGCTGCGACATTCAGAGATACAAGGGTCTCGGTGAAATGGACCCGGAGCAGCTTTGGGAAACCACTATGGACCCTGCACAGAGAATAATGCTGCGAGTTACGCTTGAAGACGCAATGGAGGCGGACGAAACCTTCTCAATCCTTATGGGGGACAAGGTTGAGCCCAGACGTGAATTTATTGAGAAAAACGCAAAGTTTGTTCAAAATCTTGACATATAAAGAGGTAGCATAATGGCAGAAAAAAATCATAACCATAATTTAGGCGATTATATACCGCTTGAACAACAGCATATAGTTAATGTAGAAATTAACAAGGAAATGAGAGGCTCGTTCCTCGACTATTCCATGTCGGTTATCACCTCCCGTGCGCTTCCCGACGTAAGGGACGGCTTAAAGCCCGTACACAGGAGAATTCTTTATACCATGTACGAAAACGGACTTTATCCCGACAAGGCATACCGTAAGTGTGCAGACACCGTCGGCTCCGTGCTCGGAAGATACCACCCGCACGGCGACGCCTCCGTTTACGACGCAATGGTAAGACTTGCACAGACCTTCTCAATGAGATACATCCTCGTTGACGGTCACGGAAACTTCGGCTCAATTGACGGCGACCCTCCTGCGGCTTACCGATACACAGAGTCAAGAATGTCAAAAATAGCCCTTGAAATGCTGACAAACATTGACAAGGACACGGTTGATTTCACAACAAACTATGACGACAGACTTAAGGAGCCCACAGTGCTTCCGTCAAGATACCCCAACCTTCTTGTCAACGGCTCTACGGGTATTGCCGTAGGTATGGCTACCAACATTCCTCCGCACAATATGGGCGAGGTAATCGACGGCATCTGCACTCTTATTGACAACCCTGACGCTTCTCTCGAGGAGCTTATGGAGCACATCAAGGGGCCCGATTTCCCGACCCGCGGAATCATTATGGGCAGGGCGGGCATCCGTGCCGCTTACGCTACGGGCAGAGGAAAAATTACGCTCAGAGGCAGGGCGGAAATAGTTGAAAACGAGAAAAACGGAAGGTTCCAGATTATTATCACCGAGCTTCCGTATCAGGTAAATAAATCAAGGCTGATTGAGTCAATTGCCGACCTTCACAAGGAAAAGAAAATTGAGGGTATGGCTGATGTGAACGACTATTCCTCACAGAGGGGCGGCGGAATCAGAATCGTCATTGACTTAAAGCGTGACGCAAACCCGCAGGTCATCTTAAACCAGCTTTATCAGATGACTCAGCTTCAGATTTCCTACGGTATTATTCAGCTTGCGCTTGTAGACGGGGAGCCGAAAATCCTGACTCTCAGGGATATACTTGAGCAGTATATCAAATTCCAGTGCGAAATCATTACAAGAAGAACTCAGTACGAATTAAAAAAGGCTCAGGCAAGGGAGCATATTTTAGAGGGTCTTGCCAGGGCGATTGATATAGTCGACGACATTATTGCGACAATCCGTGCCTGCAAGGGCGGTAAGCCTGAAGCAAAGCAGGCGATTATGGAAAAATTTGATTTTGACGATCCGCAGGCAACCGCAATTGTAAACTTCCAGTTAGGTCAGCTCGCAGGACTTGAAATCAACAAAATTATTTCCGAGCGTGACGAATTGATGAGGAAAATCAACGAGTATATCGAAATTCTCGGTTCGGAAACAAAAATCAAGGAAATCCTCAAGCAGGAGCTGGGCGTTATCGGCGACAAATTCGGTGACGAGAGAAGAACGGAAATCGTCAATGTCAGCGGAGAGGTTGACATTGAGGACCTTATTCCCGAGGAGGAGTGCGTTTACACCTATACCAATATGGGGTACATCAAGCGCCAGCCCGTACAGACATATCAGAGTCAGAGAAGAGGCGGCAAGGGCATCAGAGGCATGACAAGGCGCGAGGAGGACTATGCCAAGACTATGTTCACCTGCTCGTCGCATGACTATATTATGTTCTTTACCTCGCTGGGTAAGGTATACCGCCTGAAGGGCTATGAAATTCCCGAGGGCAGCAGAAACTCAAAGGGAATGAACATAGTTAATATCTTGCCGATAAGCTCCGATGAAAAGGTAACCTCAATGATAAGAGTTCCCGACTTTAACGAGGAGGAAAACTATTATCTCTGCATGCTCACAAAGTACGGCGTAATTAAGAGAACTCCTCTTAACGCATACAAAAACATACGTAAAAACGGTATACTTGCAATTAACCTCGATGAGGGCGACGAGCTTGACTGGGTAGCCCTTACCGACGGCACTAAGGACATTATGGTCGCCACAAAGCACGGCTTTGCAATTACCTTTAACGAAAACGACGCAAGGGTAATCGGCAGAACCGCAAGGGGCGTCAGGGCGATTTCGCTGCGCGCAGGCGACGAGGTCACCGGTATGTGCATACTCGAAGAGGGCAAAAAGGTGCTTACAATTTCCGAAACGGGCTACGGCAGAAGAAGTGAGATTTCAAACTACCGTGTTCAGAACAGAGGCGGCAAGGGAATTACAAACTACAAGACGGAGCTTTACGGAAATGTTACCGCCGTTTCCATGATTGACGACGATCAGGATATTATTATAATTTCCTCCGACGGCATAATAATAAGAATAAAGGCGACCGACATCAGCACCTTCTCAAGAACCTCGAAGGGCGTAAGGGTAATGAGAGTTTCGGAGGGTGAAAAGGTTGTTGCCTTCTCGCTTGCCGAGCATGAAAGCGAAGAGGAAGCTGACGAAGTTGCCGAAACCGCCGAGGAAAACGAAGGCGCAGACAGCACCGGGGAATAATTACAACCGAATATTTCCCCGCCCGTGCGACGGGGAAATATTTTGTAAACTAAAATTATTTTTCTTTTTTTAACACTTTATTAATTATTACGGTATATATTATTCTCAGTAACTGATAATAAAGGGAAGGTTTTATGCAAAACAACTACGGCTATAACGGCAATGGTTATTACAACGGCTATAACGGTTATAATGGTTATAATGGCTATGGCTATAACAGAGGCCCGGCATTTCCGTTCAACAACGGAAATTACCTTGAAAAGAAACAGCAGCGAAGGAACATCGCCGCGGTCAGTATGGCCTGCGGTCTTTCGATTGTTGCGTTTACGCTGTTGTCAGGCTTAATCGGCGTTATCATGAGGGCGGTTCCCTCGGTTTATAATGAGTATATGAACAATGCCGACTTTGAAAACTCAATGTATATAGCGCTTATGCTTGTTACGCTTTTTTTGCCGTTTTACGTTTCATACCGCATTCTTAAAAAGAAATCGCTTGCAAGCGACCTTCCGTTAGGCAGACCCTATGACAAAAAGGAATTTTTTATGATGATTCCAGTCACGCTGATGTTCTGCATTATGGGAAGCATCTTTACAGGGCTGTTTGCGGAGTTTTTTGACACCGCCTTCGGCGTGGAGTTTACCATGCCGGAGGAAAGCACCGAGTATTCCTCTTTGCTGAGTATTGTCATTGCGCTTGTCAGCACGGCGGTAATTCCCGCAATTGTTGAGGAGTTTTGCATAAGAGGCGTTGTAATGCAGTCCTTAAGACGTTACGGCGACGCCTTTGCGGTAATTGCCTCTGCGGCGGTGTTCGGAATTTTGCACGGCAATATGATTCAGATTCCCTTTGCCTTTATTGCAGGGCTTGCAATCGGCTATGCGGTAATCAGAACCGGTACCATGTGGACGGGAGTTATAGTTCATTTCTTAAACAACGGCATGGCGGTAGCTGTGTCGGCGATAGAGGAAAACGCAGGAGAAAATGCCGCCACCGTTTTTTCGGCGGTGTGGTCGGTTACAGTTTTTGCACTGGGAATAATTTCCGTTATATTTATGATGAAAAATAATTCCAAGCCGTTTTACTGCTTTACAAAGGGAGAGGGCTGCCTGCTTAATGCGTCGGAAAAGGCCTCGGCTTTTGCGTTTACAATTCCAACAATTGCGGCGTTTATTGTGCTTTGCATTGAAACGGCAATGTTTATAAACACATGACGAGGCACGAGGAATTTATGCGCCTGGCGCTCGCTCAGGCGAGAGAGGCTTTTCTTGATAATGAAACTCCGGTCGGAGCGGTTATCGTAAGAAACGGCGAGCTTGTATCTGTGGGCAGAAACCGCAGGGAAAACGGAAAAAACGCCCTTTACCACGCCGAAATTGAGGCAATCGACAAGGCGTGCAAAAAGCTCGGAGGCTGGCGGCTGTGGGAATGCGAAATGTATGTAACGCTTGAGCCGTGTCCGATGTGCGCGGGGGCAATAATAAACGCAAGAATAAAGAAGCTTTATTTCGGAGCCGCAGACCCGAAAAACGGCGCCGTGATTTCAAAGCTTCGTATGTTTGATTCGGGCTTCACTCACATCCCCGAATATGAATACGGGATACTCGAAGAGGAGTGTTCCGACATTTTAAAGGAATTTTTTAAAATATTAAGAAATAAAAACAAGGAGTAATTATGAGCGAAGGATGTACACATGACTGCTCAAGCTGTTCACAGAGCTGCAGTCAGAGAGATTTAAGAAAACCAGCAAACGAGTACAGCTCGATTAAAAGGGTTATAGGCGTAGTAAGCGGAAAGGGAGGCGTCGGCAAGAGCACCGTCACCTCAATGCTTGCGGTTGCCGCACAGACGAAGGGGCTTCAGAGTGCAGTGCTCGATGCTGACGTTACCGGTCCGTCAATTCCAAAGGCGTTCGGTATTCACGGCAGGGCGGAAGGTGATGAGCAGGGCATTTTCCCTGCACAGACAAAGCTCGGAATAAGAATAATGAGCGTTAATTTACTGCTTGAAAAGGAGGACGCTCCCGTAGTCTGGAGAGGACCTGTTATTTCAGGCGTTATCAATCAGTTCTGGCAGGAGGTTGTCTGGGGCGATGTTGACTGTATGTTCGTCGATATGCCTCCCGGAACGGGCGATGTGCCGCTTACGGTATTCCAGGGGCTTCCGCTTGACGGAATAATTATCGTTACAACCCCTCAGGACCTTGTTACGCTTATTGTTAAAAAGGCGTACAATATGGCTAAGCTTATGAACATTCCGGTGCTCGGACTCGTTGAAAACATGAGCTACTTTGAGTGCCCCGACTGCGGCAAAAGGCATAACGTTTTCGGTGAAAGTAAAATTGACGAGGTTGCGGCGGAGCTCGGCGTCCCCGTGCTTGCCCGTCTGCCGATTAATCCCAAGACCGCTGAGCTTGTCGACAAGGGCGCAGCGGAGCTTTGCGACACCAAAATAATGCAGAGCGTTATTGAAGAAATAATAAAATAAGTCAAAAACACTAAAAACACCTGTAAATAAGCAGGTGTTTTTTAATAATATTCTATTGAATTAACAAAGCGAAAAATGGTATAATTCATAAGGTAAAATAGGATAATATAAAAATTTTTAGGAGTGTAAAGTAATGGAGAATTATGTAAACGAAACCTTAGGCTTTGTCAGCGCCTTTGACCCTGAGGTCGGAGAGGCGATGAAAAAGGAGCTTGCACGTCAGCAGAGAAACATTGAGCTTATCGCAAGCGAAAATATTGTTTCCCCCGCAGTTATGGCGGCAATGGGCAGTGTGCTTACGAACAAGTACGCCGAGGGCTATCCGGCGCACAGGTATTACGGCGGCTGTGAGTGCGTTGACGTCGTTGAGGACATCGCAAGAGACAGAGCAAAGCAGCTCTTCGGCGCAGGCTACGCGAACGTTCAGCCCCATTCCGGCGCACAGGCTAATATGGCGGTTTATTTTGCACTCCTTAACCCCGGCGACACGGTAATGGGCATGAATCTTGCCGAGGGCGGTCATCTTACGCACGGAAGCCCCGTAAATATGTCGGGTAAATACTTTAATTTTATACCTTACGGCGTCAATTCGGACGGCTACCTTGATTACGACGAGCTTGAAAGAAAGGCGAAGGAATGCAAGCCGAAGCTTATTGTTGCAGGCGCTTCCGCATACCCGAGAATTATTGACTTTGAAAGAATCGGTAATATTGCAAAGCAGGTCGGGGCGTATCTTATGGTTGACATGGCGCACATTGCAGGTCTTGTTGCCGCAGGCTGTCATCCGTCGCCGATGTCTTATGCAGACGTCGTAACCACCACCACGCACAAAACTTTAAGGGGACCGAGAGGCGGTCTTATTCTTACAAACGATGAGGAGCTTGCAAAGAAATTTGACAAGGCAATTTTCCCCGGCACGCAGGGCGGCCCGCTTATGCACGTTATCGCAGGTAAGGCGGTTTGCTTCGGCGAAGCTCTCAAGCCGGAGTTCACGGCTTATCAGAAAAAGGTTGTCGAAAACTGTCAGACCCTTGCAAAGGAGCTTCTCGGCAGAGGCATTAACCTTGTTTCGGGCGGCAGTGACAATCACCTTGCGCTCGTAGACCTTCGCTCGGTAGGTATTACCGGCAAGGAGCTTGAGCACAGACTTGACAGCGTTTACATCACCGCAAACAAGAACGCTATTCCGAACGACCCCGAAAAGCCGTTCGTTACAAGCGGCGTAAGGCTCGGCACGCCTGCAGTTACCACAAGGGGCTTCGGCACAGAGGAGATGAAGGCTGTCGCAGAGTTTATTTACCTTGCGGCTACCGACTTTGACAGCAAGGCGGACTACATCCGAAAGGGTGTAACCGATATTTGCACAAAGCACCCGATTTATTAATAAACTGAATGGAGGCACAACCGCAAAAGGTTACAGGCTTTGAGGAATATTATTATTGCATCCGCTAACAGACGTGCCGCAGAACGGGTTAAAGCCATTTTGCAGGACGGTCGGTTCTTTGTTAATAATATATTTTCATCGGGCAGTGAGGTTTTGGCTTATGCAAGCCTGCATCCCGATGCTCTTGCGGTGTGCGGAAAGCTCGGCGATATGTCGGCGGTGTACCTTGCACAGCTGTTAAACCCGGGCTTTGACTTAATCGTACTGCTTCCCTCGGGCGAGTCGCAGACAGCGTTTCTCAGCAACATGGTCTGCCTTAATATGCCCGTTAACTATTCGGAGATTCTCGACACGGTTTCCGTTCTGACTGCAAGCACGGCACAGAGAAGAACAGGCGGCGGCAGGGAGTTAACCGACGCAGATACGCTTGATAAGGCGAAGCAGATTATAATGAACAGACACCACCTTTCCGAAAACGAGGCGCACCGACTGCTTCAGCACAGAAGCATGGAAACGGGACTTAAAATGAGTGAAATCGCAAAGATGATTGCAGAGGGTAACAATGAAATTTACTAAAATGCACGGCGCAGGAAACGACTATATTTATATTAACTGCTTTAAGGAAAAGGTCGAAGACCCTTCCTCTCTTGCGGTCAGGGTCAGCGACCGACACTTCGGAATCGGCTCGGACGGCCTTGTGCTGATCTGCCCCTCCGAAAAGGCTGACTTTAAAATGGATATGTACAACGCCGACGGCTCTCAGGGAAAAATGTGCGGAAATGCCTCCCGCTGTATTGCTAAATATGTCTACGACAACGGGATGACGCAAGCTGATGAAATCACTCTTGAAACGCTCAGCGGAGTAAAGAAAATCAAGCTTAAAATAAACGGCGATACCTGTGTCGGCGCAACCGTTAATATGGGCGAGCCGATACTCAGGGCAGAGGATATTCCCGTAGTTTCCGAAACGGAAACAGTCGTTAGTCAAAAAACATCTATCGGCGGAAACGAGTATTCGATAACCTGCGTTTCAATGGGTAATCCGCACTGCGTTGTGTTCACGGATGAGGTTAAAACGCTTGAGCTTTCCAAAATCGGTCCGCGCTTTGAAAACGATAAAATGTTTCCCGAAAGGGTCAACACCGAGTTTGTCCGTGTTAAGGGAAAAAACGAGCTTGAAATGCGCGTATGGGAAAGAGGCTCCGGCGAAACCCTTGCCTGCGGAACGGGAGCGTGTGCGGTTGCCGTTGCGGCAGTGCTTAACGGTTACTGCGAAAGAAACAGGGAAATAAAAATTGATTTAATCGGTGGAACGCTTTATATCAACTGGTCCGAGGACGGTTCGGTGTACATGACCGGTCCTGCCGAAAAAATATGTGATGGGGAAATCGAGTAATTATTTTGTATTCACTAAAAAGGAGAGAAAAAAATGAGCATTAGAATCGGAATTGTCGGCTACGGCAATCTTTCAAGAGGCGTTGAGAGCGCCGTCAGGCAGAATGATGACCTTGAACTGTGCGCGGTGTTTACAAGAAGAGACCCCGAAAGTCTGAAAATCAGAACTCAGGGCGTACCGGTTGTCAGCGTAAACGAAATTGAAGGCTGGAAGGACAAAATTGACGTCCTCGTTATCTGCGGCGGAAGTGCAACCGACCTGCCCGAGCAGACTCCGAAGTATGCTTCAATGTTTAACGTAATCGACAGCTTTGACACACACGCAAAAATTCCTCAGCATTTTGAAAACGTTGACCGCGCCGCAAAGGCAGCAGGCAAGGTCGGCATTATTTCCATCGGTTGGGATCCGGGAATGTTCTCACTTCTGAGAATGGTTTCCACAGCAGTCCTTCCCGAGGGTAAAAATTATACCTTCTGGGGCAAGGGCGTAAGCCAGGGACACTCGGACGCCATAAGAAGAATAGAGGGTGTTGTCGATGCAAGGCAGTACACAATTCCCGTACAGAGCGCAGTTGACGCCGTAAGAAGCGGCGAAACTCCCGATTTTACCGCAAGACAGCAGCATTTAAGAGAATGCTTCGTCGTTGCCGAGGAGGGCGCAGACAAGGCGAGAATTGAAAAGGAAATCAAGGAAATGCCCAACTATTTTGCCGATTATGACACCACGGTGCATTTTATTTCCGCCGAAGAGCTGAAGGCTGAGCACAGCGGACTTCCGCACGGCGGCTTCGTTATCAGAAGCGGAAAAACAGGCTTTGACAAGGAAAACAAGCATATTATCGAATACAACCTCAAGCTTGACTCGAACCCAGAGTTTACGGGCAGTGTAATTGCCGCTTATGCAAGAGCCGCCTATAAGCTTAACAGCGAGGGCGTCTGCGGCTGTAAAACGATTTTTGACATTCCCGTTTCTTACTTGAGCGCACTCAGTCCCGAGGAGCTCAGAAGAACACTTCTGTAAAAAGGATTGAAGGAGAAGGCAATGAAAGACATTTACGAAAGCCCGCTTAACTCAAGGTATTCAAGCAAGGAGATGAAGTACATCTTCTCTCCCGACTGTAAATTCAAGACCTGGAGAAAGCTTTGGATTGCGCTTGCGGAAAGCGAAAAGGAGCTCGGGCTCAACATCACTCAGGAGCAGATTGACGAGCTCAAGGCTCACGCGGAGGATATCAACTACGATGTCGCTCAGCAGAGGGAGAAGGAAGTAAGACACGACGTAATGAGCCATGTCTATGCTTACGGCGTGCAGTGTCCCAAGGCGAAGGGCATTATTCACCTCGGCGCAACCTCGTGCTATGTAGGCGACAATACCGACATCATCATCATGACGAAGGGCTTGAAGCTTATCAGAAAAAAGCTTGTAAATGTTATTGCCAAGCTTTCGGATTTTGCGCTTGAATACAAGGATATGCCCTGTCTTGCGTATACACATTATCAGCCTGCTCAGCCCACAACGGTCGGCAAAAGAGCCTCGCTCTGGCTTCAGGACCTTATAATGGACATGGAATATATTGAGTTTCAGATTTCAAATATGAAGCTTTTAGGCTCAAAGGGTACGACAGGCACGCAGGCTTCCTTCGTTGAGCTGTTTGACGGCGACGACGAAAAAATTAAGGCGCTTGACAGAAAAATTGCCAAGAAGCTCGGCTTTGACAGCTGCTTTGCGGTTTCGGGACAGACCTATTCGAGGAAGGTCGACTACAATGTGCTTTCGGTTCTTTCCGCAATAGCTCAGTCGGCATACAAATTCTCGGGCGACCTTCGTATGCTTCAGCACGAAAAGGAAATCGAGGAGCCGTTTGAAAAGAAGCAGATAGGCTCTTCGGCAATGGCATATAAGAGAAACCCGATGAGAAGCGAAAGAATATCTTCTCTTGCAAGATATGTTATCGCAGACGCAATCAACCCTGCAATTACCGCCTCAACTCAATGGTTTGAAAGAACGCTTGACGACTCTGCAAACAAGAGAATCAGTATTCCCGAGGCGTTTCTTGCAACCGACGCTATTTTAGAGCTTTACCTGAATGTTGTCAGCGGACTTGTCGTATACCCGAAAATGATAGAGAAGCATTTAATGGACGAGCTTCCGTTTATGGCGACCGAAAACATTATGATGGCGGCAGTTAAAAAGGGCGGAGACCGTCAGGCTCTTCACGAAAAAATAAGAGTTCACTCAATGGCGGCAGGAGCTGTTGTCAAGGCTGAGGGCAAGCCGAATGACCTTATTGACAGAATTGCCGCAGACGAAGCGTTCGGTCTTACCAAGCAGGAAATACTTTCCCATATGCAGCCGAGTGCTTTTGTCGGCAGAGCTCCGAAGCAGGTCGAGGAATTTGTTGCCTGCGAGGTTAAGCCCGTGCTTGAAAAGTATAAGGACGATATAGGAATCAAGGCAGTAATTAATGTCTGATAATATTAAAAAGAGATGATTTTATGAATTTTACCAAGGAAACCTGCCCTGTTTGCAAAAGGCAGTTTATTGACAGCGACGACGTAGTTGTCTGCCCCGTCTGCGGAACGCCGCATCACAGGGAATGCTATGACGAATGCGGACACTGCTTTAACGAGGCGCGTCATGCCGAGGGCTTTGAGTGGGCAGGCGATGAGGGAAACACATATAATTTCCCTGCCTTTAACAGAATACCCAAGGGCAGCTCTTCCGTTCCGGGGGTTACCGTATGCCCTGTTTGTCATACGCAGAACCCTTCGGAGGAGCCGGTATGTCTTAATTGCGGAGCAAGGCTTTACAATAACGCCGAGGCGCCGGCGCACACGCCGGATAAAATTCCTCCGTTTCCCCCTCAGGGACAGCCGATGCCGGGAATACCGAACGTGGTTTCAATTCTTCCGACTGACACAATAGGCGGTCACACCGTGCAGGATACGGCGGATTATATTCAGTCAAACGCCGATAGCTATATTCCAAAGTTTTACAGGCTTGAAAAGACGGGCGGCAAAATTTCAATGAACTGGTGCGCCTTTCTTTTCGCTCCGTACTGGTTTTTCTACCGCAAGATGGTTTCAATCGGCATAATCGTTATGCTGCTTTCTCTCGTAGTCAGCGCCGCTTGTACCACGCAGAGGGTTATTGACGTTTATCAGGTTTATTTCCAGAGAGTAGTAGCGATGATGCAGAACGAGGCTACCGCCGAGGATGTCAACGAGGTTGCCGACGAGCTGCTCAAGTTTCCCGAAGTATATATTGAGGTATGCTTCCAGGGCTTTGTTCATCTTTTGTGCGGACTTTACGCAAACTCAATTTACAAGAAAAAGGTCGAAAAGGATATAGGGGAAATAAAGGCGACCTCCGCCTCGCCCGAGGATTACCGTCAACGGCTGTTTTTAAAGGGCGGCGTTTCGGGTCTTGCGCTGGCAGGCTCCCTGTTCGCCTTCCTGTTTGCCTCGGAGCTTGTTTCGTATCTGCTTACGCTTATAAAGTAAAAACAATATAAAGGGGACAGAACAATGAAAATTACAAAGGCAATTATTCCTGCGGCAGGGCTCGGCACAAGAGTTTTACCTGCGTCAAAGTCGGTGCCTAAGGAAATGCTTAATATCGTGGACAAGCCTGCAATCCAGTACATTGTCGAAGAGGCGGTTGCCGCAGGCATTACCGATATTCTGATTATTACCAACAGAGGCAAGGGCGTTATCGAGGACCATTTTGACCATTCCTTTGAGCTTGAGGCAAACCTGAAGGACAACCCCTCAAAGCAGAAGATTTACGAGGATGTGCTTTACCCGGCAAACCTTGCAAACATCTATTACATCAGGCAGAAGGAAACGAAGGGTCTTGCTCACGCTATTCTTTGTGCGGAAAAGTTTATCGGCAACGAGCCGTTTGCAATACTCTACGGCGACGATGTTATCGTATCGCCCGAGGGCAATCCCGTTATCGGTCAGCTTATTAAGGCATATGAAAAATACGGCGCAGGCTGTGTAGGCGTAAAAGAGGTGCCCAGAGAGGATGTGCCGAAGTACTGCTCACTCGACATCACTCCGCTTGAAAAGAGAATTATGACGGTCAACAACATAATCGAAAAGCCCACACCCGAGGAGATTATGTCGTGCTATTCAATTCTCGGCAGAGTTGTTATGCCGCCCGAAATATTCGACTGTATCAGGAACACTCAGCCCGACAAAAAAAGCGGAGAGGTTTACTTTACCGATTCCATGCTAAAGCTTGCCGCAAAGGGTATGCTTAACGCGGTTGATTTTGAGGGCACACGCTACGATATGGGCAACAAGCTCGGAATAATGAAGGCAAACTGCGAGGTAGCGCTTAACCACCCCGAAATCGGCGAGGACTTCAAGGCATATCTACGGGAGCTTGCTTCAACGCTCTAAACAAAATTAAATTCAACACCCGACTTTTTTGGTCGGGTGATATTTTTTGTCGACAGGGACACTTTCGGCAAACTTTTGAACATAATTTGTGAAAAATAAATAATAAATTCAGAAATTGTTCAAAAAATTTATTAAAAAGTTCAAAAATTATCTTTATTTTATAAAAATAATGTGCTATACTGAAATTACAGCAGGAGATAATTCGGCGCAACAAGAGCCGCAAGGCTTTTGAATATATATAAAGGGGATGTCATGATGAACATTACCATTATCGGCAGAAAATGCACACCGAGAGAATCTTTTAAGGAAAGGGCTGAGGACAAGCTTCGCAAGGTTGAAAAATTTTTCGGACCCGATGCGGACGCTAAGGTTACGGCAACGGTTGAAAAAAACGCCAAAATTGTTGAAATCACGCTCTCAAAGGGCGGTTATATATTCAGAGCGCAGGAGCGTTCACAGGATATGGAGGAGGCGCTTGACGCCTGTGTTGACTCCCTGATTCGTCAGATCAGAAAAAACAAGACCAGACTTGAAAAGAGAATTCATGAGCTTTCGTTCGATGAGGTTTTCAATTCCTATGAGGAGGATGAGCCCGAGTTTGACCTTGTCAGAACAAAATCGGTTATCTTAAAGCCCGAAAGCGTCGACGAAGCAATTCTCGAAATGAACCTTATAGGACATCAGTTTTATATGTTCCTGAACGCCGAAACGGAACAGCTCAATGTTGTTTACAAACGTAAGGACGGCGGCTACGGCTTGCTTGAGCCGACAACCGAATAAAAACGAAATATAAAAGGCTTCCCGAAAGGGAAGCCTTTTGCTGTATAGTTAAAGATAAACAGGCAAAGTATATTGCAAATAATGTTTGGATTATAGTATAATTGTAAAGAAAAAATATGGGCAGGTGGTAAAATGAAAATTATGCTTGTTGCCGATGTGCATCAGCGCACGGGGGTAAACAAATTACGGCGAAAAAGAACCTTGAGGGGATTAAAATACGCCTTTTCCTCAATAGACTGCGACTTGATAGTTTTCCTCGGAGACCTCGTTCACGGTCCTGACTACAAGGATAAGGAGCGCTATTTTGCCGATTTAAGAGAGGTGCTTGACCTGACGGGGGAAAAACCGTTTGCCTATGTGTTCGGAAATCATGATGACGAGTGCCTTGTCACGAAGGAGGAAATACTCGGCGTAATCGGAGAGTATAAAAATACGCTGACCGACGGCAGAAATTATGTGCTGAATATTGACTCGGAAACGCTGGTGTTTATTGACAGCGGATCGTATTATGACGGCGAGGAAAGCTGTTACGACGTCGTAAAGGAGGAAACAATCCTTTGGGCAAAGAGTGAAACCGAGGGTAAAAAGGCGATTGCTTTTCAGCATATTATTGTTCCCGATATAATAAAGCTTCTTGACGAAAAAAGAGGAAGAAAAAGACCCCGCTTCAAGCAGGAGGTCGAGTACACGGGAAAGCTGAAGGAGCGCCCCTGTCCGCCCGACATAAACACGGGAGAGCTCGCTTCGCTGGCGCCGAATCTGAAGGGAATGGTGTTCGGGCACGACCATGTGAATGACTTTGAATGTATGCTTGAGGGCGTTAAAATTATTCAGTGCGCCGCCTCGGGAGTTAACTGCTATGAGTATCCGCAGCGCCCGACGGTAAAGCTGCTTGACACCGAAACAATGACCACCGAAAAAATAAGGATATAATTAATTGATAATACACAGCGCAACACCGCACACGGCTTTTCGTCGGGTGCGGTGTTTTAATGTGTCACGCCCGAAGGGCATAGCCCATTCGTAAGAATATATCGCACGGGAAGCGTATATCGCAAATTCCAAAGGAATTTATATCGCGGGCGACCGAAGGTCGCCCCTACAATTATTCATAATTCATTTTTAAGCTTTAAGTATTCATTTTAATGGTTACTACCCCTCCGTCTTTTTGCCACGGCAAAAAGACACCTCCCCTGACAAGGGGAGGTTGACGGGACGTCGGGACGCCGTCCCCTACGGAATACAATTTGTAATTTCATTATAAAAACAAAGGCGGGAGCTTAGCTCCCACCCTATGTTTTAGAAATGATTTAATTATGCCTTATACTGTCTGATTAAAACATTCCTTTTTGATCCATTCTCATAATAATCGAAGCAATCTGTGCGCGGCTTGCGCCCTCGGTCGGTGCTACTCTGCCGTCTGCCATACCGCTGATTATTTCGTTCTTAACCGCCCAGGCAACGGGAGTTTTCGCAAACGAGCTTATTCTGCCCGAATCGCTGAATCTGGAAAGAATTGAATTTGCTCCGCTGACAGAAGGCTCTCCCATGTATCTGTAAAGAATGGTAGCTACCTGCTCACGGGTAATCGGGTCATTTACGCCGAAGTTGCCGTTCGCATAGCCTGCGATGATGTTGTTATCAACCGCCCAGTTAACCGCCGCCGCATAATATGCGCCTTTCTTAACGTCATTGAGTTGGGGAGTCATGTTAGCGTAGCTTGAAAGGTTTACTTTTGCAATATTCGCAAGAATAACTACGAAGTCCTGACGCTTGAGGCTGTCGCCGGGGCCGAATTTCCCGTTTGAATATCCGGACATATATCCCTTGCCGGCGCAATATTTAACGGCGTCATAGAACCACGCTTCTTTTGAAACATCAGGGAAATTTAAGGATGCGTCGCTTAATTCAAATGTATAATTGCTTCCTTCGTTTAGTGAGCCGGCACGTTCAACTAAAAACCTATAGGTTCCTTTGCTTAGTTTTACTTTTTCATTAGCTACAAATCTTCCGGAAAGATTATATCCGCCGGAGTAGATTTCCTTTTCGTTATTGTCATAAATATAGAACCAAAGATAATTATCACTTTTTATATAAATATTTAAAGTCATATCCTTGTTTGTCGTGAATTTGTAATAATCATCCCATTCATTTAATGCAACCTGTCCTTTATATGTTTGATTAAGTTTGATTGAATATGGATTATCAAAAGTATCATCCTTTTCAGCAAAGGTTTCGCCCGATGAGGTTGAGGTGAATTTAACAGTGTAATTACAGCTATCATAAGGACCGGTTTCAAGTTTAAAATAATAAACGCCTCTTTTTAATATGTAATCCTTTTTCAAACTCACTATATTTAGATTGTTTTTCGTAATTCCGGCATAATCAAGTTTTTCTCCATTATTATCCAAAAATTCATAATATGCATATGCATCACCGGTGAAGTCTATATGGAGCGTAGAAGATGTAGTAAGATTAATTTTATAAAAATCCGTGTAATCACTGCCACTTAAACTTCCACTATAATTTGTTCCAATAGTTACGTTTCTCGCAGTTGCAGCGGTATCATAGTTTCCCGCAAAAGCAGTAACTGCAAAAGCAGACATCAGCATTAACGCAGCAAGAAGCAATGACAGTGCTTTTCTTGTTCCTGTTTTTTTCATATAAATTCCTCCCAAAATTTAATATAAACAAATTATATCAAATAAAGGAAAAAACACAATACTCCGGCAGCGTACTGAGGGTGAGGGATGATGAGAAAGCAAAAAATAACAAATACAAAAAATAACAAATACAAAACATAGGTTTATTTATTGTGGCTGATGTGATATAATTATAATATTATGATTTAATTTAATCAGACGAACTGTTGTTTAAACAGTCGGCAAATTCCGAGGCGAAAAGATGGACGTAATTTCGTATAATTCGAGAGACAGCTTTTACAAAAACAAATTCGGCGCAGTGCCCGAGGGAGAAAAGCTCCGCTTTCGGGTGGTGCTTCCGCGCTCATTTTCGTGCAACAGCGCAAGGCTTCTTGTCAGAAAAGACGACGAGGAGCAGTTTACCGCTCACGGTATGTACTGGGCAGGTATGTATTCGGGCGACAGCGAAATATGGGACATTGAGCTGAGCTTCAAGGAAAGCGGAATATACTGGTACCATTTTGGCTTCGGCTCGCCGTGGGGTGAGTGGGAGATGTATAACGACTCCTGCGGAGTCGGAAAAATCTGCGCCCCCGACGAAGAAAAAAATGAATGGCAGCAGACGGTCTATGCAAAAAGCTTTAAAACTCCCGACTGGCTCAAGGGAGGCATTATCTATCAGATTTTCCCCGACCGCTTTTACGCTTCCGGGAAGAAAAAGAAGGGCGTGCCGACCGACAGAATTTTACGTGACGACAAAAACGCCCTGCCCTACTGGAGACCCGACGCAGAGGGCAGAGTGCTTAACAACGACTATTTTTGCGGCGACTTGAAGGGCATTGAGCAAAAGCTCGGTTACCTTGAGGAGCTCGGCGTGAGCTGTATTTATTTAAACCCGATTTTCGAGGCTCATTCAAACCACCGCTACAACACTGCGGATTACTTTAAAATCGACCCGCTTCTCGGCACAAAGGAGGACTTCGTAAGCCTTTGCAACAGCGCGCATAAAAGAGGAATTAAAATAATACTCGACGGAGTGTTTTCGCACACCGGCGACGACAGCATTTACTTTAACAAATACCGCCGATACGGCGACGGCGGAGCGTATAACTCAAAAAAATCGCCGTACTACAAATGGTATGACTTCTGGGACTATCCCGACAACTACAGAAGCTGGTGGGGCTTTGAAACCCTGCCCGAGGTCAACGAGGAGAGAAGGGAATACCTGAGCTTTGTCACGGGCAAGGACGGCGTAATCGAAACCTGGCTCAAGCTCGGTGCGGACGGCTGGCGGCTGGACGTTGCCGACGAGCTGCCCGATGTGTTTATCAACGCCGTAAGGCGTGCGGTAAAGAGGACCAAGCCCGATGCATTGCTCCTCGGCGAGGTGTGGGAGGACGCCACCACGAAAATTTCCTACGGCAGCAGAAGGAAATTCCTTCTCGGCAAGCAGTTTGACAGCGTTATGAACTATCCGTTTGCAAACTCCGTGCTGAACTTTGCCCGTGAGGGAAACGCAGAGGCTTTTGCACGGGAAATCAGCGACATTGTCGAAAACTATCCGCCGCAGGCGTTAAATGTTATGATGAACCATATCGGCACGCACGACACGCAGAGGGCGATAACAAGCCTTGTCGGCGAAAGCTGTGAAAACAGAGACCGTGCCTGGCAGGAGGCGCATCAGCTGCTCGGCGCAAAGGCGTATTTAAAGGGCGTGAAGCTTCTCAAGCTCGCCGCCGCCGTGCAGTATATGCTGCCCGGAGTGCCGTCGGTTTACTACGGCGACGAAATCGGTATGCAGGGCTACAAGGACCCGTTTAACCGTTGCTTCTTTGACTGGGAAAATATAAACTATGAGCTGTTTGAATACTACAAAGCGCTCGGCAGAATAAGAAAAAACTGCGAATGTCTTAAAGAGGGCAAACTCAGCTTCGTTTCGTCCGTGCTTGGCTGTACCGCTTTTCAGAGGGTGTCGGAGCGAGAGGCGGTGCTGATTATTGCAAACCGCAATGAGGAGGATATTTACTATAATCTCCCCTCGGAATGGCAGTTCAGCGAGGAGCTGCTTTGCTCTGCCGCCGTTAACGAAGCCGCTCCGGTCAAGGCGATGTCCGCCGTTATTTTAAGACGTTCATTTGACTAACAGCAAAACGGATACCGCGCCGATTGCGGCGGAAAGCAAAAGGGAAAGTATGCCGCCGAGAGCTTCACGACGGCTTCTTTTACTCATTTTCGGTACATCTGCGCTTCTTACAAGCCGTTGCAGACTTTTTGTCAGAGCGCCCCTTTCGACATCGGAAAATTCGGGGTTTACAAAAAGTATTGCCTTTTCAAAGCATTTGTTGCCGGTATCGTGAATTTCGACCACCTGACGGTTAACTCCTTTAAGCATTGACAGCCCTCCTTTTTGTTTATTATCGGCATCGGAAGGCAGGATATTCCGAAAAAGGAATAAAAAGACAAAAGAGCAGAAAACGTTTTATATTTTGTGCAATATTTTTTGTCAATATGGAATATTTACCAAAATATTTTTTGACTAAAATTATACTGAAAGTATAACAAACTTTTCATCAAAAATGTTCAAAACCACGTTCAAAAAGTTAAAAAGTAGCTCCAAAAACGTTTAAAACTTCAAAATTCGAGCAGTTTTTTAAAAATGTTGATAACTTTTAAACAAAGCAAAAACTAATACTTTAAGTTAAATAATCTTTACCGTTTATACTTTTTGTAGTAAGTTTTTAAGTAGCTTGTCAAAATACTTTTGTGCATAATTACAAGGTTATATTTTCAGCCGTTTTTTTAACAGGGGAGAAGGAAATGGAAAAAACTTTTAAAATTGAAACTCCACAGGCGTTTAATCTTGAGCTTTCGCTTGACTGCGGCCAGGCGTTTCGCTGGGAAAAGGACGAGGAGGGCAGAATGTGCGGAGTAATCTCGGGCAGGGTTTTCAGGCTCAGGCAGGAGGGCGGTACTCTTTTTTGCAACTGTGACAGAGATACCTTTGAGGGAGTGCTCAGACGCTACCTTGACTTTGACCGTGATTATGCCTCGCTTGTCACCGCCTTTTCCGAGGACAGGTATTTAAAAAGCGCAACAGAGCAGTATAACGGAATCAGAATACTGCGGCAGGAGCCTTGGGAAACGCTGTGCTCGTTTATTATTTCGCAAAACAACAACATCCCCAGAATCAAGGGTATTATTTCAAGGCTTTGCCAAAGCTTCGGCGACGAAATAGAGGACGGTTATTTCAGCTTTCCCGACGCCGAAAGGCTCTGCGCTCTTGAGCCGGAGGAGCTTTCGCCGCTTCGTGCAGGCTTCAGGGCAAAGTACATAATCGACGCCGCAAGAAAGGTATGCTCGGGCGAGGTCGACCTTAAAAGAATTGACGAAGAAGAAATTGACTTCGGACGCGAGGAGTTAATCAAAATTAAGGGCGTGGGAAAAAAGGTTGCGGAATGCACTCTTCTGTACGGCTTCGGAAAATATGAGGCGTTTCCCGTAGACGTCTGGGTTAAGAAAATTCTTGCAGAGCTTTATCCGGACGGACTGCCCGCATGTATCAAGGGCGCAGAGGGTATAGCTCAGCAGTATCTTTTCCATTACCGCCGTAATTCTCCCGACTTTAAGGACTGAATAAAGTTTACAAAGATTTTAATAATTTACTGTTGAGAATTTGCAATATTAAGGTTATAATATTATTTGATAAAATGGGAAATTATTTAATTGTATAAAAACAAGGAAGGAACAGCCATGTTATTTTCACAGGACATAGGAATAGATTTAGGCACTGCCAATACGCTGGTGTTCGTAAGGGGAAAGGGTATTGTAATCAGGGAGCCGTCGGTTGTTGCGGTCGACGTCAGCTCATATCCGCAAAAGGTGGTTGCCGTCGGAAACAAGGCAAAGCAGATGATAGGCAGGACGCCCGGCTCAATTACCGCCGTAAGACCCCTTAAGGACGGTGTTATTGCGGACTTTGACATTACCTCCGACATGCTCAAGGAGTTTATTAAAATGGCAATCAGCTCCTCCCCGTTTTCAAGGGCGAGGGTTGTAATCTGTATTCCCTCGGGTGTTACCGAGGTTGAGAGAAGAGCCGTTCACGACGCGGCGCGCTCGGCGGGCGCAAAATATGTAGGGCTTATCGAGGAGCCGATGGCGGCGGCAATCGGCGCAGGGCTTCCCGTTTCCGAGGCGGTAGGCAGTATGGTTGTCGACATCGGCGGCGGTACGGCTGAGGTTGCCGTTATCTCCTTCGGCGATATTGTTACCGCACAGTCCGCAAGGGTCGCAGGCGACAACTTTGACGAGGCGATAATTGCGTATATCCGTAAAAAGCACAATCTGTTAATCGGCGAAAGAACCGCCGAGGACATTAAAATAAAAATCGGCTCCGCATATCCGTATGACGGCGAGGGAGCTATGGACGTCAAGGGAAGAAACCTTCTTGACGGACTTCCCAAGAACATTGAAATCACCTCCGAGGAGGTTAGAGAGGCTTTGAGCGATTCGGTAAACCAGATTATTGACACCGTGCGCTCTACACTTGAAAAAACCCCTCCCGAGCTTGCCGCCGATATTATCGACAGAGGCATTATGCTCACGGGCGGCGGAGCGTTGCTCAGAGGGCTTGACAAGCTCATTTCAATTGAAACAAAAATTCCCGTACACGTTGCGGAAAATCCGCTTGACTGCGTTGCGGACGGCACGGGCATTTACCTTGAGAACTTCGGTTCTCTTGCCAAAAAGGACTATATGTAAGCGGTAAAAAAATTTACGGAAAGGATTGGTGAAGTTGAAGCATTTCTTTAAAAGCAAGGCCTTCAGGCTTTTGCTTGCAGTTGCCGTTGTTTTGCTTGCGGCGATAGCGGCTGCGGCGGCTTCGGGCTCCAAGTCATCACCAATCACCAGGGCGGTCGGAACTGTTTTTTCTCCGCTGTCAAGGGCTTCAACATATATTGCGACAAAGTTTGACAACCTAAGAGGCGGCTTCGTTTCAGCAAGCTCGTACCGTAAACGGGTAGAGGAGCTTGAAAGTCAGGTCGCAGATTATCAGAGCAAGCTTGTCGAATACGAAAAGCTCAAAAAGCAAAACGAATCCTACGAAAAATTCCTTGAAATAAAAGAAAAAAATCCCGATTACCGCTTCACTGCAGGCTCTGTAATCGGAAGGGATTCCGCAGACGCATTCGGCTCCTTCGTGCTCAATTGCGGAAGCACGGACGGCGTTGCGGTAAACGACCCCGTAATCAGCGGAAATTACCTTGTCGGCGTTGTTAACGAGGTTTCTCCGACGACCTGCGTTGTGCTTACGGTTTGCGACCCGAGGGTGAATGCCGCGGCTTACGAAATCAGGACAAGCGAGCTTGGCTACACCGGTACGACGGTAGATTTGTCACTCAAGCAGATTATTAAATTTACAGGTCTTACCAAGGATACGGCGGTGGCGGAAGGCGGCATTGTCTGCACCTCGGGCGTCGGCGGCGTTTTCCCGAGAGGGCTTATTATCGGCACCGTTGTTTCCGTTAAGGAGGAAGAGGGCAGCATCTCTTACTATGCGGAGGTCAGACCTGAAATTAACCTTAACGAGGTACAGGACGCCTTTGTTATCACAGACTTTGAGGGCAAGGGCGATGAGTAATAACACTAAACTTTTACTGTTCAGGCGAGCGATATTTGCTGCGGCAATAGTTGCCCTTAATATTTTACAGAACACAAGAGGCTTTTTCCCCGAACCCTTCGGGGTAAGAGCATTTTTGCTTATTCCGGCGACAGTGTGCATCGGAATGTTCGAAAGGGAATATGCAGGCGCATTTTTCGGACTTTTCGCAGGTGCGCTCTGGGACATTTACACCCCCGAGGGAGACGGCTATAATGCTCTGGTTTTAATGGTGCTTGCCGTAAGTGCGGGGCTGCTTATTAAATTCCTTATGCGTAATCATATGCTCACGGCGTTTATTCTTTGTATAGGCGCAAGTCTTGTTTATGCGGGACTGTACTCCCTTTTCTTTATAACCGCAAGGGGAGTAGGCAATCCGCTGTATCTGCTGATGAGGTTTTACCTTCCGTCCGCAGGCTTCACTTCGCTTTTCACTCTGCCCTTCTACCTTGGAGTAAGAGCGCTTATGCGAATTACACAAACAAACGAAGATTATTAATTATTAAAAAGGAGGCATTGCTTTGGAGCGCAGAAAAAGACCCGGCAGAAGAACCACTGCGTTTATTGCGGCGGTGCTTCTTGTGTTTTCACTTTTCACGGCGGATCTGTTCCGGATTCAGATTGTCAACGCTGAGCAGTATAAGGCGGGCAACGTCGCTCTCAGCCAGACCGACACCGTAATTAAAGCGGCAAGGGGAGAAATCCTTGACTGCAACGGAAGACCGCTTGTAACAAACAGACAGGTTAATTCCATTATTTTCAACGGCTCGTATTTTCCGTCCACGAAGGACCAGGAGCAGAGAAATGTTATTATTCTTTCTCTGATAAATCTTACCGAAAAGTACGGCGCCGAATGGAATTTTGAAATACCGCTTTATTTTGACGAAAACAACAGAATTCAGTTTAAGGAGGACGCACCCAACGACATTAAGCTTTTAAAGTCAAAGAGCGTGCTTTACCTTAACGAATATGCAACTGCACAGAATTGCTTTGACGAGCTTAGAGAGGTCTTCAGCCTTCAGAAGTATTCCGATTCGGACGCGCTGAAAATCGGTTCGGTTTGCTTTTCGCTGAAGAAGGGGGCGTTTTCAACCTCAAACCCGTATACCTTCGCTGACGATGTGCCGATAGAGCTCGCTTCGGTGGTTAAGGAAAACAGCAGATTTTATCAGGGAGTTGAGATTCAGGTCGTTACCCAAAGGCAGTATGCCAACGGCAACATTGCGCCGCATATAATCGGCACGGTCGGAACGCTTAACGCACAGGAGTATGAAAACAAAAAGTCCGACTACGAGGACGCAATGGAGTCGGAAAAGCTCTCCGCAGAGGAAAAAAAGACTGTTGAGCTTAGAAAATATTCAATGGACGATACCATAGGCAAATTCGGCATTGAGGCTTCAATGGAAAATTACCTCAGAGGCACTAACGGTATTGAGAGCACTATTACTGATTCACAGAAGAACAAAACCACCAAAATTACCGTCGACCCGATTCAGGGCAACAAGGTCGTATTGACCATTGACTCTGATTTTCAGCTTCAGGTACAAAATCACCTCGCAAGCTTTGTCGAGGCTCACAGACTTAACTCTTCAATTCCCGCAGTCGGCTCTGCGGTGGTAATGGACGTTAACAGCGGCGCTGTGCTTGCGGTTGCTACATACCCGAGCTATAACCTCGAAACCTATTATGACGACTATGCCGCACTGGCGGGCAATCCCGCTTCTCCTCTCTGGAACAGGGCGCTTCAGAGCACTTATGAGCCGGGCTCCACATTCAAACTCGGAATTGCGCTTGCAGGCCTTGAGGAGGGCGTTATTACGAGAGATTCCACCGTCTACTGCAATCACATCTATAAGCAGTTTACGGACACCACCTTCAAATGTCTTGGTTATCACGGCTCCGTAAATGTCGTTGAAGCGATCAATCAGTCGTGTAATATCTTCTTTTACGAAACCGGCAGACAGCTCGGAATTGACAAAATGAATGATTATTGCTCAAGACTCGGGCTCGGGCAGAAAACGGGTGTTGAGGTAAACGAATCGACAGGAGTGCTTGCAGGCATACCCTACAGAGAATCTCACGGAGGAGTCTGGTACCCCGGCGATACGGTTCAGGCGGCAATCGGTCAGTCCGACAACCTGTTTACTCCGATTCAGCTTTGTAATTACGTTGCAACTATTGCGAACGGCGGAACAAGATACAAGGCTCATCTTGTAAAGTGTGTAAAATCAGCCGATTATACCGAAACCATCATTGACAATACTCCGATTGTCCTTAACGAGACGGGTATTTCGCAGAACAGTATAAACATAGTCAAGGAGGGCATGATGCGCCTCGGCAGAAGGACCGACGCGTTTAAGGGCCTTCCCGTCAGCGTGGCAGGTAAGACGGGTACGGCGGAATCAAAGGCTAAGGTTAACGGCAGAATTGAGTCGGGACTTAACGGCTTTATGGTGAGCTTTGCACCTGCGGAGGCGCCCGAAATTGCGGTTTGCGTTGCGATTGAAAACCTCAACAGCGGTTCCGCAACGGCAGCGCTTGTAGCTGACATTTACAGGGCGTATTTCCAGCAGGCAAACGATGTTGTTCCTGCAACCGAGTACAACAGCGTGCTTAACTGATAAGGAGGAGACATGGCGAAAAAAATACTTGTTCTTTCCGGCAAGGGAGGAGTCGGCAAGTCAACCGTTACGGTGTGTCTTGCACAGGCCTTCGCGGAAATGGGCAAAAGAGTTTTATGTATGGACGCCGATGTCGGCTTCCGCAGTCTTGATTTAATAATGAGAATCGGCGCCGAAGCGGTTTACAACTGGGCGGATGTTATCAGCGGAAACGTCGCTCTTGACGAGGCGACGGTTAAAAAAACGGAAGGGCTTTACCTTCTGTGCGCGCCCAACAGTCTTTCCGACGGCGTAAACGGGGAGGGTATTGAAGAGCTCCTTAAAAAAGCCGACGAAAGCTTTGACTATATTTTTATTGATGCACCTGCAGGCTTCGGAGAGCTGCACGAGGCGCTTGCAAAGGTAAGCGGCCTTGTATTGCTGGTCGCAACGCCCGACGCGGTCTGTGTAAGGAGTGCGGACACTGCGATTTCCAAGGCTCTGAGGGTAAACCCGAAGGCGGAAACAAGAATGATTATTAACCGTTTTAAGAAGTCGGAGGTGCTTGCAGGCAGACAGCTTAAGCTTGACGATGTAATAGATATGACGCGGACTCAGCTTGCGGGCGTAATACCCGAAAACGACAGCGTCAGGCTGATTCCCGGCGGCGCTCCGATTGCTCCGACAGCGCAAAAAGCCTTCGACAGGACCGCAAGAAGACTCGGCGGAGAATATATTTTATTCAGTAAACGTTACTTTTCTTAATTTTTAGTTGAAATATGTTGAGTAATTTGTTACAATACTAAATGTAAAGATGTTTGCTTTTTGAAAAATGGGAGAAACTTTATGAATATAGCACTTATGGCACACGACGACAAGAAGGAGTTGATGATACAGTTTTGTATTGCGTATTGCGGAATCCTTTCAAGGCATAACCTTTGCGCAACAGGTACTACGGGGAAGCTTGTCTCCGAAGCTACCGGACTGAGAATCAATCAATTTTTAAGCGGCGAGCAGGGCGGCGATCAGCAGATTGAGGCCCGAATTGCCTGCAACGAGATCGACCTGCTTCTGGTCTTCAGGTCGCAAAAGCCGAAGCCGAATGAGCCGAACGAGGGTAACCTGCTCAGGCTCTGCGATGTTCATAACATCCCTGTAGCTACCAACATAGCGACTGCCGAAGCTTTAATTCACAGTCTTGACAGGGGTGACCTTGATTGGAGAGATATTGTTAATCCTAAAAAATAGAGCTGACAATACGCCCCTTCCGAAAAGGAGGGGGCATTCTATATAAAGGACGGTTTAAAATGGGACTTATTACAAAAGCAGTTAAGGGAACGCTTGACACGCTTCCTGCGGAAAGCTATAAACAGCAATACATAGAGCAGTCAATGAGGGAAATTGCCGAAAACTACGGCTTCCGTGAAATGCGAACGCCGGTATTCGAGCACACTGAGCTTTTTCAGCGTTCGGTAGGGGAAACTACCGACGTTGTTCAAAAGGAAATGTATACCTTCGACGACAAGGGAGGGCGTTCAATCACGCTCAGACCCGAGGGCACGGCCGGCGCAGTAAGGGCGTTTCTTGAAAACGGCCTTTTCAATGAGGCAATGCCGCAGAAGATATATTACCTCACCTCCTGCTACCGTTACGAAAAGCCTCAAGCGGGCAGACTCAGAGAGTTTCATCAGTTCGGCGTTGAGTGCTTCGGCGCGCCTGCCGCGGCAGAAGACGCCGAAATAATCCTGCTTGCAAACGAGATTTTTAATTACCTCGGGCTTAACAATATAACGCTTGAAATAAATTCAATCGGATGTCCCGAATGCAGAAAAAAATATCAGGACGCACTCAGGTCGTATTTCAGAGAGCACATCGACTCGCTTTGCGACACCTGCAAGGGCAGACTTGAAAAGAATCCGATGAGAATACTTGACTGCAAGAGTCCCGTCTGCTCCGAAATCGCGAAGAACGCTCCGGTAATTCTCGACTATCTTTGCGACGACTGCAGGGAGCATTTTGAATTAGTTAAAAAATATCTGGACGCCAACGAAATAGAATACAAGGTTAACCCGATGATAGTCAGGGGTCTTGATTATTACACTAAAACCGTTTTCGAATTTGTTTCAAACGAAATCGGAGCACAGGGCACTGTTTGCGGCGGCGGAAGATATGACGGGCTTATTGAGGAAATGGGCGGCAAGCCTACCTGCGCCTGCGGCTTCGGACTCGGAATTGAAAGACTGCTTTTGCTTATGGACACACAGAAGAGTGAATTTCCCGAGAAAAAGAGGTGCGATTTGTATATCGCAAGCCTCGGTGAAGCCGAAAACATCAGGGCTTCTCAGCTTGCCACAGACCTTCGCAATGAGGGGCTTGCGGCTGAGTTTGACACGGTCGGAAGGTCGGTCAAGGCTCAGATGAAATATGCTGACAAAATAGGAGCTCTTTACACTATGGTGCTCGGTACGGATGAGCTCGAGAACGGAACGGCGCGCCTTAAAAATATGACGGACGGCACGCAGACGGAAATAAAGCTTGACGATTTTTGCGACAATTTTCAGTCAATAGTTATTAAACAGGCGATGGACGCCTTTTCGGACAGCCCGATAGAGGGGCTTGACCTTACACAGATTCTAAGCGGAGGTTTAACGGAAAATGGAAACGATTAAGGGACTTAAAAGAACCGACTACTGCGGCACCCTTACCTCAAAGGATATCGGCAGACAGGTAACGCTTTTCGGCTGGGTACAGCGACAGAGAGACCTCGGTTCGCTTATCTTTATAGATTTAAGAGACAGGACGGGAATTGTCCAGCTCGCCTTTGACGACAGCACCGACAGGGATATTTTCTCAAAGGCTTTTGCCGTAAGGGGGGAGTTTGTCCTGGCGGCGGTCGGAACGGTAAGAGAAAGGAGCTCCAAAAACCTTGAAATACCGACGGGTGAAATTGAGGTAGAGGTCACAGAACTTCGCGTGCTTGCAAAAAGTGAAACCCCTCCGTTTGAAATTGCGGAAAACTCGCAGACGAGCGAGCTTACACGGCTTAAATACCGTTACCTTGATTTACGCAGACCCGACTTGCAGAAGAACATAATTCTGCGCCATAAGGTTGCAAAGGTCACAAGAGACTATTTTGACGAGAACGGCTTTATTGAGATAGAAACTCCCATGCTTATCCGTTCAACCCCCGAGGGAGCAAGAGATTTCCTCGTTCCCTCAAGGATTCACAACGGAAGCTTCTATGCGCTTCCGCAGTCACCTCAGCTTTACAAGCAGCTTTCAATGGTTGCGGGCTTTGACAGATATATGCAGATTGCACGCTGCTTCCGTGACGAGGATTTAAGAGCAGACCGTCAGCCCGAGTTTACACAGATAGACCTTGAGATGTCCTTTGTCGAGATGGAGGACGTGCTTGAAATTGGCGAAGGCTATGTCAAGAGAGTGTTCAAGGACGTGCTCGGAGTTGATATTCCGCTTCCGCTTCCGAGGCTTACATACACTGAGGCAATGGAGCGTTACGGCTCGGACAAGCCCGACACACGCTACGGCATGGAGCTTATCGACCTGAGCGATATTGTTAAAAACTCGGAGTTCGTTGTGTTCAAGGGCGCGCTTGAGAACGGCGGCACCGTAAGAGCAATAAAGGCGGAAAACGCAGCTTCGGTCCTCACGAGAAAGGAAATAGACAAGCTCACCGAATCCGCAAAGGGCAGCGGCGCAAAGGGACTTGCCTGGATAAGAATGACGGACGAGGCAACCTCATCCTCCTTCCTTAAATTTATGAGCGAGGAAGAGAATAGTCAAATTATATCTAAAGCCGATATGAAGGTCGGCGACGTGCTTCTTGTTATTGCCGATTCAAGCCGTACAAAGGCGCTTTCAATTCTCGGAGCACTCCGCCAGGAGGTTGCAAGGAAGCTCGATTTAATCCCTGCAGGACAGTACAACTTCCTGTGGATTACCGAGTTCCCGTTCTTTGAATATGACGAGGAAAGCGGCGAGTGGCTTGCAATGCACCACCCGTTTACAGCGCCGATGGACGACAGCCTCGACATACTTGAAACCGACAAGGGCAAGGTAAGGGCAAAGTGCTATGACCTTGTGCTCAACGGCATTGAGCTTTCTTCCGGCTCAATCAGAATTACCGACCCTGTGCTTCAGTCAAGAATTTTCGACCTGCTCGGACTTTCCAAGGAGGAGGCATACGAAAAATTCGGTTATCTGCTTGACGCCTTCCGCTTCGGAGCGCCTCCGCACGGCGGAATGGGAATAGGTCTTGACAGACTTTGTATGCAGATGCTCGGCTGTGAAAGCCTTCGTGACGTTGTTGCATATCCCAAGGTACAGAACGCTTCCGAGCCTATGACGGAATGTCCGGCTCCCGTTGATACGGAGCAGCTCGGAGAGCTTGGAATTAAGCTCCTCGAAACACCTGAGCAATAAAATATAAAATTAAGCTCCGCAGTAATTAAGTGTTACTGCGGAGCTTTTTATATATTGCCTTATAAATTTTAAAACTGTCCTCTTTTTTTCCATGTGCTCGGGTAGAAGAGGATTACAATCGGGAACAGCTCAAGTCTGCCCATCAGCATAAAGACCGAAAGCAGAAGCTTTGACGGCGCCGAGAAAAACCCGAAGTTACAGGTAGGACCTACAAGGTTAAAGCCGGGGCCGACGTTTGAAATGCAGGTCGCAACGCTCGAAATGGATGTAATCAAGTCCTTGTTTTCAAGCGACAGCAGCAGACTGCCTGATAAGATGAAGATAACCAGCATTGAAAAGTAAACGATGGTACCCCTTAGAATTTCCTTGGTTATAGATTTACCCTCAAGCCTGATAGGGTTGATGGAACGGGGATGAAGCATATGCTTTATTTCGGCAACGGAAGCCTTAAAGACTATCATTAACCGTGATATTTTCAGGCCTCCTGCTGTGCTTCCCGCACAGGAGCCGATAAGCATAAGTAAAAACAGGAGCATTTTACTGTATGTCGGCCACTTGTCGAAATCCGCCGAAGAAAAGCCGGTGGTCGAAGAAAAGGCGTTTACCTGGAAAAAAGCAAGCCTGAACGCTTCGCCCATACTGCCGCATAGCTTTCTGATATTGAAGGCTATGGTGATTGTTGAAAAAGCGATTAACGCAAGATAGCAACGAAGCTCTTCGTTTTTAAAAACAGATCTGAATTTCCTGAGAAGAAGCAGGAAATAAAGGTTAAAGTTAATGCCGAAAAGCATCATAAACACGGAAATGGTAATCTGCACCGCAGGGCTGCAGGAGGTTATGCTGTCATTATATACGCTGAAACCGCCAGTGCCCGCCGTGCTGAAGGTGTGGACAAGCGCGTCATAAAAGCTGAGTCCGCAGACCTTCAGTATAAGCGTTTCAAGGACTGTAAGGAAAATGTAAATAAGGTAAAGCACTATGGAGTTATGCTGTATCTTTGCCGTAAGCTTTCCGGCTTCAAGACCGGGAACCTCTGCTCTCATAATATACATTGAAAATTCCTTTGACATGGGAACAACAGCCATCATGAAAACGAGGATGCCCATACCGCCTATCCAGTGAGTAAGACTTCGCCAGAACAGTATGCCCCTCGGAAGGGAGGCAATTTCCGCCAGTATGCTCGAACCCGTGGTTGTAAAGCCCGATACCGTTTCAAACAGAGCGTCAACATAGCTTGGGATTGACCCCTCGACTACAAACGGTATTGCGCCGATTAAGGAAATGCATACCCAGGAAAGGGCAACGCTTGTGAAGCCCTCTTTTGCATAGAACTGAGAGTTGTGCTTTCTTGTGAGGGCAGTGACCAAAGCCGAAACTGCAACGGCAACGGCAATTGCAACAAGGAAGCCCTTAACGGATTCATGATAAATTAACGAAACAACTGTCGGGAAAAGGAGAAAAACCGCTTCAATACCGATTACTCTGCCGACAATTTTTAGTATTATTCTGTAATTCATAATTTGGCCTCAACAACATCCTCAAGTGCAATGACACCGTTTCGTGTGGTTGCAAGAATAACTATATCGCCCGAGTGTATAACATCCTCGCCGTCAGGGATAATACACTGTCCGTTGTGAATAATGGAGGCAATGATTGCGCCCTGTGCAACATCCAGGTCCTTGAGCGGGATATTATCGAACTGAAACTTTTCGTTGATTTTAAATTCGATGATTTCAACCTTCTGTTCAAACAGATAGTACATTGCGTCAATCCCGCTCTGGTCATAAGCGTTCTGCATTGAACGGACATAGCGGATAACACGTTGAGTGGCAATGCTTGCAGGCTGAACAATACTGTCAAGCTGGTCGCCCGAAAGGATATTGATTATTTTTGATTCCTTGATTTTGGTAATAACCTTTCCGACGTCGGAGCTTAACGCGTACATGGAGCTGATGATGTTATCGTCGTCATCGTCCGTAATTGCCACAAAGGCGTCGGCAACCTCAAGCCCTTCTTCGTTCAGAAGCTCAGGGTCGTTACCGTGACCGTAAACACAGCTGACCTTCGGGAAAATGTCCTTGAGTCGGGCACATTCCGCCTTGTTCTTTTCGATTATTTTGATTGCCATGTTTGTGTCGGCAAGCTTGCGGATAAGGTAATAAGCAATTTCACCGCCGCCGATGAGCATAATCTTTTTGGGCTCACGATGCTTTTTGCTGACCTTTTTAACAAGCTGGTTAATCTCTCTGTATGAGCCGACTACGTTGAGCTTGTCGCCTGCTCTGATAACATAGTCGCCTCTCGGAATAAACACCTCTTTGTCACGCTTGACTGCACAGATAAGCACGTTGCCGAAGTTAGACCTGAGGGAGGACATGGTTACCCCGTTAAGCGCACTTTCGGGGCTTACTTTTATTTCTATAAGCTCAGCCTTACTGCCTGCGAAGGCTTCAACCTTGGTGGCGACGGGGAAGCGAAGGATTCTTGAAATTTCGTTAGCCGTTTCCTCCTCGGGGTTAATGGTCATGGAAAGACCGAGCTCCTCGTTGAGAAACGCCGCCTGTTTATAGTATTCCGAGTTTCTCACTCTTGCTATTGTGTGAGGCACGCCCATCTTTCTTGCGGCAAGGCAACAGAGCAGATTGATTTCATCCTCTCTTGTAACCGCAATAAGAAGGTCCGCATTTTTAACGCCTGCCTCCATAAGCACGTCGTAGCTTGCGGCATTGCCGAGTATAGTCAGAACGTCAAGACTGTTTCCGACCTCTTTTTGCTTTTCATTATTACCTTCAATAATAGTGATATTGTGGTTTTCTTTAACCAGCTCGTGTGCAATTGAAAGACCGACACGGCCGGCACCGGCAATTACGATTTTCACCTGATTGCTCCTTTACCAAACGAATAAATTTCGACAATGATTTTGCCGCATATATTATAGCACTATGTGCCTCAAAGTCAATGTCAAGAGGATAATTTTTGCCGTGAATTCCGACAAAAAAGGCGAAGCCTAAAGGGCAGCGCCCCAAGCCTCGCCTTGGTTGTATTGTGTTTATTCTTCTTCCCCGTCTGCACACTCTTCACAGTCGCAATCGAGGTCAAAATCAAACTCGAGCTTTTCACCGCAATTCGGGCAGTCGGCATAGCCTTCAAGCAGGGACTCTTCGTCAAACGCTACGGTTTCGCCGCAAGCAGGGCAGTCAACCTCGTAAAGCTCTTCGTCGGACCAGTCGTCATACTCGTCGTCGCAGTCGCAGTATTCGCAGCACTCACCCTCATAAACGAATTCCTCAAGTGCGTCAAGGTCCTCGTCAACAGCGTCAAGCTGCTCTGTTGTAAGTGCAAGCTCATCCTCAAGGTCTGCAACGGTAAGCGCAAGGTCATCGATTACGTCGAGCATGGCCTTGATAAGCTTTGCTTCGGGCTTTGCCTCGTCAAGCTCAAGACCTGCTGCCAAGCCTTTTAAATATGCTGCTTTTTCGGTAACTGTCATCATACTTTACCTCCTTTAGCTTTAAGCTCTTGACATATATTCACCTGTTCTGGTGTCAACATTTATCATTTCGCCTTCGTTGATGAAAAGCGGAACCTTGATCTCGGCGCCGGTTTCAAGGGTTGCGGGCTTGGTAGCGTTGGTCGCTGTGTTGCCTGCAAAGCCGGGCTCAGTCTTGGTAACTTCAAGAACTACGAAGGTAGGCGGCTCAAGACCGAAAACCTTGCCCTTGTAGGAAAGGATTTTACAAATCATATTTTCCTTGACAAACTTGAAGCTGTCGGGAAGGTCGCCTGCGGCGATAGGAGTCATTTCATAGGTTTCCTGATCCATGAAATAGTAAAGGTCGCCGTCGGAGTAGGAGTATTCCATATCCTTTCTCTCAATATAGGCGGTGGGGAACTTGGCTGTCGGGTTGTAGCTCTTTTCAACAACAGCGCCTGTAAGTACGTTCTTTGTCTTTGTTCTTACAAAAGCGGCGCCTTTACCGGGCTTAACGTGCTGAAACTCAACAACCTGAAGAACCTGTCCGTCCTCTTCAAAGGTTACGCCGTTTCTGAAATCACCTGCAGAAATCATAAGTTTATCCTCCATTTATAACAAATATCAATGTTTAATATATAATACCTTATTTTTATGTGTTTTTCAAGTGCTTTTTAAAGGATTATAAGCTCTTTCGGACAATTAGTAAGGTTTTTGTTGGTATCCTTGCCGACAAGAATCATATCCTCAATTCTCACTCCGAATTTCCCGGGAAGGTATATTCCCGGCTCGGAGGTGATTACATTGCCTTCGCAAAGCGGCTTTTCGTTGGCGTAGGAAACATAGGGGTATTCGTGAATTTCAACGCCTACGCCGTGGCCTGTTGAATGAGAAAAATACTCGCCGTAGCCTGCGGCGGTGATAACGTCTCTCGCTGCGGCGTCCGCCTGCTTGCCGCTGACACCCTCAAGCATAACGTCGATAGCCGCCTGTTGAGCCTTTAAAACCGTGTTGTATACAAGTCTCTGCTCTTCACTGACGCAGCCGAGCGCAACGGTACGGGTCATATCGCTGTGGTAGCCGTCGACAACCGCTCCGTAGTCCATGGTTATAAAGTCACCTTTTTGAACCCTTCTGTCACCCGGAACGCCGTGAGGCATTGAGCCGTTTGCGCCGCTTACGGCGATTGTTTCAAAGGAGAGCGCCTCAGCCCCGTGGCTGAGCATATAGAAGTCAAGCTCAAGCTGTATTTCCTTTTCTGTTTTTCCCTCTTTTATAAAGCCGCAGATATGCTCAAACGCCAGCTCCGCAATATGCTGAGCGCTGAGAATATTTTCAATCTCCTCCGGCTCCTTTACGGCGCGAAGGGCGTTGATTTTTTTGTCAAGGCTTCCGTCGGCGATAAGTTCAAAGCCTGAGAGCGCCGAGGCATAACGGCTGTATTCGCCGAGCGTCATTCGGTCGGCTTCAACCGCAACCGTTGAAATATTAAAGGAAGAGAAAATATCCCTGAGCTGCTCCGCGCTTCTTGTCTGAAGCACGACGCGACAGCCCTTAACCGTCTTTTCGGCAGCCTCGATGTACCTGCCGTCGGTAATAAAAACCGCCTCATCGGCGCAAGCAAGCAGGAAGCCGTCGGACGAGTTAAAGCCCGTGAAATAAAACCTGTTTTCGGGGGAAGTAATCAGCACGGCGTCGAAGTCGGCTTCGGCCGCAAGCTTTTTTAGCTTATCTATCATAGTTTCACCTCATAAAAAGCAAAAAGATAAAAAGCGGACAACATGCCCGCTTTTCGTCATTGTCAAAAGACAACAAAGTTTTTATTTGTACTTTCTTTTACGAGCAGCTTCTGACTTTTTCTTTCTTTTAACAGAAGGCTTTTCGTAGTGCTCTCTTTTGCGAACCTCCTGAATAACTCCGTCACGGGAGGTCTGTCTCTTAAAGCGTCTGAGAGCGCTCTCTAAAGACTCGTTGTCCTTAACCTTAACCTGGCTCATGATTTCCCCTCCCTTTGCTCATAATTTGTGAATTATTATACAACAGACAAGCTGATATGTCAAGAGAAAAAAAGAATATTATACAATAAGCAGAATAATATCTATTTTGAGAGAAACTTGGCGAAAAATTTTTCCAAAAGCCGAAATTGTTAACAATTTGTTCACAATTTCGTGCTTGCTTTGCAATAATCCGTTGATATTATATAGACAATCCGTTAGGGAGTTTGTGGTGGACTTCTTAACATCCTATTTATTCATGAATCCCAATTAAATCCCGATGCACAGAGCATCGGGACTTTTTTTGTCCGAAAATATGCCCGGCAGATAACTGCCGGGCTTTTTGTTATTTATTTGCTTTTGCCTTTTTCGACCGCTCTCTGAATAAGCTTTACACACTCAACAATCGGGATTACAAGGAAAGCAATCGCGAGCGAGGTGCAGTATTCAACAAGTGAAATTTCGGCAAAGTCGAACGCCTTTGCAAGGAAGGGGATATAGATAACCACCGTCGACAGGAATAGCGAAAGTATCATTGCTCCGAGAAGGTACCAGTTCATCGAGCCCATTCCTATAATCGAATGACGTCTTGAACGCATATTGAACGAGTGGAATATTTCCGACATTGAAAGGGTCAGGAAAGCCATGGTCATACCGTTCTGGTGAATTATGCCGTCGTTAATTGAGAACAGCTCGGCAATGCCTAAAAGTCTGCCCTCTCCCTTTGCGCCGAGGAAAATACCTGCGGCGTACGCGGCGATAGTGAGCACGGTTACCATAACGCCCTGCCAGACGCAGTCGATGCCCATTCCGCCTGCAAAAATGCCGTCCTTACTGCTCCTCGGAGCACGGCGCATTATGTCCTTTTCGCCCTTTTCCATACCGAGTGCGAGCGCGGGGAAGCAGTCGGTGATAAGGTTTATCCAGAGCAGGTGTACGGGTTCAAACAGTGTAAAGCCGAGGATGGTTGCAATGAAAATAGAGAGAACCTCGGAGAGATTTGACGAAAGCAGGAACTGAATTGAGGAACGGATGTTGTCGTAAATTCTTCTGCCTTCCTCGACTGCGGAAACAATTGTTGCGAAGTTGTCGTCCGCAAGCACCATGTCGGCGACGTTTTTGGTAACGTCCGTGCCGGTAATTCCCATGCCCACGCCGATGTCAGCGTTTTTGATTGAAGGAGCGTCGTTTACTCCGTCACCGGTCATGGCGGTAATCATTTCCTTTTTCTTCCATGCCTTAACTATTCTTACCTTGTGCTCGGGCTGAACTCGTGCGTAAACCGAGAAGTCGTTGATTTTGGTGTCAAGCTCCTCGTCGCTGATTTTGTTAAGCTCAGAGCCGGTAATTGCCTGTGTGTCATCGGTGATAATACCGAGTGATTTTGCAATTGCAACTGCGGTGTCCTTGTGGTCGCCCGTAATCATAATCGGTCTGATGCCTGCGGTTCGGCATTCCTTGATAGCGTCGACAACCTCGGGACGTACGGGGTCAATCATACCAGTAAGACCTAAGTAGCAAAGGTCGTTTTCAAGCTCGCCGGGGTCGTTCGAGGGCTGCTCGTCATATTTTCTCATTGCAACGCAAAGCACGCGCAACGCCTTGTCAGCCATTTCCTTGTTCTGTGCGGCAATTGTACCGCGCATACTTTCGGTCATTTCAACTTTTTCGCCGTCAATCAAAGCATAGCTGCACCTTGAAAGCACCACGTCGGGCGCTCCCTTTGTATACTGAACGAAGCCGTCGGGAGTCTTGTGTATGGTAGACATCATCTTTCTGGACGAGTCAAACGGAGCCTCGCCGACTCTCGGTGTGTCTGCCTCAAGCTCATACTTTTTAAGACCGAGAGAGTTTGCGTAATTGACAAGAGCCGCCTCGGTGGGCTCGCCCTTAACCGTGCCGTCCTGCTGAAGCTCAGCGTCGCAGCAGAGAGCCATTGCGGTGGCAATAAGCTTTTCGTCGGTTCCTCTGTGCTCAACAACGGTCATTTTGTTCTGAGTAAGGGTGCCGGTTTTGTCCGAGCAGATTACCTGCGTACAGCCGAGGGTTTCAACCGCCGTAAGCTTTCTGATAACGGCGTTCCTCTTACTCATCTTGGTAACGCCGATTGAAAGCACGATAGTGACGACTGCGGCAAGACCCTCGGGGATTGCCGCAACAGCGAGTGAAACGGCTACCATAAAGAAGTCGAGGGTTGACTCAAAGCTTATGTCAATTCCCAAAACAAGCGAACGGATTATATCGTAAGCGAAAACGAAAACGGAAATGCCGATAACGAGGAAGGAGAGCACCTTTGAAAGCTGATTAAGCTTAATCTGAAGAGGCGTCTGTTCGTCCTCCGCCTGAGTAAGAGCGTCGGCAATTTTACCCATTTCGGTATCCATACCCGTTGCAACCACGAGGGCTTTGCCTCTGCCGTAAACGACATTCGAGCCCATGTAGCACATGTTTTTCCTGTCGCCGAGCGGAACCTCATCCTCGCCCTCTGCGGAGATGACGTCGGCGGTTTTGTTAACCGGAACGGATTCTCCCGTAAGCGCCGCTTCCTCGATTTTAAGAGAGGCGTTTTCAAAAATACGGCAGTCGGCGGGAACGCTGTCGCCTGCTTCAAGTACAACCACATCGCCGATTACGATGTCCTCGGTCTTAACGTCGATAAGCTTTCCGTCACGGATTACCTTTGAGGTTGCGGCGGCAATTTCCTGAAGCGCTTCAATAGCCTTTTCAGCCTTTGCCTCCTGATAAACGCCGAGTACGGCATTGATGATTACGACAACCATAATAATTACGACGTCGGCATAACCGCCCTTGTCGCCGCTGAGTGCGGCAGTGACGGCGCTGATGACAGCCGCAACGATGAGTATTATAATCATCGGGTCTGCCAGCTGAGAAAGGAAACGCTTTAAAAGAGAATCCTTTTTGCCCTCGGCAAGCTTGTTCTTTCCGTTTTGCTCAAGGCGTTTCTGCGCCTCGGCAGAGGAAAGACCGTTTACTGAGGAAGCCGTGCTCTCAAAGCTCTCCTCAACGGATTTAAGATAGTAATTCATAATCTGCCTCCTTAAATTAACGGGGAGGAGTGTTAACAAAAAAGCCTTCGACAGAATTAAATTCCATCGAAGGTCTTGCTGCCAAATTACTTTGGTTTGACGACCAGACGCGAAGCGTCATGATGTTGACCGCCAAATAAAAGCTACTCCCCTTCAGAGCATATATATCGTAAATACTCTAACACGAAAAAGGGTTTTTGTCAAGAAAAAGCTCCCCCGATATTTCGGAGGAGCTCAGATTTATTCCTCAGCCTCGTCGGCATATTCTGCTTCGATTTCCTTGATAATACACTCGTTGCCCCTGATAAGCCAGGTTTCGCCGCTCTGACAGTACGGGCAGGTCTTTCCGTATTTGACCGTTTCATAGGTGCCCTCACAGTTTGAGCAGTAGGTCACGGCAGGAATGGTTTCAAGAATCAGCTCGGAATTTTTCAACGGCTCATGTCTGCCCTTGAAATAATTCCAGCAGTCAACGAACAAATCCGTCATAATTCCCGAAACCTCGCCGACCTGAAGAGTGACCTTGCTTATGTTTGCAAGGTGCTGCTCCTCGGCGGTTTCGTCAAGGGTCTTTGCAAGGTTGAGTATAATTCCCATTTCATGCACGTCGGTTTACCTCGTCAGTCCTTCATCATTTCCTCAATGTCGACGCCGTTACCTGTGTGCGGATGAGTCTTGTGGAACTCCTTGGTCGCCTTGTTGTATTCCTTGCGCTTTTTACGCATCATTTTAGCTTCCTCGGAGCCGCTGTTTATAAGAATCTTAAACGCTCTCGGAATGGCGTATGCCGCAAGTCCGCCTACCTTGTCCTCAGCCCTTCTCATATTGGAGGCGTCCGGATGGTCTCTTACAAGATGAATTGCGTCAAATTCGCACTTTGTTGTACAAAGTCCGCAGCCGATACACTTGTTTTCGTCAACGATACTTGCGCCGCAGCTAAGGCAACGTGAAGCCTCTGTTTTGACCTGCTCCTCGGTGAAAATGAGCCTGTTGTCGGTAAAGCCGTTTTTATAGTCAACGGACTTGTCAATCGGCGGAACCTGTCTTTGAGCGGAATCGTAAGAGTCGATGGCAATATTATCTTTGTCAAGGCTCTTGAAATAACGGCGGTCTCTTGCGAGAGTCTGCGAAACGTTATTTTTTGAAACAAATCTTGAAAGCGATTCAGCCGCTTCGTGTCCCTGACCGATAGCGTCAATTACAAACTTGGGACCTGTAAAAACATCTCCGCCTACAAATACGGCAGGATCGTTTGTCTGGTATGTAAAGGAATCGGCAACGGGGTAGTTTCCGTGATGGAAGGTAACCTGAGTGCCCTCGAGCAGCCTGCCCCATTCGATTGCCTGACCGATAGCGAAAACTATCTTTGAAGCAGGAACGGTAACGGTGTCGTTTTCGTCATACTTCGGAGAGAATTTTCCGTTTTCGTCAAGTGTGGAAACACAACGCATTAAGATTATTCCGCTGACCTTTCCGCTCTCGTCAACGAGAACCTCCTTCGGGCCCCAGCCGGGATTGATTACAACGTCCTCTTCCTCTGCTTCGGCAATTTCCTCAAGGGAAGCAGGCATTGTTTCTCTTGATTCAAGGCAGTACATTGAAACCTTCTCGGCACCCTTGCGGTGTGCGGTTCTTGCACAGTCGATAGCAACATTACCGCCGCCGATAACAACAACGTCTCCGCTGAGGTCTTTTGCGGTATCGGAAAGCGCCTTCTCAAGGAAGCTGACTGCGATTTCAGTGCCCTCTGCGCTGTCGTTCGGAACGCCGGGAAGTCTTCCGCCCTGACAGCCGATTGCAATATAGAAGGCTTCGTAACCCTGCTTTTTAAGCTCGTCAATGGTTATATCCTTACCGATTTCAACGCCGCATTTTATTTCAACGCCGAGCTCACGGATAATGTCTATTTCGGCGTCAATGACATCTTTCTCAAGCTTGAATGAAGGAATACCGTAGGTCATCATACCGCCGGGCTTTTCATGCTTTTCAAATACCGTGGGCTTGTATCCCATGGTTGCAAGATAGTAGGCACAGGAAAGACCTGCAGGGCCTGCGCCGATGATGGCGATTTTCTGGTCCCATTCGCCGCTGACTCTCTTTGTAATCTTTTTCGGAATGTATCTTGTGTCGGCGTGTAAGTCACGCTCTGCAAGGAATTTCTTTACGTCGTCGATTGCGACCGCCTTGTCGATTGTACCTCTTGTGCAGGCGTCCTCACAGCGCTTGTTGCAGACACGTCCGCAGATTGCAGGGAAGGGATTTTCGAGCTTGATAAGTGCAAGCGCCTCGTCGTATCTGCCTTCCTTAGCCATCTTTAAATAACCCTGAATCGGCACATGAGCAGGGCAGGCTGACTTACAGGGAGCGGTACCCGTCTTGTGAGTGTTTACACGTGCGGTATCTCTGTAATTTTCGTCCCAGGCATACTTGCCCCAACGTATTTTGTCGGGAAGGGGCGACTTGGGATATTTTACCTCGCTGCCGTCCTTCTGACAGAGCTTCTGTCCGAGTTTAACTGCGCCTGCAGGACAAACCTCGACACATCTTCCGCAGGCAACGCAGTTTTCCTTGGTTACATTGGCGGTGTAAGCGCTTCGGGACAGGTTGGGTGTGTTGAAAAGTAAGGCTGTACGCAGAGCGTTACAGATTTTTACATTGCAGTTGCAGATGTCGAAAATGTGGTCGGAGCCGTCGATGTTTGTAACCTGATGAACATAGCCGTTGTCCTCAGCCTTCTGAAGAATATCAAGAGCCTCTTCCTTGGTGATGTAGTGAGCTCTTCCCGTTTCAACGGTGTAGTCAGCCATATCGCCGACCTGAATGCACCAGTCGTCGCCGTCGTCGGTACAACCCTCTCCGATTTCCGCACGGGAATATCTGCACGAGCAGATACCTGCGGAAAGGTGACCGTCATATTTCTGAAGCCAATGAGAAAGTTTTTCGATGCTCATAGCCTCTCTGCAGGCGTTAACCTCCTTTTCAACGGGGATAACGTGCATACCGATTCCGTCGCCTCCGGGCGGCACCATTGAGGTGATGTGCTCAAGAGGAAGAAAGGTCATCCTTTCAAACATCTTTGCAACGGGCGGGTTTTTCTTGATACGGTCAACCGAGGAGTTGAAAAGCTCTGCGCTGCCGGGAACAAAATAGCTTGTGCGGTAGCGAATCTCCTTCGGAGCGCCCTCGATAGGGCCGTTGTCGTCGTAATGGTCGCCGTAGTCGTATTCCACGAAGCCGTGAACGCATAAAAGGTTAAGAGTTTCCTTGAACTTTTCCTCGCCCATTTTTTTGTTCTTTTCAAACAGCTCCTCGTAGGTATACCACTTACGCTGTTTCATTGAAAGTGCAATGTCAACCTCATCCTCATTAAGGATTTCACGAAGTCCCCAATATTCTTCGTCGGTTGTTTTAAGCCCGAAAAGCTTGTGCGGTACGTTGTCGGTGATTTTTGCGCCGAGCTTTGCGTACTTTTTCTTTTTCTTAGACTCGCCGTCAAATTTTGATTTGGTTTGCGGCATCTTGTCATAGGTTTCAGGCATGATGATCCTCCCTTGTTTGTCTTTTGCATATAAACTATAACTACTTTATTATAAAGGAAAATAGAATTTATTTCAATAATAATATTACAAATAAAAAGAAAAGCACGGAGCAAAGACTGCTCCGTGCATACAGTGTTTAATTATTTGTCAGACTTTTTGTCCTGCATCTTACGCTTGAGGATTTTCATTGAACGCTTGAGCGCATAGGGACCTACTACTTTCATCATTTCCTCTGCGGTGTGCATATCGCTCGCCTCGGGGATGTCACGTGAAAGGTGAATAGCGTCAAATTCACATCTTGTGGTGCAAAGTCCGCAACCTACGCACTGGTTAAGGTCAACCGTTGTAGCGCCGCAGCCGAGGCAGCGGTTAGCCTCTTTTTTGACCTGCTCCTCGGTAAGAGGCTGACGGAGGTCGTCGAAGGTCTTAAGCGGGTCGCCCTCTCTCATGCCGGGAGCCTGACGCTCTGCGTTGTCGTAGGAGTCAACCTTTATGTCGTCCCTGTCAAACTCGATGAACTGACGCAGGTCTCTGCCTAAGGTGAGCGACTGGCCGGGATGAACGAAGCGGTTGATTGAAACCATACCCTCTTTACCGTCTGCAATAGCGTCGATTGCGAAGCGTGCGCCATGGAAGATGTCGCCGCCGACAAAGATGTCGGGCTCTGCGGTCTGAAGGGTTACCTTGTCGGCAACGGCTGTGCCGTTTTTGTTAAGTTCAACCTTTGAGTCCTTGAGCAAATCGCCCCACTGAGCCGACTGGCCGATAGCCATAAGCACGTTCTGTGCATCTATCGTGATAGTGTCGTTTTCGTCGTAAACAGGTGCAAAACGGTGATCTGCGTCAAATACGCTTGTGCATTTCTTAAATACAATTGCCTTAACTGCGCCGTTTTTGTCCTTAATGATTTCCTTGGGACCCCAGCCGTTGAGAATTTCGATTCCTTCCTCCTCAACCTCTGCGATTTCGTCCTTCGCCGCAGGCATTTCCTCACGGCATTCAAGACAGATCATCTTAACCTTGCCGTCTGTCGCTCTGAGAGCTGTTCTGGCAACGTCCGCCGCAACATTACCGCCGCCGACAACAACTACGTCGCCGCTCAGGCGCATACTGTTGTCCTGATTGATTTTCTTTAAGAAATCAATACCGGAGCCGACATTTTCGGCATCCTCGCCTTCAATGCCTGCGCTTCTGCCGCCCTGAAGTCCGATTGCTATGTAGAACGCCTTGTAGCCCTGCTTGCGGAGCTCGTCAAGGGTGATGTCCTTACCGACCTCAACGCCGCATTTGATTTCAGCGCCCATTTTTTTGATTATTTCGATTTCAGCCTCAACAACCTTTTTGTCGAGCCTGAAGTTGGGAATACCGATTGTCAGCATTCCGCCCGGCTTGCTTTCCTTTTCGAAAACCGTAACGGGATAGCCTTCTGTTCTGAGGTAATATGCGGCGGAAAGACCTGCAGGGCCCGAACCGATAACCGCAATTTTATAGTCGTCCCACTGGTCGCCTACGCCGTTGTACATAACCTCGGGAACATATTCGTCAAGGTTGTCAAGCTCTCTGTACGCCAGGAACTTTTTGATTTCGTCAATTGCAACGGGCTTGTCAATAAGGCCTCTTGTGCAACGGTCCTCGCAACGGCGGTTACATACTGCGCCGCAGACTGCCGGGAAGGGATTGTCCTGACGGATAAGCTTTAACGCGTCCTTATATCTGCCCTCTGCCGCCATTTTTACGTAGCCCTGAACGGCAAGGTGAGCGGGGCAAGCCGTCTTACACGGCGAGGTACCCTCGTCGTAGCAGTTGATTTTGTTGTGATCTCTATAATCCTTATCCCATCTGTCCTCGCCCCACGGAAGGTCGTCGGGAAGGTCGTGCATGGGATAAACCACCTTTGAGCCGTCAGCCTTGCAGAGCTTCTGTCCGAGCTTTGCCGCACCTGCAGGGCAAACCTCAACGCACTTGCCGCAGGCAACGCACTTTTCGGGCTCAACGTGAGCACGGTAAGCCGAGCGCGACATATTGGGGGTGTTGAACAGCTGCGAGGTTCTCAGACCGTAGCAGGAGCCTGCCGAACAGTTACAGATACCGACTATCTTGTCGGGACCGTCAAGGTTTGTAATCTGGTGAACATAGCCCTTCTTTTCGGAACGAAGGATAATTTCAAGTGCCTCTTCCCTTGTGATGTATCTGGCGTCCTTGCCGGATTCAACAAGAAATTCAGCCATATCGCCGAGTGCGATACACATATGTCCTTCAATGTCGCCTACGCCCTCTCCTCTGATTCTCTGCGATTTACGGCAGGCGCAAACCATTGAGCAGAATTTGTCGTACTTGTTAAGCCAGTGAGAAAGGTGCTCAACGCTGACTGAGGTGCTTTCGTGCTCGATAGCCTTTTCAACGGGAATAACGTGCATACCGATTCCCGCGCCTCCGGGAGGGATGAGCTTTGAAGCGAGCTCAAGCGGCTCCTGCGGGGCAAGGTTGAACATGGTCGCAACCTCAGGGTTCGTGTCGGGCAGAGTTTTGTGCTCTACCATATATTCTCCCGAGCCGACAACCCATTTGGGAATAAGGAACTGTCTTTCTCTTTCAGGGTTTTCCCTGTTCTGCTCCAGAAGTCCTATCCATAAAATATGGTCTACTATCTTCTGAGCCTCTTTAATTGACATATGGTTTCTCTTTGCGAGCTCATCAATCTTCAACGGCACGCGCCTCTTTTTAAAGCTGAGCATAAACTTGACCTCTTCCTTTGTAAGAAGCCTGTCAAGAATCCAGAAATCCATATGGTTTTCCTTCATTCCGCCGGGAGCTTTCCTCGGAATGTTGTCGGTTATCATAACTGCGAGCTTAGTGACCAGCTTTTTCTTTTCGGGGTCGTCGCAATGATAGTCCTCTAACGGAAAATCCTTTTCATTAACATGAATGTTAGGGTTTACGTCTCTGGGCATAATAGCCTCCTCCTTGTGCGTGTATGTGATTATTAACTAATTCCCCTGTACCGACTTTGTTAAAACTTAGTCATACATATTTATTATACAGTAAAGAAACAGTAATTTCAACACAAAAAAGACTGATTGTCGCAAAATGTTTAAAAACGGAGAGCTTATGGACGATGCCCTAAGCTCTCCGTTTATTTAAATTACATAATCGGGATTTTTATTTTGAGGTCGCTTACGGGATAAGTTGCACAGGCGTGGAACCAGCCCATTTCCTTATCCATCATTCGTCTGCCGTCTCCCATCGGGGAAACGAAGATGTCGCCCTCAAGCAGCTGTGTGCGGCAGAAACCGCATTCGCCGCAGCGGCAGTGGGTGTCGACCGGAATAGCGGCTCTTTCAAGCGCAACCGCAACAGGCTCTCCGCCTGAAGCGGGAATAACCGTTTCGTCGACGCCTCTTACAACGGTGATGTTGAAGGTTTTCTGCTCGTTGCCGACGGGATAACCCTCGATTTTAGTTGCGTCAACAGGATTGTTCATAACGTCGTGACGGAATCTCTTCTGACGAACGCCCATGTCGTTCATAATGCCGACTATAAGCTTATACATCGGAAGCGGTCCGCAGAACATATAGGTCGGGTCTTCGCCCGAATATTTCTCAATTATTTCCTTAGTTACGAAGCCCTTCTCGCCTTCCCAGTCCTTGTCGTCGGAAAGCACGTGAACAACCTTGACATCCTTGCACGCCTTCTCAACCTCGTCGAGCTCGTTTTTAAGAACGATGTCCGAGGAGTTGACCGAGCCGTATATGATGGTAATTTTTGTTCCCTTCATCTTGCCGTAGGCAATTTCCCTTGCCATCGAAAGGAAGGGGGTGATTCCGCTTCCGCCTGCAAGGGCTACGATGTTCTTTGAGTCACGAAGCGGCTCCCAGTAGAAGAAGCCGAAGGGCATATTTGCGTCGAGCACATCGCCCTCTTTAACGTTGTCAAAGAAATAATCGGGAACAAGGTAAGGTCTGTTTCTTCTGATAGTGACCTCAACAAAGCCGTTTTCACCTCTTGCCTCAAACGGGGCGGAGCTGATGGTGTACGGTCTTGTCAGCAGGCTGTCGCCGATTTTAAGACGGAAGTTAATATACTGTCCCGCCTGAAAAACCGGGATATGGCCGTCAACGGAGGCAAGCCTGAAAATTTTCGAGGTAGGCGAAGCGTCCTTGACTGAAACTACCTTAAACTGCATTGAAGCAGGGTGAAGTTTGTCGGCAAGCTCTCTGACAAAGTCTTTGGGTTGAGGTACGTCCGAGGCGTTTTCGATGCTCTGCTTACGAAGCTCGGTAACCCTTGAAGCGCCGCCTACGTCCTTTAAAAAGCCTTTTACCTTAATACTCATTTCGCAGCCTCCTTCTTTGCCATATCGTCAATTACGCCCTTTGCGGCAGCTCTGCCGTTGGTAATCTGCGGTCCCATTCCGTCGCCCGACATACCGTGAGCGCCTGCAAACTCAAGACCCTCGATAAAGTGATCGGCCTCCTTCATGCCCAGACGCGCAACGGCATGGTCGGCAAGAGAATGCGAATAACCGTAGATATTGCCCTTCCAGGCGCCTACATAGTGGGCAATGGTCATAGGCGTTGTAATTTCGATTTCGGTGATGTTATCTCTGAAATCAATGCCGGAGATTTTGATGTATTCCTCCATCATCTCGTTGCCGAGTCTGCGCTTTAAGTCAAAGTATTCCTCTTCTGTAACGCCCTCAAAGGCAGAGGAGGGAACAAGCGCGGTAATTGAAACCTGAGTGTAGCCGTCGGGTACACAATTCGGGTTTGCGTAGTTAAGACAGATGGTTGTGATGTAATTGTACGGCTCCGTGATGTTTTTGTAGTTTTCCCAGATTTCGTTTGTGTCCATAGTGGTGCCCGAGAAGGTGGAGTAGTTCATAAGTCCGTTTTCCTCGGGAGTGCCTTCGAGCACGGCGATAAGCGAAACGGGGGTAACCGAAAGCTCTCTGCCGTTTACCATTTTAATTGCGCCCTTGGGGACCTCGGAAAGAGGCTCTATCATCTGGGTGTAAACCTTGTTCGGATAGGGTGCGGCGATAACATAATCGCAGTGAATTTCGTCGCCGCTTCTTGTCCTTACGCCGTAAACCTTGCCGTTCTTAACGAGGATTTTTTCGACTTCCTGCTTGAACTCAAACTGAGCGCCGTTTTCCTCAACCTTCTTTTCCATCTTCATACTCATTTCGTGTGAGTAGCCTCTGCAGACGTAGCTGCCCGTGAAGTAGTCAGCCATAAGGAAGGCATAGATTGTGAACGGAAGGTCGTCCATTCTGTTGCCGACGTAAATCCAGTAGGGGGTAAGCATCTCAACAGCCTTCTTGGGAAGATTGAAGGTATTGATAACCTCGGTTGCGGAATAGCCGACAGTCTTAACAAAATCGGGGTGCTTGAGAAGCATCTGAACCTTACTCATGGGAGTAACGGAAAGTATGTTCATACTGTCGTAAACCCTTCTGCACAGCAGGAGAAGCTCGTGAACCTTTTCGAAGGTACCGGGAACAACGGCGTCAATCTCTCTTGCCGCAGTTTCATAGCCCTCGTGAAGGATAGCGTCAATTCCCGAATTCGGAAGCGCAACCCTATAGCACTCGGGAACGGGCAGCCAGTCAATGTCAACGCCCATGTCGTCAAAAAACTGACCGACCTTGAGGCGGTTGCCCTTTTTGCCGATTGACATCATTTCGTGAAGAGTAGCTTCAATTTCAAAGCCGTTTCTTACAAAATCGGTTGCAAGACCGCCGGGAAGGTTGTGCTTTTCAAGAATCAGGATGTCGTTAATTCCCTTCGACTGAAGCTGAAGGGCAGCTGACATTCCCGCAAGAGCACCGCCGATGATTATGACATCGTAATGGTCTTTATAGAATTTCATTATTTTATTTCCTTTCGTTTAATAAAAGGGTTAATGCTAAAATAGACCGCTGTTATGCGGTCTATTTATAGTTTAATTATGGATTAAAAGAAACGGTCAACGAGCTCTCTTGAGTACTCGGCTGTCTCGTCCATATCGCCGAAGGACATAATCTCACCTGCATAGTAGGTGTCGTATTTGCCCTGCATAGCCTCAACCTTGTCATACCAGCCGTCGGCGTAATCCTTGGTGAATACGTGCGGGAAGTAGTAAACGCTCCACTCGTTAACAACGTTTGAAGCCGGGTTGTGCATAGTCTTGAGGTCGTCGAGAACCATCTTCTTGCACTCGTCGTAAGGAATTTCCTTGGAATCCTTATGCTTACGAAGCGAATAGGTTGTGATAACCTGATCCTTTGTGTCCTTCCAACGTCTGTAATAAACCATAAGGTGACCGAGCGTCTGAGGAGTCATGTTTTCGAAAACATAGTAAGAAATCTCGGGATGATCCTCGGGCTTGGTTTCAACAGCGAGAACGTCGTAACGCTCGTAGTCGATCTTTGAGAAGAGCTCCTTCTCGTCGTCGCGTGCGTCGAAGTACTCAACCATACCCTTCTGACCGTCGTCGCGCTTGTTGGGGATGTAAAGAGGAGCGGTAACGATAATCTTGTCAAACTCCTCAACCTCACCGTTAACGGTAACGTAAACCTTGCCGTCCTTACGCTCAACCTTTTCGATGTTTGAGTTAAGTCTTGCGGGGTTCTTGATGTGAGCGTTAAGAGCTTCCCAGATTGACTGTGTGCCGTCCTTCCAGGTCCAAAGGTTAACCTTAACGAAATTCATGCAGGTCTGGAAGTCAAGATACTTGAGAACATAAGCTGCCGGAATCTCATCGAAGTAGCCGTAGCCGAAGGAGGTGAACGGTCCGATCCAAACGTCCTGAACAAGCTCAATGCCGTTCATCTTACAGAACTCCGAGAACGGAAGAGCAAGGTCCTTAAGGTTCGGGTTAACGCCGCTTACGGGCTCACGCTTTGCGTTCTTCTGCGAGCAGCCCTCATATCTGCCCTCTGCAACGCCTCTGTGACCGTTAACGTCATAGCCCTTGTACTTTGTTTCAAGAAGCTCGCCGAGAATCTTTATCTGCTTCTTCATCTTAAGAAGACGCGGAATCTTTGTGATGTTCTTCTTGGGCTCGAAGGGCTCGATAACGTCGCCCTGAGCGTTCTTGTAGTTACGGTTAAGCTTGGGACCGTCGTGAGTGATGCCGCAGAATTCCTCTGCGTCGTGAACGGCATAGTAAGAATCAACGCCCATAATAGCGCCCATCTCGTAGCGTCTGCCGTTGTATGTAGGTGACCAGCACTTTCCGCCTACACGGTCAAGTCTCTCAAAAATGGTGTAGTTTTCGTAACCCTTCTTTTCAAGATACATACCTGCCGAAAGGCCTGCGGGGCCACCGCCGATGATAGCGATGCGAATGTTTTTATCCATTATACATTCCTCCCAAAAATTATTGATAAAAATATCACAAACCTATTATAATACACTTTTGAGAAAAATGCACTATATTTTTTGAAAAAAATTAAAAATATTTATTTTTCAAAAAAACTACCATTAATTAAATAAATATGATAAAATATTTAAAACGGCAAAAACCGGAAAACCCACCGTGCTGTTACTCGGCGCGGAAGCTCACGGAGTTGATTAAATGCGATTCGGAAGCTTTTACGAGATGCTTCTTTATTATGAAAAGAAGGACGAAAACAACGTTGCTCTGCTCTACTCCGAAAACGAAAACGGGGAAAAGCAAAAGCTTACCTTCGGTCAGCTTGCCCGTAAGGTTGAGGAAAGGGCGGAGGAACTTGAAAACAGCGGCAAAAGCTGTATAGGCGTTTTCTGCAACATTACGGTCGAATGTATAGTCACCGTCTTTGCGGCGGCAAAGGTCGGTATGCAGATTGTTATGCTTGACGGTAATGTGCCGTCGCTGCTTTTAAAAAAACAGCTTGCCGCCACCGACGCGGATATGCTCTGGAGCGAGGACGGCGAGCTTTGCAGGGAGCTTGAGCCTTTTCTTACAAAGGGCGTTGAAAACCCCGACGGTAAAATTCTTTTCTTTACCTCGGGAACCACAAGCTCGTCAAAGGCGGTTATCCTGACGGAAAAAAGCCTTTGCTCAAGCGCATATAACGGATCCTTTAAGCTTCCGTTAAAAGAGGACGACGTGCTGTTGAGTATTCTGCCGCCGGCTCATGTTTTCGGCTTTGTGTGCGGAATTCTCTGGGGACTTTCCTGCGGTGCAACCGTTGCGCTTTCAAGAGGGGCAAGGCATATTTTGGAGGACTTTAATTTCTTTAAGCCCACTGCCGTCTCCCTCGTGCCCATGCTGTTGGGCTTTTTCTTAAAGGGGAAGCTGTTTAACAGCGAACTCGGTCTTGTGCTCATAGGGGCGGGCGACTGCAGCGACACGCTTATTGACGCTGCAAGGGCGCTCGGAATCAGGGTAAGCTTCGGCTACGGACTTACGGAAACCAGTTCGGGCGTGGCAATCAGCGTTTCGGGAGATTTGCACGCAATGGAAATCTGCCCCGACGATGAAATAATGATAGCCCCTGACGGAGAAATACTTATCAAAGCGCCGACCTGTATGATGCAGGGCTACTACAAAGACGAAAAAAGCACCTCCGAGGCTCTTGCAGACGGAGTGCTTCATTCGGGAGACATAGGCTTTCTGGACATGGACGGAAGGCTTCATATCACGGGCAGGAAAAAGGAAATGCTTGTTCTGCCGAGCGGCAACAAGATATTTTTGCCCGACTATGAGCATACAATAGCAAAGGCGCTCGAAAATGAAGAAATAGCCGTAATACTTCTCAACGCTCAGCCCACGCTTGTTATCAAGGAGCTTGAGCACAAAAGGCAAGAGGTTAAAGAAAAGCTCACGGAGGTTATGAAAAAATTCCCGAGAGCACAGCAGATTACGAATATAATATTTACCGACAAGCCGCTTCCCAGGACGGCGACGGGTAAAATTAAACGCTGGGAAATACAAAAATCGGAGGAAGACAAAAAATGACGAGACAGGAAATTTTTGACAAGGTTGTTGAGGAGATTCGCGATTGCGCTCCCGAGCTTGCCGACAAGGAGCTTACGGAGGACATTGTAATCAACACCGACACGGGTATTGACTCAATGGGTATGACCCTTATAATTTGCAGGCTTGAGGCGGCTTTTGACGTTAAAATTCCGCAGAGACTCTGGCAGGATATTATGACCATAGGCGACGTAGTTGACGCCTTTGAAAAAAGACTGTAATGAGTAGGCAGGAAAAGTACGCAAAGCTTTATAAAATTCAAAGCTCCGAGGTGGACGCTTTCAGAAGGCTCAGGCTTTCGACGATGTTTACCTTTATGCAGGAGGCGGCGATTCACCACACCGAACAGCTCGGAGCAGGCAGAGAAAAAACGCTTGACAGAGGTCTGCTTTGGGTAGTGATGCTTCAGCACGCCGAAATTCTCCGTATGCCGGAGTATGATGAGGAAATAAAGCTCGTTTCGTGGCCGGGGAAAATGATGCACGTCATGTTTCCGAGGTACTATAATATATATGATAACAGCGGAAAAACGGTAATAAGAGGCAGTGCGCTATGGACGCTTATGGACTGCGAAACGAGGAAAATGGTTTTCCCCGACGAATACGGCATAAGCATTGACGAAACCGTGACGGGCGAGGAATACGAGCTTCCCAAGCCCGTAAAGCCCGGAGAGATACTCCGAACCGAAGAGTTTACCGTGCCTTACAGCCTGACCGATATAAACGGTCATCTTACAAACACGGCTTACTTTGATCTGGCGCAGGACAGACTCGGCTTTTCCGAGGGCGGCAGGCAGGTAAAATATGCCGCCGCGGAGTATTCGGGTGAGGCGAGAATGGGCGAGAGCTTTGAGCTCGGAGTCGGAGAGTATGACGAGGGCGCCTTTGTCTCGGGCACAAAGGACGGAAAGAAGCTTTTCAGGCTGAGGCTTGAGTATTAATTTTGAGTCACACTGTTTAACAGACAAAAACCGCCGCAGTAGCCTACTGCGGCGGTTTTTCCATGCATTGTTATTTCAGTTTATCAAGCGGGAATTCATACGGAGGAACAAAGTCACGCACAAAAATATTTGCCTCGGGACAGTCGAGGGAAGAGATAATACGTCTTGTCGACTTTTCGGCTTCGCTGAATTCGGAATTGCCTGCCTTTCTTTCCTCTATACATTTAATATAAGCACTGATTTTGTCAGCGGCTTTGACAAGCTTCCAAAGCTCGGCGTCCTCCTCTTCGGGTTTGAAAAGAGAAATGTAGTCCTCCTTCAGATCGTCGGGAAGCATATCGAGAAGCGTGTCGCAGGCGTTGTCCTCAATCTGTTTAAAGGTTGAGCGCATATCCTCGCTGTAATACTTTACGGGGGTAGGCATATCGCCCGTAATAATTTCGGGCACGTCGTGGTAAAGCCCGAGCAGCGATGCCCTTTCGGCATTATAGCTCTTACCCAGCCTTTTATTGCCGATTTGTGCGAGGGCAAAGGCGATTGTCGCCACCTCGTGGGAGTGCTGACTGAGCGTTTCGTACTGGGTGTTTCTCATCAGCGACCAACGGTTTATATATTTGATTCTGCTTGTAAAAGCATAAAAATGGTTTTTCATATTTTTCTCCCTTGTCAAATAACAGCACCGAACCCGTGGGCCCGGTGCTTTTTGTTTTTGCTTTAGTAATTGAGCCAGCCGACGTTGTCCCAGAGTATGTAGAAGTCATTCAGGCTTCTCCTGTAGGTGTCGTACTGAGTTTTTGCGTCGCCCTTCGTAAAGCCTGCTGTAAGAAGCGCACCCTCAAACTTTTCAGCCATGTCGACGCTTCTCATTCTGACTCTGAGGTACATAATAAGGTTTCTCGGCTCAACGACTCCTGCCTTGAAGCCTGTCAGCCACCAGTGCGACTGCCACTCTCTGTAGAACCATCTGTTGCCTGCGGCATAGTCGGTCTTGTTGAGATACAAAGCCGATTCCCACTGAAGAAGGTGGTTGTTGTCGGCTGCGGCGTAAACCATTTTGTTGGTGTCGGGGTCGGCAGTGTAAATTCCTGCCTCACAGCCTCCGAAGGTGCCGTACTGACCTTTCCAGAGCTGCATTCGCCAGTTAAGCCCTTCGCACGGACCAAAGTCAATTGTAACAGTACGGTAGTTCATATTGATATAGTGAGCCGCCGTGTCGTAGTGGGAAACAAAGTTACCCTGCCTCTGCCAGTTGTCATAGCTGGTGTAGAAAATCTGCTGCTTGGGGTCGTAGTCGTAACCCATTATATTAACAAATTCGGCAATGTCACTTGCGTTTCTGCCCTGCGACTTCGCAGCTTCCTCAATCGCTTCCTGTGCAACGGGGTCGGCGACCGTAACGGGCTGCGTCGGTGTTGCGGGTGTGGCGGAGCCTGCCTTAGCGGTGGTCGCATTGGGCTTCTTGGTGGTGGTCTGATTCTTGGTGGCGGCAGGGTCGGTCGTTACCTCGCCGCGATACTCTGTAGTGGGCTCAATGCTTGCGGGCCCGGAAATGGGCTCGGAGCCTCTTGTAATTTCCTCTTCTTCAGCCTTGCCTTTGCAGGACGAAAAAACGCAGAGTGAAAGAGAAACCGACAAAACCAGAGCTATTATTTTTGTTAATGAACGCTTTTCGTCTTTCATATACCTGTTGCCTTTCCTTTTATATGCAATGATAAAATACCTATTCAAAATAATTATTACACAAAACTCAAAAAGTGTCAATACTATTGATTTTTTATTTTTTGTATGGTATTTTATCGTTGTAGTTTTTTGAAAAAGGTGATTTGATGAGCGAAATAAAGGATGTTTCCCTTTGGGAATCGGGCGAAAGAAAAATACAGTGGGTAAAGGCGAATATGCCTCTGCTTTCGGGACTTGAGAAAGAATTTGTACAAACGAAGCCCTTTAAAAACATCAGGGTTGCGCTTTCGGTGCACCTTGAGGCAAAAACGGCGTACCTTTGCCGTGTGCTTGCCGGCGGCGGAGCGGAGATGTTTGTCACCGGAAGCAATCCGCTTTCAACGCAGGATGACGTGGCGGCGGCGCTGGTAAACGGAGGCATGAACGTTTTCGCCTTACACGGAGCCACCGCAGAGCAGTATGATGCCCACCTTTCAAAGGTAATAGAGGGCAGACCGAATATCATTATTGACGACGGCGGAGACCTTGTAAACCTTATACACAACAAGTACCCCGACTTAATCGGCGAGGTGCTCGGCGGCTGTGAGGAAACCACCACGGGTATAATCAGGCTCAAGGCGATGGAAAACGACGGTGAGCTGAAATTCCCGATGATAGCCGTCAACAACGCAAGATGCAAATATCTTTTTGACAACCGTTACGGCACGGGACAGAGCGTTTGGGACGGAATTAACCGCACCACCAACCTCGTTGTCGCAGGCAAAAAGGTCGTTGTCGCAGGATACGGCTGGTGCGGCAAGGGCGTTGCAATGAGGGCGAAGGGCTTCGGCGCGGATGTCATAATTACGGAAATCGACCCGGTTAAGGCTATGGAAGCCAAGATGGAGGGCTTTGAGGTTATGCCGATGACGGAGGCGGCAAAGGTCGGCGATTTCTTTATTACCGTCACGGGCTGTAAGGATGTCATCACCGAAGAGGCGATGAAGAATATGAAGGACGGCGCCATTCTCTGTAACGCAGGTCACTTCAATGTTGAAATCAACACGGGCGACCTGGAAAGGATAGCGGTTAAAACCGAGCTGAGGCGTAACAACATAATGGGTTACCTCACCGCGGACGGCAGATGGATTAACCTTATCGCAGAGGGCAGGCTGGTAAACCTTGCCGCGGGCGACGGACATCCTGCGGAGATTATGGATATGAGCTTTGCCATTCAGGCGCTCTGTGCAAAGTACATTGCCGAAAACTCCTCGCTTCTTAAAAGAGGGGTCAACAATGTGCCCGAAAGCATTGACACTGAAGTTTCACGCAGGAAGCTTAAAATCTGGGGCGTTTCAATCGACCGCCTTTCCGAGGAGCAGGAAAAATACATCAACAGCTGGAATGTTTAAAGCAAAAATAAAGGCTCTCTTCCCGACGGAAGAGGGCCTTTTTTGCCCTTGCGGACATTTTGAGAGGAAAAACCAATCAGTGGATAATGCTCTTTTTATGATACAGCCTTTTGGCACTTTTGTCGTAATAATGCAGAAGCTTGTCCGCCGTACAGCTGACCTCTCTGCGCATTTCGTAAAGGCAGATTAAATTTCTGTTTGCCGTTCTTCTCTTGTCACCGCTGAGCCTTGAGGCACGCTCACGCCAAGCGTTAATCTGCCGGGTGAGCTTCTGCTCCTCAAGCAAATATTCCTCCGCTAACTGTTCAAGAGTTTTTTCCATAAGCGTTTCTCCTTTCACGGGGCGTTTCTATATGCAATTATAGAGGTTAAAACGAACAAAAGCAAACAAATGTTCGGTTAGATGTACCGTTAAAAGGACTTAGCTTGTGATATACTTAAAAAAATCAAATGTGCTCAGACACAAAGGACGGATAAGAAGTATAATTATGCAAACTTTATTTCGCTAATACAGTAAAGGAAACACAGCTGATATCGTGTTAAATCAACAAATTTCAAAATGGCTATTAATCGACAAAACAAAAAAATATGAATATTTTTTAAATAAAACTTGCATATTCGGAATAATGGTTGTATAATAATGTCAATCCGAACGAATTGCTTGTAATTCGGATTGTTAACAAACCTACTCGTTCTTCCCCAAAAGCAGACCGTAGAGCCGGTTATCGGCCCTGCGGTCTGCATTTTTTAAGGCTCCCGATCGGGAGCCTTAAATTGTTATTTATGATATTTTCCGCCGCTTTCAATCTGAAGGGCGCGGTAAAGCTGCTCAAGCAGCATAACCCTTGCCATCTGGTGGGGAAAGGTCATCTCCGACATTGAAAAACGCTCATCGGACAGTCGTTTTATTTCCGGGTCAAGCCCAAAGGAGCTTCCGAGAACAAACACAAGGCTGCTTCTTCCGCTTACGGCAAGATTAGACAGTTTTTTACTAAACGCCTCACTCGGCATTTGCTTTCCCTCAATACACATTGAAAACACATATGCGTCCTTAGGAATTTTTTTCTTTATCAACTCGGCCTCAGCCTTCAGCGCATTTTGAATTTCCTTTTCCGAAGGGTTGTCGGAAATCGGCTTCGGGGCAAGCTCAACAATGTTGAGATTGCAAAATGCGGAAAGCCTTTTCCTATACTCGTCGGAGAAATCCCGCATATATTTTTCTTTTAGCTTTCCCGTAGCAATAACGGTTATGTTAATCACAGTATCATCGCCCTGCCTTCCCATACGGGCTTCGCAACCTTTAAGATATAGTCCGAGTCCGCCTTGGCGCCAAGCTCTTCAAGAGCCGAAAAGGTGGTTTGAAAAGCAAGCTCCGGGAAATTGTTCTGCTGACTTAAGTGTCCGAGCACAAGCCTCGTTGTGCCGCCTTCAATAAGTCTTTTTGCAAAGTCCGCACAGCTTTCGTTGGAAAGGTGCCCCCTGTCGCTTTTAATCCTCTGAATCAGCGGATAGGGATACGGTCCGTTTTCAAGCATTCTGATGTCGTGGTTTGACTCAAGCAATACGAGGTCGCAGCCGGTAAGCGCCGCTTCAACCTCAGGGGTGACAACTCCGAGGTCGGTGCAGACCGCCAGCTTCCTGCCATCGGCGGTTTCTACGGTGTAACCGCAGCTTTCCTTTGCGTCGTGAGAGGTGTAGAAGGGCTTTACAAGCAGGGACGCAATTTCGTCGCCTGCGGTGCTCACTTGTTTAAAAGGGAATTTTCCGTTGATTGTTCCCGATTTTTCAAGCGCTCCGAGCGTGCCCTCGGTGGCATAAGCCGTGATATTGTATTTTGAAGCGAAAACGCGAAGCCCTGACACGTGGTCGCTGTGCTCGTGGGTGATGAATACTGCCTTAATGCTTTCGGGAGAAACGCCGATGTTGTAAAGCGCCTCCTCGGTTCTTTTACAGCTCAGCCCCACGTCAACAAGGATTGCGTCCTCTCCGCTTCCGATGTAAACTGAATTTCCGCTTGAGGATGAAAACAGCGGACAGAATTTTGCCATAATTGCCTCTTATTCGGGTAAAATTGAATTTGTCGTAATAACGGTAACGCCGGCTTTTAGCATAGCCTCAAGGCTTTCGGCGTCGTCTACGGTCCAGCAGGCGGCAACCATGCCGCTGTCGAGAACCTTTTTTATCCAGTCGGGTCTTGCGGCGTTGAAAACGGAGGAGAAGTCCATTCCGCTGCAGCCTGCGTCAAGCGCCTGCTGAATATTTTTGTTGCTGAGATAGTCGACGAGATACCAGGTTTCAAGCTCGGGATCAATCTTGTGAAGAGCGGCCAGGTCCTCAATAATAAACGAAATAACGGTGCATTTCTTTTCGATTTTGTTTTTGACAAGGAAGTCGTAGAAATCCTGCATAAGCTCGGTCCTCGGGTCCTTGATTTCGATTATGGGACGGCAGCCGTGAGAGACGCAGATGTCAACGTACTCCTGAAGCGTACAAAGCTTGACGTCAAGAAACCTTCCGATGTTTGCGCCCCTTATCATTTTAAGGCTTTCAAGCTCCGCCTGAGTATGTTCACGCACATCGCCTTCACCGTTAAACAGCGAGTCAAGATTTGGGTCGTGCACGGTCATCCAGACGCCGTCCTTTGAAAGGAAGGTGTCGCATTCAATGCCGTAGAAGTTTCCGTGCTCCGCTGCCGCAAGATAGGAGGGAGCAGTGTTTTCGGGGTTTACGCCCGAAAGCCCTCTGTGAGCTACGAACTTAATGTCGGAAAGCTCCCTGTCGGTAAGGAGGCTTGCCTTTTGCAGGGGTTTCGGCTCAATCGGTTTTTTACGCATACTTTTGTAAACGAGGTTACTGAGCAGAGGCTTGAAGGCGTTTCCCATAAATGCGGTAAACTTGTTGAGGTTACTCATCTTTTTCACTCCCGAATCAAACAATTTTTAATATTATAAAATAAATTCAAAAAAAAGTAAACAGTATAACAAAAAGAGATTTGACAATAATAAGGGCAAGGAGTTGATTTTATGGAGCACGAAAACAGAAACGTGACGTTTCTCGAAAAGGTATACGACAACGCCGCAATGGGCGAAGAGGCAATAAATATGCTCAGCGAAAAGGTTGAGGACGAAAAAATGATGAATGAGCTGAAATGGCAGACCGAGCAGTACACGACGTTTTCGCACGACGCACACATGGCGCTGACCGAGCTCGGAGCCGAGCCTAAAAATCCGAGCACGGTTTCAAAGCTCGGGCTCTGGTCGGGAATACAGCTGAACACGCTGATGTCGAAAAGCAACGACAAGCTTGCGGAGATAATGATTCAGGGCAGCACGATGGGTATAATCGATATGGCGAGAGTGCTCAGGGAATACGAGGACGTACCCGAGGCTTATCTCGAAATTGCGAGAAGGCTTATAGACTTCCTTGAAGAATCTGTGGACCGAATGAAAAACTTTTTAGGCTGAACGCTCGGCGGAGGCAGACTCCGCCGATTATTTTTGTCAAAAAATACGCACAAATAAAGGCTTCAAAACTTGACAATATATATAGTTATAATCTATAATATTATATTACATATATAGTGTAAAGGGGCAATTTTTAATGCAGTTCGAGGAAAGAGAATTTTTACCCGTAATTCTCGGGGCTGATATAACCGCATATTCGCTTGCAAGAAGCTTTCATGAGGAGTATCACATAAAGAGTCTTGTGCTGAGTATGTCCGAAGGAGGATACATTGCAAATTCGGATATTATAGAAAACAGGGTGTTCCCCGGTCTTGAAAACAAGGAGGTGCTCATAAAGCATCTTATCGAGGTCGGAGAAGAGTTCAAGGGCAAGAAAAAGCTGATAGTATTAGGCTGCGGCGACTGGTACGTAAGGGCGCTTATCGAGTCAAAAAAGGAGCTTGAGCCATACTACATCGTACCCTATATTGACGAGGAGCTTTTAAACAAAATTGTTTTAAAGGACAAGTTCTACGAGATTTTTGAGGAGCTCGGTCTTGATTATCCCGAAACCTATGTTTACGAATGCGGAAAGGAAAACGACCTTAAGTTCAACTTCGACTATCCCGTAATTGCAAAGCCCGCAAACTCGGCGATGTATCACTACGCTAAGTTTGACGGAAAGAAAAAGGTGTTCTCCTTTGACAATGAGGAGCAGCTCAGGGCAATGCTTGAAAAGCTTGAGGGCTCGAGCTATGACTATAAATTCCTTATTCAGGACAAGATACCGGGCGACGACACCTATATGAGAGTTCTCACCTGCTACTGCGACCGAAATTCAAAGGTACGCTTCGCGGCTCTCGGCAGGACGCTGCTTGAGGATCACACTCCGACCGCTATCGGAAACCCCGTTGCAATAATTAACGAGGTTAACCATGAGATTGTCGCCGCCGCAACAAAATTCCTTGAGCATATAGGCTATGTCGGCTTTGCCAATTTTGACATAAAATACGATGAGCGTGACGGGAAATACAAATTCTTCGAAATTAACGTCCGCCTCGGCAGAAGTAATTTCTATGTTACCGGCAGCGGCTTCAATACCGTAAAATGGATAGTCGACGACTATATTTACAATAAGCTTGACGACTATACCGTTGCCGACAGCGTAAACCTTTACACGGTTGTGCCCAAGGGCGTTATTATGAAATACGTCCCCGAGAGCGACTTCAAGGAGCTTGCAAGAAGGCTCTTTAAGGAGGGCAAGGTCACATATCCGCTGCTCTATAAAGCGGACAAAAACTTAAAGCATAATTTTTATGCAAGGGCGGCGCTTATAAACCAGTACAGAAAGTTTAAAAAATATTTTTAATAAGAATGTGAAAAAATGGAAGAGAAAATCTTAGGTGTGCTCGGAGGCGTAGGGCCTCTCGCAACAATTTATTTTGCAGACCTCGTCGTCAAGATGACTCAGGCTCAGACGGACCAGGAGCATATCGCGATGGTCATACTCAACCACGCCTCGATCCCCGACAGAACGGCGTATATACTTGACAAAACCAAGCCGAACCCGTTGCCGGTGATGATCAGGGACGCCAAGGTTCTTGAGGAGGACAATTGCAGCTATATCGTAATACCCTGTAACACGGCGCACTATTTTTACGACGAAATACAGAAGAGCATCGGCATTCCGATTATCAATATACTTGAGGAAACCGTCAGCTACTGCGAAAAGACAATTCCCTCCCTTAAAAAAATCGGCATACTTGCCACCGAGGGCACAATCAAGTCAAAGGCTTATCAGAACATAATCGAAAAGCATTCCCTTGAGTGCGCCGTCCCCTCCGAGGAGGACCAGGCTTCGCTGATGAACATAATCTATAACCAGGTCAAGGCGGGCAGAGAGGTTGACATTTTTGAGTTTCACCGAATAATCGGCGAGCTGAAAAAGCAGGGCTGCGACGCAGTCGTCTTAGGCTGTACGGAGCTTTCGATAATTAAAAAGGATTTCGGAATTGACAGACCCGACATTGTCGATTCAATGGAGTGCCTTGCAAGGGCAAGCATACTTGCCTGCGGAAAAAAACTAAAGGAAAACTAAGAGGTTAAATATGTGCGGATTTGTAGGATATGTAAACGCTGAAAAGGACGAAAGCAAAAATCAGCAGATTATAAAGGCGATGGCTGACAGGATTATTCACCGCGGGCCCGACCAGGACGACTATTATGTTGACGGCGACGTTTCGCTGGGCTTCCGCAGGCTTTCGATTATCGACCTTGAGGGCGGAAGCCAGCCGATTACCAACGAGGACGACACAAAGGTGCTCGTTTTCAACGGCGAGATATACAACTATCAGTCAATCCGTGAGGAGCTTATCGGCAAGGGTCACGTCTTTAAGACCAAGAGCGACTCCGAGGTGCTTCTGCACGGTTACGAGGAGTACGGTAAGGAGCTTTTAAACAAGCTTCGCGGTATGTTCGCCTTCGTTATCTGGGACAGCAGGGAAAAGAAGCTTTTCGGCGCAAGGGATATTTTCGGAATCAAGCCGTTTTTCTATTATCTTAACGAGGGCAATTTCCTCTTCGGCTCCGAAATCAAGAGCTTCCTTGACAATCCGCTTTTCAAAAAGGAATTCAATGAGGCAAGACTTCCCGATTACCTTTGCTTTGAGTACATTCCGACCACCGAAACCATGTTCAAAAATGTGTATAAGCTTGAGCCGGGAAGCTATTTTGAGTATAAGGATTCAAAATTTACCACTGCAAGATACTTTACGCCCGAATACAATATCGACGACAGCCGTGACATGGAATACTGGGCAAAGCTTATCGACGAAACCTTCAAGGGCTCAACCGTGGCTCACGGTATTGCAGACGTCGAGGTAGGCTGCTTCCTTTCAAGCGGAGTTGATTCAAGCTACGTCGTACACGAAATGGCTAAGCGTAACGATGTGCGTACCTTCTCTGTAGGCTACGCCGAGGAAAAATATTCCGAGCTTGACAGGGCGGTTAAGTTTGCCGAGCATGAGGGCGTAAGAAACTATACGAAAAAAATCACCGCAGAGGAGTACTTTGAGGTCTCCCCCATGGTGCAGTATTATATGGACGAGCCGCTTCCGAACCCGTCCGCAATCGCGCTTTATTTCCTTGCAGGACTTGCCTCGGAGCAGGTTAAGGTCGTGCTTTCGGGCGAGGGCGCAGACGAGCTCTTCGGCGGTTATCACTACTACAGAGAGCCGCTTGACTTTGAAAAATATATGAAGGTGCCTCAGGGCATCAGGAATTTGCTTGCTTCGGTTGCCGAGAAGCTGCCCTCCTTCCACGGTAAGCGTTTCCTTACAAGGGGACGTTATCCGATTGAAAAGCGCTTTATCAGAAACAACTATGTTTACGACCATTCCGAGGTAAGCAAGGTGCTCTCAAAGAATATACCCTCCGAGGACCCGTCGGTATACACGAAGCCCTTCTTTGACGAGGTTTCGGGTGCGGACGACATTACAAAAATGCAGTACGCCGACATCAGAACCTGGCTCGTTCAGGATATTCTCGTCAAGGCGGACAGGATGAGTATGGCGCATTCTCTTGAGCTTCGTGTTCCCTTCCTCGACAGGGAAATGCTCAAAGTAGCGTTACAGATTCCCGCAAAGTACAGAATTGATGACGAAACAACCAAGGTCGCTTTAAGACACGCCGCAGCCAAGGAGCTTCCGGCGGAAACGGCGGCAATGAGAAAAACAGGCTTCTTAACTCCGCTTAACGACTGGCTTAAGAGAGACGAATTTTACTCGATGGTCAAGGAAAAATTTGAGTCCGAAACAGCCGGCAGGTTCTTTAACAGGGAATACATTGTTAAGCTTCTTGACGACCACAAGCAAGGTACTGCCCATAATATGAAAAAAATATGGTCGGTTTACTCCTTCCTTCTTTGGTACGAAAAATATTTTATTGAAAACTAACATACAGCTTATTAAAGGAGGCGTTTTCCATGATGCAAAAATGTGCGGCAATAATACTCGGCGCAGGCGACGGTTTCAGAATGAAATCGGCACAGCCCTATGTTATGATGAAGCTTTTGTCAAGACCCATGATACAGTGGGTAGTTGAAGCGGCAAAGAAAAGCGGTATTCATGACCTTGCGGTTATTTCCTCGAAGGCGGACAATATGGTGTCCGAATTTGCTTCGGGCAGCGCTGAGATATATGTTCAGCCCGAGCCGATGGGTACAGCCCATGCGGTTATGCAGGCAACTGATTTTATAAAGCGCTACGACAGAGGAAATATACTTATTTTAAACGGCGACACTCCGCTTATGGACGCCGAAACCATCAGAAACGCACTCATTTCACATATTAACGACGGCAATGAGGTAACCATTATCTCAGCTCAGGTTGAAAAGCCCTTCGGCTACGGAAGAATTGTCCGTGACGACGATGGGAATTTTGTCCGTATTGTTGAGGAGAGGGATGCCGCAAGCGACGTTAAAAAAATTGACGAAATAAGCTCGGGAGCCTTCTGGTTCAAGACCGAAGCGCTTCTGCTTGCGCTTGACGAGCTTGACCCGAGGAAAACGGGCGAATACAATCTGGTCGACGCCATCAACTGGCTTCGTGAAAACGGTCACCGCGCAGGCACAAGCTTTGCGCCGCACCCCGATGTTGCGCTCGGAGCCAACGACAGAAATCAGCTGCACGAATTAAACCACATCGCCAGAAGAAAGCTTATTGAAAAACACCTTGCCGCAGGTGTAGACATTCCCTCCTTTGAAAGCATACTTATAGGTCCCGACGTTGAAATCGGTATGGACACAACCATACTCCCCGGCACTATTCTCAGGGGAAAGGTTAAAATCGGCAGAAACTGTCAGATAGGTCCCAACACGATGATAGTCGACAGCATTATCGGCGACGATGTTGAGCTGAACACGGTTCAGTGCTATAACTCCACGGTAAAAAGAGGAGCCAATATCGGTCCGTTTGTCCACATAAGACCGAATAGCGTTATCGGGGAAAATGTTCATCTCGGAAACTTCGTCGAGGTCAAGAACTCAAACATCGATATGAACACAAAGGTTTCACACCTTACATATGTCGGTGACAGCGACGTAGGCAAGCGCGTCAACTTCGGCTGCGGCACCGTTACCGTAAACTATACGGGCAAGGCAAAATTCCGCACCGTAATTGAGGACGACGCCTTTATCGGCTGTAACACCAATCTCGTGGCTCCCGTCAAGGTAGGGGCAGGGGCGTACACCGCCGCAGGCTCAACCATCACCGAGGACGTGCCTGCCGATTCACTCGGAATCGCAAGAGCAAGACAGGTCAACAAGCTCGGATGGCGGAAAAAGAGAGACGCAGAGGAATAACATCATCGGTCAGGCACTGCCTGACCGATTAATAAAAGCAAAAGAGGAAAAATATGTTCACAAGACTGAATTTGGGTCGAAAGAACACGGGAGCTCCTGAATTTCTTGTCGTAGGGCTCGGCAACCCCGAGAAGCGCTACACACTGACAAGACACAATTCGGGCTTTTTGTGCGTTGACGAGCTGGCTGAAAGGCACGGCTTTAAAATAAACAAGCTGAAATTCAAGGCGGTTTGTGCCGACACGGTGATTTCAGGACACAGAGTAATAGTTATGAAGCCGCAGACATATATGAATAACAGCGGTGAGGCGGTTAGAGAGGCTGCGGCGTTTTACAAAATTCCGCCCGAAAAAATAATAATCATCTTCGACGATATCTCCCTTGACGTGGGGCTTCTTCGCATAAAGCGCAAGGGCTCCGACGGAGGTCATAACGGCATTAAAAGCATTATTTCTCAGCTCGGAAGCTCCGACTTCCCGAGAATCAAGCTCGGTGTAGGGAAAAAGCCTCACCCCGACTATGACCTTGCGGACTGGGTGCTTTCCGAGTTTAAAAAGGAGGAGGCTCAACCGCTGAAACAGGCAATAGACAGCGCCTGTGAGGCTGTGGTGCTTTTGCTTGACGGAGAAATCGACGAGGCGATGAACAGATACAATTCTTAAAGGAGTACCGATGTCAGCCCTGACAAAACTGCTTGAGGGCTCCGAGGCGTACAGTCAGCTGAAAAATGCCGTATGCAAAGGCAGTCTGCCGCTCGGGGCGCTCGGACTTACCAACATTCATAAAGCACACATCGTTTCAAGCCTTTGTGCCGACACACGGCGCAAGGGTCTTGTCGTTATGCCCGACGAGGCTTCGGCTACCAAACTTTGCGACGACCTTAAAGCTTTCGGGCTGAACGCTCTTCTGTACCCCGAAAGGGATTTTGCTTTTAACGGAGCCGAAATTCGCTCTCACGAATATGAGCAGAGAAGAATCAAGGCTCTTGCAGGTATGCTTGACCTGAGCGCCGACGCAGTTGTCTGCTCGGCTCAGGCATTGATTCAGAGAACTATTCCCCCCGAGGCATTAAAAAGGTTTTCTTTGGTACTGAAAAAGGGCGAAAGCGTTCCGCTTGAAAGGGTTGTTGAAACGCTTGTTGCCTGCGGATACACCCGCTTTGATATGGTTGAGGGCGTAGGTCAGTTCTCAGTGCGCGGCGGTATACTCGACCTGTTTTCTCCCGACGAGGAGCAGCCGGTCAGAATTGAATTCTGGGGCGACACCGTTGACAGTATGTCGAGATTTGACATTTCCTCCCAACGCCGCAACAGCAGTCTGGATCTGATTCGTATTATGCCCTCAACGGAAATAGTTTTTTCCTCCGAGGAGGAGCTTGCAAAAAAAATAGAAGCCTTCAGTGCAACGCTCAGGGGCAAGGGCTCCGGGGCGGTAAAGGAAAACCTCGAAAAGGATATCGAAAGGCTGAAAACAGGAGTCAAGCTTAATAATGAGGACAAATATCTTCCCCTTGCATATGAAGAGGAAGCAACCGTACTTAACTATATAGATGAAAATTATCTATTATATATTTGTGACAGCTCTGCGGTGAAGGACAGAGTGCAGAATTCAAATAAGCTTTTAAACGAGGAAATCAAAGCATATCTTCGGGAAGGCGTGCTGTGCAAGGGTTTAGACAAATATCAACTAACATTTGCCGAGCTGTCCGCAGAGTACGAAAAAAAGCCGACTCTGTTCCTTGATAATTTTGCACGAGGAAGCTTTGATGTTCCCGTAAAGGAGCTTGTTTCCTTTACTGCGTCGGCGCTTCCTGCTTGGAACGGACGGCTTGATGTGCTGGTTGAGGATTTAACGCCAATACTCAGAAAAAAATCAAAGACCGTGGTTTTTGCAGGCACGGACAAGAACGCAAAAAGCCTTGCGGAGGACCTTGAAAACGAGGGAATACCGGCTATATACTTTATGCTTACGCCGAATGAGCTGCCTGTCGGCAGGGTGTGCGTGCTTTCGGGTGCGCTCTCCTCGGGCTTTTCGTACCCTTCGGAAGGCATATATGTATTTTCCTATAACCGTGCGGCAACGCTTGCAGGCAAAAAGCAGAGAAAGGCTCGCTTTAAAAAGGGTCAGGGCATACATTCGCTTGATGAGCTTAAGACGGGCGACTACATTGTTCACCGTATGTACGGCATCGGTATATTTGACGGCATAAAAAAGCTTGAGAACGGCCAGGTCACAAAGGATTATATCAAAATAAAATACGCTAAGGGCGATGTGCTGTATCTTCCGGTAACGCAGCTCGACCTTGTTTCAAAATATATAGGGCCTCACGATGACAGCGGAAAGACGGTAAAGCTTAACCGAATCGGCACGGGCGACTGGGAAAAGACCAAAAAGAAGGTAAGAACCGCCGTAAAGGATATGGCGGACGAGCTGATAAAGCTGTACTCTAAGAGGTTAAACTCAAAGGGCTTTGCTTTTTCACCCGATATTGATATGCAGTCGGACTTTGAAAGGCGCTTCGCCTACGATGAAACTCCCGACCAGCTAAGGGCGGCGGATGAAATCAAGGGCGACATGGAAAAGCCTTATCCCATGGACCGTTTGCTTTGCGGCGATGTGGGCTTTGGTAAAACAGAGGTGGCGCTGAGGGCGGCGTTTAAATGCGTTGCGGACGGCAAGCAGTGTGCAATCCTCGTTCCGACAACAATACTTGCGCTTCAGCACTACAAAACAATTCAGTCAAGGTTTGAGGGCTTCCCGATTGAGGTCGAAATGCTCTCAAGATTCAGGACGGCGACCGAGCAGAAAAAAATAAAATCCGCCTTAAAGAGAGGCAGTATTGATATACTTGTAGGTACACATAAGCTTATCTCAAAGGATGTTGAGTTTAAGGACCTGGGACTGCTGATAATTGACGAGGAGCAACGCTTCGGCGTGGCGCAGAAGGAAAGGCTCAAGGAAAAATTCCCGCTTGTCGACGTGCTTACGCTTTCGGCTACGCCCATTCCGAGAACGCTCAATATGGCGATGACGGGCATACGGGATATGTCGGTTATAGAGGAGGCTCCGCAGGACCGTCATCCCGTTCAGACCTATGTGCTTGAGCATGATATGGGCGTGCTCTGCGAAGCGATGGAGAAGGAGCTTCGCAGGGGAGGCCAGGTTTATTACCTGTTTAACAATGTCGAACAGATTGACAGAAAAGCCGCCGAAATCAAGGAGCTTCTGCCGGAGGCAAGGGTTGAAACCGCACACGGCAAGATGGCGGAGGATGAGCTCAGCGAGCGCTGGCGTGCGCTGCTTGAGGGACAGATTGACATACTTGTCTGTACTACGATAATCGAAACGGGCGTGGATGTGCCCAACTGCAATACTCTTATAATCGAAAATGCCGACCGACTCGGTCTTGCCCAGCTTCACCAGATAAGGGGCAGAGTAGGAAGAAGCTCAAGAAGGGCGTCGGCATACTTTACCTTCAAAAGAGGCAAGGAGCTTACCGAAATTGCACAGAAGAGGCTTGAGGCGATAAGGGAATATACCGAATTCGGCTCCGGCTTCAAGATAGCGATGCGCGACCTTGAAATCAGGGGTGCGGGAAGCATACTCGGCGCAGCGCAGCACGGTCATCTTGAAGCGGTAGGCTACGATATGTACCTTGAGCTGCTTGGCGAAGCGGTAAGCGAGGAAAAGGGAGAGGCAAGCACGGTCAAAAAGAAGGAATGTCTTATTGATTTGCAGATTGACGCCTATATCCCCGAGGACTATATCGGAAGCATACCGCAGAGACTTGACATTTACAGGCGAATTGCCGATATTATGAGCGCCGAGGACGTTGTGGACGTCTGCGACGAGCTTAAGGACAGATACGGCGAGATACCGCAGGCTGTGGAAGGTCTTATCGACATTTCACTGATGCGTAACACGGCGACGGGCTACGGCATTTATGAAATCGGGCAGAAGGGCGAGAAGATACTTCTCTATATGAACGACATTCCCACAACGCTTGTGCTTAACCTTTCGGCACAGCTCAGAGGCAGAATCGGAGTAAGCGACTTCGGCAAAAAATACATCAGCGTAAAAGCGTTACCCGATCAGCAGCCGCTCGACACGCTAAGAGAAATTTTCGGATATATTCAATGAGGTCGGTATGAAATTTTTAATTGCAAGCGACTCGTTTAAGGGCTCGCTTTCGGCGGAAAAGGTCTGCCGCAAAATTGAAGAGGGAATAAAAAATATACTGCCCTGTTCGTCTGCGGTGTGTTTTCCCCTTGCCGACGGAGGAGAGGGAACGGTTGACAGCTTCTTTGCCAACTGCGGCGGAAGAATGATAACCGCAGAAACCGTTAACTGCTTTTTTGAGCCGATTCACGCAAGGTATCTGATGACCGACAGCGGTACTGCGGTTATTGAAACCGCCGCCGCAAGCGGAATTGTGAACATCCCTGCCGAAAGGCTTAACCCGATGAGGGCGAGCACATACGGGACGGGTCTGCTGATAAAGGACGCAGTCGAAAACGGCGCCCGAAACATAATACTCGGGCTCGGCGGCAGCGCCACCAACGACGGAGGTACGGGCGTGCTTTCCGCACTCGGGATTGATTTTTTTGACGCCGACTCAAACATACTTGAGCCTGTAGGCGAAAGCCTTGTAAAAATAAGCGACTTTTCACAGAAAGAAGCTTTCGGAAAATACTCACGGATAAAATTCACGCTTGCCTGCGATGTTGAAAATGTCTTTTGCGGCAAAGAGGGAGCGGCTTATGTCTTTGCCCGCCAGAAGGGCGCGGATGAAAAGCAGACAGAACAGCTTGACAGAGGTCTCGACAACCTTGCAGGCTTAATAAACGACAAGCTGAAAATCGACCTGCGTAAATGCAAGGGAGCAGGTGCGGCAGGCGGGTTGGCAGGCGGACTGGCGGCGTTTCTTGACTGTGAAATAAAGCCGGGCTTCAGTGTTTTGTCCGAGGCGGCCGATTTTGAAAGATATGTTGCCGAAGCGGATATCGTTATTACCGGCGAAGGCAGGACGGACTCCCAGACCTCTTACGGAAAGCTGCCCCTTAGGGTAAGCGAGCTTTCAAAGAAGCACTCAAAGCCGTGCATACTTGTCTGCGGTCAGCTTGCGGAGGACGTTGATATTAAGAAGATGGGATTCGTAAAAGCCTTTGTGCTGACGGAAAAGGGCGTTACCCCCGACACGGCGATTAAAAACGCCTCGGAATATCTTGTCCTAAAGGGCGAGGAGATAGCAAAAATGTATTAACAAAGCGAAAAAAAGAACGGTCAGGCGACCGTTCTTTTTTATCTGTCCAAAAGCTTGTGCAGAAGGCTTCCGACAAGTCGTGCGTCCGCCTTTCCGCCGAGAGCCTTCATTGACTGTCCGACTATATATTTGAAGGCTTTTTCCTTTCCGCCCCTGTACTCAGAAACGCTTTTCGGGTTTTCTTCAATTACCCTTTTCAGCGCTTTTTCAATATCGGAAATGTCGGAAATTTGAAATAGATTGTTTTTGTCTATATACTCCTCGGGGTCGATTCCCTCCGAAAAAGCTTTTTCAAGCACCGCTTTTCCCGTGCTTCTGCTGATTTTGTTTTCGGAAACGAGGGAGATGATTTTAACAAAGCTTTCAGCCTTTAACGGAATTTCCTCTCCGTCGCCGACCATGCGAAGCACTTCGCTTAAAAGCCAGTTCGCCGTCTGCTTCGGGTCCGCTCCGAGGTCGACAGCCTTTTCAAAAAAGCGTACAAGCGACAGGTCGGAGCAGATTAATTCGGTGTCGTATTCGCCGAGACCCAGCTCGTTGCGGTATCTCCTTTTCTTTTCTTCGGGAAGCTCGGGCGTTTCCGATTTTATTTTATTTAACTTATCTTCGCTTATTATAAGCTCCGGCAGGTCGGGCTCGGGGAAATACTTGTAATCCATAGCGTCCTCTTTTGAGCGCATAACATAGCTTTTAGCAAGCCTGTCATCCCACCGTCTTGTCTGCTGAGTGACGGCAGAGCCGCCCTCAAGCAGGTCAATCTGCCGTCTGCTTTCGTACTCAATAGCTCTTTTAATCGCGTGGAAGGAGTTGAGGTTTTTCATTTCCGTTCTCGTGCCGAGCTCGGCTTCGCCGTACCGTCTTACCGAAACGTTCACATCGGCGCGAAGCGAGCCCTCCTGCATTTTACAGTCGGAAACGCCGATAAACTGCAAAAGAGTCCGAAGCCTTGTAAGATAATCTATTGCCTCCTCGGCGCTTCTGAGGTCAGGCTCCGAAACAATTTCAATCAGCGGCACGCCGGCACGGTTGTAGTCAATGAGCGTTTTTTTGCCCTCTTCGCCGTGCAAAAGCTTGCCTGCGTCCTCCTCCATATGAAGCTCGTGTATTCCGATTCTTTTGCCGCCGCCGATTTCAAGAGAGCCGTTTGTACAAATCGGCGCATACAGCTGAGAAATCTGATACGCCTTCGGCAAATCGGGATAAAAATAATTCTTTCTGTCAAAGCGAGTATGACGGTTAATGTCACAGCCGAGCGCAAGCCCCGTCCTGACGGCGTAATCAACCACCTTTTCGTTGAGAGACGGAAGAGCTCCGGGCATACCCGTGCACACCTCGCAGATGCAGGTGTTGGGCTTTTCCCTGAAGCTGACGGGACAGCTGCAGAATATCTTTGTAGCGGTCGAAAGCTCAGCGTGAACCTCAAGACCGATTACCGTTTCCCACTTCATTTTTTGTACCTCGCTGTAAAGGGCGGCTGAGTTTTATGATACTTTGTTTTCTGCTGAAACGCCTCGGCGGCGCTCATTATTTCTTCCTCGCAAAAGGCGTTTCCGATCAGCTGAACGCCTATGGGCATATTGTCCTTATCAAAGCCGCACGGAAATGCGACTGCAGGCAAGCCTGCAAGGTTAGCAGGGACGGTGCAGACGTCGCTGAGATACATTTTCATCGGGTCTTTTGTCATTTTTCCGATTTCGGGCGCAGTGTCGGGCGATACGGGAGTGAGGATAAAGCTGTAATTACCCAGCGCCTTTTTTAAAGCCTGCTTAATTAACTCCTGAGCCTTTAGGGCGTTTTTATAATACGAGTCGTAATACCCCTCGCTGAGCACAAAATTGCCCAAAAGTATTCTGCGTTTAACCTCTGAGCCGAAGCCCGCACTTCGGCTCTTAAGATACTGTTCGGAGAGCGTTTCGACATTTTCGGGAGTATAGCCGCAGCGTATGCCGTCAAAACGGGCGAGGTTGGAGCTTGCCTGAGCCGAGGCAAGTACATAGTACGCCGCCACCGAATATTTAAGCTCGGGCACGGAGATAAATTCCGTTTCCGCACCGAGAGAACGGAAACGCTCTGCGGCACTCAGCACTGCATTTTTAACCTCGGGGTTTATGTCCTCCGAAAGAAGCTCGCTGATTACTGCAATTTTTTTGCCCTTGATGTCGGTACTTTTTATAAAGCTCGCGTCCTTTGAGGTGCTGTCCTTAGGGTCGGAGCCCCGGATAATATTAAAAAGAGCAAGGCAGTCGTCTGCGCTTTTAGCGATAGCGCCTATTGTGTCAAGCGACGAGGCGTAAGCGATTAAGCCGTATCTTGAAACAGCGCCGTAGGTGGGCTTGAGTCCCGTTACAGAGCAGAAGCTGCACGGCTGACGTACAGAACCGCCCGTGTCGGTGGCAAGCGCAAGCGGAGAAAGACCTGCGCTGACTGCGGCGGCGGCTCCGCCGGAGCTTCCTCCGGGCACTCTGCTTAAATTCCACGGGTTCCTGACCTCTCCGAAAAAGGAGCTTTCGTTAGTGCTGCCCATTGCGAACTCGTCCATATTGAGCTTTGCAAACACAACAAGCCCTTCAGCGTTAATTTTGTTTATCACGGTCGCATTGTACGGCGGCACGAAGTCAGAGAGCATTCTGCTTGAACAGGTTGTGGGAATGCCCTCGGTACAGATGTTGTCCTTGACGGCAATCGGAACGCCTGCAAGCGGTCCGCTCAGAGCGCCGTCGTCAATACCCTTCTGCACCTCTTCGGCACGGGAAAGGGCATAGTCCTTACAGATTAAGTTAAAGCAATTGAGCTCATTTCCGCAGTCTTCAGCCCTTTGCAGGTAAGCCTCAAGCACCTGACGGACGGAAAGCTCGCCCTGTTTTATTTTTGCGGAAATTTCCTTTGCGCCGAGAAGGCAGATGACGTTTTTCATTCCTTCGCCTCCCCAAGTGCTTCGGGCACACTGAAGCAACCGTTGATTATCTCGGCGGCGTTTTTAAGAAGCTTATCGGGCTCTTTTTTCACGGCAGGCATGTCCCTGCGAAGCGGGCATACGCTCACATCGCCTTCGGGAACGGAGGGAGCCTCTGCGTCAAGGGCGCAAAGCTGTTCGCAATATGATATTATTTCACCAAGCTTTTCCTCGGCTTCGGCGCGCTCCGGCTCTGAAAGCCGCAGCATTCCGAGACCTTCAAGCTTCAAAATAAGCTCTCTGTCGGGCTTCATTTTTCTCACTGCCTTTCGGGATATGAAAAATTATAGCACATTCACACGAAATAATACAGACCTTTTGGGATTTTGCAGGGGAAAATCAGTAAAATTTGATTGAAATTATACTTGCTTTATGATAAAATAGCAATGTATATATTATAATGAAACAAATATATCCGTTGGAGGAATGATATATGAAACGCAACAGAAAGATAATTATAGCCGCAATCGCTCTTGTGTTGACGGTAATACTTGTGCTTGCCGCCTGCAAAAGGCCCGGCGGTGACGAGGTGGTTGTCGTAACCGACAAAAACGGCGTGCCGATTACCGACGAAAGCGGTGAGGCTATTACCGTTGTGCTCGAAACCGAAATAGTCGAAATTACAAACGAAAACGGCGACAAGGTTTACGACGAAAACGGCGAGGTTAAGACCTCGGTAGTATATCATGCTCAGAATGTTAAGGTTCCCGTAACCGACAGAAACGGAAACTTTGTCACAAACAAAGACGGAAAAATCGAAAGCAGGCTTATAACCGTTCCTCCTAAATACGAAAGGCTGACTTCCGTTCAGTACTTTACCGACCCTCTCGGCAGCACGCTGGTTGACGGCAACGGAAACGCAATTACAAGCGTTAAGGAATACACCACCCAGAACGCAGGTCAGGGCGGTAACAGCTCTAACTGGGGCACCACGCTCGGCGGAAGCGAGAACGATATTTACAATGCGGTTGTCGCAGCCCCCGACGGCGGAATAATCGCTGTTTTCCAGACAAACTCCAAAGACGGAACAGTAAGCGGACTTGCAAAGGACGGCGCAAACGTGCCTTATGCAATGGTTATGAAATATGACGCAAACGGTAAGCTTAAATGGCAGAAGGTCGTTACCAGTAACGGCGCTCTCAACCTTAAAGCGGTTGACGTTGACGGCAGCGGCAATATTGCGATTGCAGGCTTTACAAACGCAACAGACCTCGGCTTTAAAAATTACGGCGACTATGACGCGATAGTTTATAAGCTCAATTCCTCGGGCGATGTTCAGTGGGTTAAGAACTTCGGCGGAACAATGACCGACGGCTTCAACTCCCTCAGCTTCGCTCCGGACGGCGGAATTGTAGCGGCAGGCATCTGCGCCTCCAACGACGGCAATGCGGCTTCGCTCAAGCTTGAAAAGGGCAAGTCGGCAGGGCTTATAGTTAAATATGACGCAAACGGCAACCTTGTATTTGCACAGAAGGTCGGCTCAACAGGCGACTCCTTCAATGCGGTTGACGTAGCGCCCGACAACACAATTTACGCAGTCGGCCCCTTCTCATCGGGCACAGCTGCAAAGAAATACGGCAGAGCAGACGCCGTTACGGTAAGGCTTTCGGCAACGGGTAATGTCGCCTGGGCACAGAGCTACGGCGGAAGCAAAATCGAAAACTTCTCGGGCATTGTTGCGACAAACGACGGCTGCGTTATCGCAGGACGTTCCTCATCGTCCGACAATTCCCTTCAGTCTCTCGGAAACCAGGGCGATTATGACGCTATCCTCGTAAAATACGCCTCCGACGGCAAGCAGGCATGGGACACCGCCTTCAGGGGTCCGAATGCCGACTCGTTCAGCTCGGTTCAGCAGCTTTCCGACGGCTCGTTTGTAGCGTGCGGTTACTCCGCGTCGGGCACAAGGGACCTTAAAACCGTAGGCAACAAGGGCGGCAAGGACGCCACAATAGTCACCTTCTCAAATTCGGGACAGATTACCTCCGTACAGGGCTACGGCGGAACAAATGACGACGAGTTTGTTGATATTTGCGTGCTAACAAGCGGCGAGTTCGTTGCTTGCGGCTCAACCCTTTCGACCAACGGCGACCTTGTCGGCGCAAGGGCGCAGAGCGACGCCAAGCACACTGTCGGTATGATTGCAAAATTCAAATAAAGGACGCACCCGATGGAGGAAAACAGATTTAAGGCAGGGTATATACCCAAATCACATAAAATACTGTGGCTTGTGCTTCGAGTGCTGATAATGGGCTGGGGAGTTTACGGACTTTTCCACGGCTCGGTGGTTGAATTTCTTGAGGCGATTTTTGCCGTGATATTTACGCATCTGTGGGATTTCTTTCAGATTTTAGGCGGCAGGACCTTCATAAGGCGGGTTGACTACACCACGCAGACAATGCTCAATGTGTTTATATTTATCGGCGTGGTTGTCGGCTCAACGCTCAACAACCGTACCAATTTTCATCACTTTGATCTGGTAACGCATTTCTTCGCAGGCTTTATCGCCTCGTGGATTGCTTACGACTTGGCGGTGATAGTTCACGGAAGCAAAAGAAGGCTTTCGCCTGCGGTTGCGGGTATGTTCGCAATTTTTGCCGCCTGCTTTATCACGGTGGGCTGGGAAATGTACGAGTTTACAATGGACAGAGTCTACGGGCTCAGGCTTCAGAATTCCGTGCCCGGCTCCGATTACGGGCTGACCGACACCATGATTGATATGATTATGTCGGCGGCGGGCGGTCTTGTAGGAATGTTCCTTGTTGCGTTTTACAGGAACGGCAAAATCGGAAAGCACAAGGCGCTTTACCGTGAAAAAATGAAAAAGGCAGAGGAAGAGGAGCTTTTAAAGGAAAAGCTTTTAAAGGAATATAAGCAAAACAACAAATAACAAAGGACGGTGACAGTGATGAAAAAAAGAATAACGGCAATGCTTCTGTGCGCCGCGTCATTACTGTTGCTTTGCTCCTGCGGAAAATATGCCCCCGTCAAGGTTAACGGCTCGAAAATCGGCAAGGGAACATACAACTATTTTCTTGACAGGGTAAACGCGGAAAACCCGTCTGCCGACGAATATACGGTAAGCACCGAGCTTAACAAAAAGCTTTCCGAATACGTTGCGGTCAATTCCGAGTTTACAAACAGAGGGCTCAAGCTTGACGCTGAGGAAAAAATCAACGTCGCTAAAGCCGTTGAAAACAAGTGGCATCTTTACAGCGCCTATTACGATGAAAAGGGCGTGTCAAAGCAGGATATATACAACATAGAGCTCAGCTCCGCCTACCGCACAAGGCTGATGCTTGAATACTATTCCGATAAGGGCGAGGCTCCCGTTACCGAGCAGGAGCTTGAAGATTATTTCAAGGAGCATTTCATTGCATTCAGGACAGCCACGGGCTTCCTTACGACGGTTGATAGTGAGAGCAACACCGTGCCTATGGACGAAGCGGAAAAGAAAACGGTAACCGACAGGTTTTCACGTCTTGCTGCCGACATCAACGAGGGCAAGGCGACCGTTGACAGTGCGGGCGAGTATTACGAAAACGCTATCGTCACGCAGGACATAATCGTTATTTCCGCAGACAGCGACAAATATCCCGAGGGCTTTTACGAAAAGGTGGCTGCGCTTGAGGACGACAAGGCAGGCAGCTTTGTTATCGGCGAATATGTCTTTACGGCGCAGAAATTTTCAATTGTGTCCGACGAGGATAATTTCTTTGAGGACTACAAAACGGAATGCTTAAAGGCGCTCAAGGGAGAGGAGTTTGACGGCGTGGTCCTCGGCTGGAGCTCAAAATACACCGTCAGCGAAGAAAAATTTGTATTTTAAGCAAATTCAGGCGCAGTCTGTGTGATTGCGCCTCGTTTAATAAAAGGGGAGAATAATATGAAAAAAACTTTATCGTTAATACTTGCATTAATAATGCTTCTGTCGGCTCTGCCGCTGACGGGAATAAGCTCGTTTGCCTATACAAGCGGAGATTGGGAATACACAGTGTCAAACGGTAAAGCGACTGTAACGAGATATAAAGGAAATGCTTCAGACGTAACTATTCCTTCTAAGCTTGACGGATACAATGTCTCGGTTATCGGCAGCAATGCTTTTTACGGATGCAGTTCTGTTATCAGTGTTACAATTCCCGACAGCATAACAAAAACAGAAAAGGATATATTTAAAAACTGCAAATCGTTAAAAAATGTAATATTATATTATAAGCAAAGTATCGAAGGAAGCCACTTTATCAGGGATCTTGTAACAAACGTAGTCGTTGTTAACGGCGTCACACGTATTCCTGAAGCTGCTTTTGAGGGCTATCAGTCTTTGGCTTCGTTAACCCTGCCGAATACCGTTACGACCATAGGGGCTTATGCTTTTGATGCGTGCGGAAAACTAATGAGTTTGACCATACCGCAAAGCGTTAAAAAAATCGATGGGTCAGCATTTTCAGGCTGTGATATGTTAAAAGGAGTATATATACCAAGCTCTGTAGAAACCATAGGCTATGATGCCTTTGGATACGTTTATTATAAAGGCTTGATTGACGGAATGGAACCTGAGGAGCCTACAGTAAAGCTAAAGGATTTTGTTATTGCCGGTGAGTACGGAAGCGCAGCGGAAAAGTACGCAAAAGAGAATAAAATTCCCTTCTACGGCCCGGGAGAATATCCCGATGTTCCGTCTGACGCCTGGTATAATGCGGCTGTAAAATATGTTTCCGGAAAAGGCTATATAATCGGATATTCAAATTGTCGCTTCGGGCCTGCGGACAAGCTTAAACGTCAGGATTTTGTAGTAATTCTTTCAAAAATTGCAAAAGCGGACCTTTCAAAATATCAGAACACGGCAAGCAAATTAAAGGACGTAAAGCAGGGCGCATACTATGCGGCGGCGGTAAATTGGGCGGTTGACAACGGAATAATCTCGGGCTATCAGAACGGCAGATTCGGAGTCGGCGACAACATCACCCGTGAGCAGGTTGCAACCATTCTTTACAGATATATGGGCTCTCCCACGGTCAGCGGCGCAGACAAAACGCTTGCGAAATTCAAGGACTACAAAAACATAAGCTCATTTGCAAAGACCGCAGTTGCCTGGGCAGTTCAGAACGGCATAATCAGCGGCATGTCAGACGGCAGAGTAGCCCCCGTCGAGGGCGCAAGCAGAGCGCAGATAGCAACCATTATTATGAATATAGATAAAAAAGGACTGTTAGGCGAAGTTGATGTTTTTTAAGTTTTTTGCGGGTGAATATATATTAGCTTATCATACCGGTGCGCGCTCTACAACCATTGAGATATAACCGGACGGAAGCTTTACCGGGGTTTTTGGCGCTCAACAGGTCGGAGGCTTGGAATACGGCTACTACGCAACTTTATATAGGTCCGAGTTCAGCGGAAAATTCAAAAATCCCAAAAAGGTAAATCATTACACATATTCCTTTGAAGTTGAAAAAATCACATATAATCAAACACCGGGAACAGAGGAGATAAAGCTTTATCCCGGAACAGATCAAAATGCTCGTTATGTTTATACGGAGGCAGAGGGCTTGGACGGCACAGGGATAATCTATGCATACACCTCGGCAGCTCCGCTCTCAAAGCTTCCGACCGAGTTTAAGGATTTTCTCTTTATTAATAACAACAGCGGCGCATTATCGTTCAGAGGTCTTTATTCATTTGATTCTGAATATCATTACGGATGGAGAGAATAGTTAAGAGGGGATTAAAATATGAAAAAGCAAATATCAATTGTCCTTGCAATCATAATGCTTCTGTCAGCTCTGCCGCTGACGGGGGTGAGTTCGTTTGCATATACAAGCGGTGACTGGGAATACACGGTGTATGACGGTGCAGGAGTGATAACCGGATATACCGGAAAGTCCTCCAATCCGACAATTCCTTTAAAATTGGGCGGATATACTATTGAAGAGATTGGGAGCGGAGCTTTTTTATATAACAATAAAATAACAGGCATAATCATTCCTGACTCGGTTAATTATATTGGACCTTTTGCTTTTGAAGGCAGCGGATTGAAAAGTATAACTATACCCAGCACGGTAAAGAGTATAGGTTATTCAGCTTTTGCCAACTGCGTTTCACTGACAAGCGTTTCCATTCCTGTTGGACTTAAGAGAATAAGTGACGGTATGTTTGCATATTGTTCAGCGCTAAAAAGCATTATCATTCCAAACGGAGCAGAGCAAATATGCGGGCAGGCATTTGAGGGATGTGTTTCGTTGAAAAGCGTATCGTTGCCGGAAACTTTACAGGTGATTAATGGTACCGCTTTTAATGGTTGTAGTTCTCTTGTGAGCATTACAATTCCATCAAGTGTAAAAACAATAGAAAAAGGCGCATTTAAACAATGTAGTTCTCTAAAAAATGTAACGGTTTACTATAACCCTCAAAGCTCTTTTGCTCAGGATTTTGCTGAAATAGTTACTAATGTTATAATTCCCGAAGGCACAAGAGAAATAGAAGATATGGCTTTTTACCGCTATATCTTTTTAAAAAATATAACCATTCCAACCAGTGTAACCAGAATAGGTGATCGAGCATTTGAATATTGTGTAAGACTGAAAGGCATTTATATTCCGGAGAGTGTTACCGAAATAGGTGATTATGCTTATGGATATTATCACGATTATAATCAACCGTTTTACAGAATTAACGGGGGAGAAGTAATTGCAGGAAAAAAGGGAAGCGAAGCGGAAAGATATGCAAAGGCCAATGATATCCCGTTTTATGTTACGGGAACATACCCTGATGTTGCAGAAGATTCGTGGTATTACGAAGCGGTAAAGTATGTCGGAGAAAAGGGCTATATAACCGGTTATTCAAATTGCCGTTTCGGACCGGGAGACGCTCTTAAACGGCAGGACTTCGTTGTTGTGCTTGCCCGTGTTGCGGGTGCGGATTTGACAGAATATGAAAATGTTCAGAGCAAGCTCTCGGACGTGAGAAAGGGAGAATACTATGCCGCCGCAGTAAACTGGGCGGTTGACAACGGAATAATCTCGGGCTATCAGAACGGCAGATTCGGAGTCGGCGACAACATCACCCGTGAGCAGGTTGCAACCATTCTTTACAGATATATGGGCTCTCCCACGGTCAGCGGCGCAGACAAGACGCTTGCGAAATTCAAGGACTACAAAAACATAAGCCCGTTTGCAAAGACCGCAGTTGCCTGGGCAGTGCAGAACGGCATAATCAGCGGCATGGCAGACGGCAGAGTAGCCCCCGTCGAGGGCGCAAGCAGAGCGCAGATAGCCGTTATCATAATGAACATGGACAAAGGCGGAATGTTCTTTAACAACTGGAAGGATGCGTATAAGTCCTTTATACTGAGCAAAAAGTTTCTTAATTACGGCGACGCTCAGCTGGGATACGGCGACCTTCAGGACATAAGCTTTGCGCTTCTTGATTTTAACGCGGACAGTATTCCCGAACTTGTGATTTATAACGGCTTTAACGGACGGAATCTTGCTTCAAACTATATTTTCACTTACGACAGAAGGGTTGTCTGCTACTGCGGAACGACCATGGCAAGCGCATATACGGTCAAGAATTATCCGGGTATGTTTGCTTCGGTATGGCTCAGCGGCAGTTACCTTGACGGTGAGAATTACAAAAAGTATGACGAAATGACTTATCTTGATTATTACTCGTTAAGCTCGGGAAAAGTCAAAAAAACGCAGGTGCTTGTCACGGCAAAGCCGAAGGGCTCGTCATCACAAACAACTGTTTTCAAAACGGCTGACAGCGCACTCTATAGCGCAAGTCAGCGGCAGCAAGTCTATTACACCGCAATGCACTATAAAGATATTTCCGCTTCCTGGAGCAGCTTTGTAAATACGTTTTAATAATGACGGTTGATTGCATACCGAACATAGGGCGGGGGAAGACTCCCGCCTTCGTTTTTTATGATGAAAGAGTAAATTATAATCCGTAGGGGACGGCGTACAGATGTCCCGTCAACCTCCCCTGGTCAGGGGAGGTGTCTTTTTGCTTCGGCAAAAAGACGGAGGGGTAGTAAACTGTTATAATGAATACTTAAAACTGAAAACTTAAAAATGAATAACGACCGTAGGGGACGGCGTCCACGACGTCCCGTAAGCCTTCCCCTTGAGGGGAAGGGGGACCGCTTGCGGTGGATGAGGTGTAATAAAACCGCATCAAACCTCGGCGGGAGCAAGCCCCCGCCCTACGTTGGATAAACAAATTAGTCACATCAATCCTCGGCGGGCGACCAATGGTCGCCCCTACGGTTTGCAAAGCAAACACTTATTACCTATTCACTTTTCACTATTCACTGTTTACAATCCCTCAGTCAGCCTGCGGCTGACAGCTCCCTTTACACAAGGGAGCCTTGGTTACAACCCCTCAGTCAGCCTGCGGCTGAGCTTTAATTCTGCTTTCTATTATGGCTTTTTTGAGCTTTTAAACCTTCGGCTAAGTTTTCGGTAACAGCTTTTATACTCACGGTAGGCGGGAGCATATTCCTCCCTTTTGACTTCAAAGCCTCCGAAGGCGGTTTTTTCAAAAAGGCTTATCAGCCTGTCTGACGAAATGCCCTTGCTTTCGTACAGAAGCTTACGAAGCATATCGGGCGTGTAGGAGGACAAATCCTCACCGACCGATTTTCCTGCGGCTTTAAGAAGGTTGCGGTACAAAAGAATTACTCTTTTTTCTAACGGCTTAAAGAGAATTACCGTTCTTAAAGCAAGCTCACGCAGCAGGTCCGCAAGCGAGAAAAGCAGTACAGCCAGAGCAATTACGAAAATTGACGAGGCACGGTTTAAAGCTTCAAGCAGCCTTGACAGGATGCCGAGGCCCGAGGAGCCGTCTGCGTTCGGGTTTTCTCTGTAACCGTCAACGGTCGGGTCAAAGGTCAGCCAGCCTGCGGCGGGAATATAAACCTCGACAAAGGCGTGAGCGTAGCCGTCCCTTATGACAAACTGACCGCTTTCGTTTTTTTCAAAGGCGGCAAAGCCCTCGACATACCTTGCGGGAAGCCCCACACTTCTTGCCATAAGCGTCATTGCGGTGGCGTAGCCTGCACAGTAGCCCGTTTTGCTTTGGAAAACGAAGTAGTCAACCGAATTGTCGTCGGGCACATAATCAAGGGAATAGGAGAAGCCGTTTTCCGAAAAATAGCTTTCAAGCGCCTTTGCCTTTTCAAGGTCGCTGTGACAGTCGGCGGTAATCTCCTCGGAGAGAGCTCTGAGCCTTGAGGAAATATTTTCCTGTCCCGTGTAGCCGCTTTGCGCCCGTTCATAATCCTTTAACAGCCGCTTTGCACTCTCGTTTTTACCGAAGCCTTTAAGGAAGTCAAGGTATTCCGAGGAGCTGAAATTAAGCCTTTCGGCGAAAAGATAAAGCTCGTGTCTGCCCTCAATAAAGCTAAACCTATCGTTAAGCTCGGGCAGGTCATAGTAATCCATAGTCCTGAAAACCGAGGTGTCGGAGCGAAGCTTATAGTATTGGAGCGAATTTGCAGGGCGGTTGTCGGTTATAATTCCGTAGGGTGAGGGGAGATAGCTCGGCGTAAATTCATCGTCAAAGACGCGCGCCCTCTGCACCCGATAAAGCTCTGTCGGCTCGCCGCCCGTAAGCGCGGACATATCCAAAGCTACGTCGTCGGTTGAGTATTCGGGCAGCTGAAGGCTGTAAAACGCCCAGGAATAGTTGTTCGAGTTAACCCAGAAATCGCCGTCAAAGGTATCAAACGCCTTGGTGCGGAGGAATAATTCCTCTGCGTCGGAGTCGGTTTCGGCATAAAACAGAGGCTCATAGTTATAGTCAGGCCTGCCGTTTCTCGGCGAGGAACGCTCCGTCAGGTCCTCAAAGCCCGAACTGTTGCCGCCGCCTATGCCAAACGGCGTGAAAAGCCTTGAGTTCTTTTCAAGGAACGCCTGGTAATACGGCTTTTCGATTATCATGGTAAGAGAGCCGACAATCAGTATAAACACGGACACGGCGATAATATACGCACGGTCGACCTTCAGCTCCGATTTTGTTTTCTCGCCGCCGGAGCCGAGCCGCCTGTTATGAATAACAACTGCGAGGAAGAGAAGCATTATAAGCGTAATAAGTATATTCGGCATAATGTCCGAGCGCTTTGCAAAGAAGAAAAACGGAAACATTGTGCAGAGCATTACTCCCATTGTGCGGTAACGTACCATTGTAAAATAGTAAATAACCGAGCACAGAAAGAAGCCGCCGCCGAGGGCAAGAGCCGCAGTAAGGTCGGGCACAAAGCTGTCGTCGCCCTGAGCGTAAAACCAGCGTATGGGTGAGTAATAGCCGTAGGCGGACATATGAAGCACCACGAGTGAAAAGGAAACGAACACCGCCACAGAGAGCATAAGCGCATAAATAAGCCCTCCGCTTTTCCTTAAGCGCAGTGAGTCAAACAGGCGAAAAAGCATAACGGAGGCTATGGCGAAAAGAGCCGTAAACACAAATGCGGACGGCTTGTTAAAGGTGTATAGGCTCGCAAAATACACCGCGTCCGCAAGCAAAAGAGGACAGATGTAAACGCTGAGCTGTTCCTTTGTAAGGTGAAGAAGCTTTTTCATATCACACCTCACATTTTGTGAAGCTCAAAGCCTTCTGACAGAACCCAGCTGTTAGCGCTGAAGCTCGGCAGTGAAGAGGCGTATGAGCTGATAAGCATTGAGTCGGGAAAGCGCCGCGCGATAAGCTCCGCCGAGCCTGAACAGCCCTGCATAGCCGAGGTGAAAACAATCGGCACGCCCGAAAGCCTTGCAGGGTCGGGGAGAACACCTCCCGCTTTGTCGGGCTCCGTTTCCGAAAGCTCCTCCTGCAGGGCGTAAATGTCGCCCTGAGAGCGAATTTCGGCGGTCATCCACAGTCCCTGCTTACGGTAGAGGCAGCTCACTTCACGTCCCTCTTTTATCAGAGAAACGAGCATGGCAAGCATGCCCTCAATTACGTTGTCACGCACGGTAAGCAAAACGGGAGTCAGCTCGCAGTAGGGCAGGTCGAGCAGCAGCGTTCTGCCTGCGCCCTTGATTTTTTCGTCAAGACGCACCATAAGCACGTCACGCTTTGAAGAAAGCTTCCAGTTAATTCTCTTTAACGGGTCGCCCGGCGAATATTCCCTGTGGTCGTAGCCTGCAAGTCCGGTCGGTACCGACGACGTTTCGTCGGATTCCTCCTCATCGTCCTCGGCTGACAAAAAGACCGAGCTTGTGTTAATAAGACCCGTCTGTACCGAAACCTCGGGGATGTCGGGGTAAATTGCCGCCGTAAGCTCCTTTTCGGCATCGCCGTCAATCTTTAAATTAAACGAAAAAATGCCGAGGTAGTCGGTAAGCGTAAGGCTTTTAATGCCGATATACGCCTTTCCCGAATGTACTGCGGTGAGAGCGAGCGTGAGCGTATTGGACGACCTGCCCGTAACCGAGCCGCAAAGAGCGTCCCCGCCGTCGGCTGTAAAATGAGGCGTTCGGTAAAGCTCAGCCGAGATTACGGGAGCGGGAAGAAAACCGTTATTAAAAAGCTTTATGCCGAAGTAAATTTTGTCACCCTTTGAAAAGGCGGAGCCGTTTAACACCGGTTGAACTCTCAGGTGACGCTTTACCGCAAGCGTAAGAAGAGGGGAAACAACCAGTGCAATTATCAGCGCAAAGGTAAGCACCATTCCGATTGTGCCGTCGATAACGAGGGTCACAAACAGAGCCATACCTATACAGCCTATGTAGTTTAAGAGTGACAAAACCGTTTTACTCATAATTATTCGGTAGGGGCTTTAACGCCGGAGGCGATATTTGCGGTCACCTTTTCGGCGCTTGAAAACGCCGATTTGCCTTTAGGCGAAAGAATGAGCCTGTGTGCAATGACAGCCGTCAGCATATTTCTTACGTCGTCGGGGACGACATAGCTTCTGCCCATAATATAGGCGTATGCCTTAGCTGTTTTCATAAGGGCGATGCCTGCCCTGGGCGAAGCCCCGAGCGAAACGAGCTCCGAGCTTCTTGTGGCGGTGACAAGCCTTAAAATATAGTCGGCAATACTGTCCGTACAGCTTACCTTTTTAACGTTTTCTATATGTCCGAGAAGCTCCTCGCACGTCATAACGGGGCTGAGATTTTCGTTAAACGAATCCTCCTGAGAGAGCTTTATTATGTTAAGCTCATCGTTAAAGCTCGGGTAGCCCATTGAAATCCGCATAAGGAACCTGTCCATTTGGGCTTCGGGAAGGTGATAGGTGCCGTAGGTTTCAACGGGATTCTGCGTTGCCATTACCATAAACGGCTCCGGAAGCGGCATTGTTACCGAGTCAAGGGAAATCTGATGCTCCTCCATTATTTCGAGCAGTGACGACTGAGCCTTGGGCGAGGCTCTGTTGATTTCGTCCGCAAGCAGGAAATTACACATGGCGGCGCCGGGTCTGTACTCCAGCTCCCTTGTCTGCGGGTTAATCATTGAGAAGCCCACGATGTCGCCGGGCATAATGTCGGGGGTCAGCTGTATACGGTTGAATTTCCCGTCAACCGAGCTTGCAAGCGCCCGGATAAGCCTTGTCTTTCCTACGCCGGGAACGTCCTCTACAAGTATATGCCCCTGCGAAAGCATAGCGCAGATAATCTTAATTATCGCCTCACGCTTGCCGACAATTACCTTTTCAATGTTGTTGACTATCGCTTCAATTCTGTCGTTCATTATCTCACCTTCTGCATAAAAACTGTTTATATATACATTATTATACCAAAAAACGGGTGCTTTTGAAATAGCTTTTTACAAAATATATCCGTCCCTGCCGCAAACCGTACGATTTGTTTAAAAACAAACCGAAAGGGCATACGCTCTTTCGGCTTGGCTTGCATCAGTACAGTGTACCTTTTATTTTCTTGTGACGTTGTCGCCGTAAATTGTTTTCCAGTCATCCTTCATCGAGATAGCCGTAAAGCCGTTTTCCTCACAGGATTTAACCATTTTTGCGGCTTTTTCGGGGTTGCCGTTTTCACGCACGGTGTCGTCGCAGCAGAGCATAAACGCCTTGGCGTTATACTTGTTGCCGTTGAGGGCGTACTGAGCCATGCTGAAGTCGCTTCCGCTGTTGCCGAAGGCGAGTACGGGCTGCTTGCCGATTTCCTGCTGAATAACCGTAACCTTGTTCATATCAAGGTTTTTAACGAGAAATTCGCCGCCCATAACGAGCTGGTCGTTTTCGTCAAATTCATATTCAAGTCCGTCGGTGTCGCCCTGGTCGGGAGCAACAAGGCTTTCATCGGAGCCGATAAGCTGCTGACTGGGCAAATCAAGCGGAGAAGCCTTTACAAGTCCTCTTACGATAAACCTGTCCGTTCCGCTGACAACGTATACCGTAAAGCCGTTAGCCTTAAGGTAATCAACGACCTGAAGCATCGGCTTGTAGAACGCCTCGGCTCTGGTAAGGTTGTTGTAGCCGGGCGAGGGGGTCTTGGCGTACTCGGCGCAGTAGTCGACAAACTCCTCGGGAGTAAGTCCCGAAAACGCCGAAGCAACCGCCTTGCCGTGACGCGTCATTGAGTCGGGCGCCGAAACGCCGGTGTCCATAAACTGCTTGACCTCAGCCGCAACCTCTTTTTCAAAATCGGTCGCCTTGTCCTTATAATTTTCATCCTCAATTACACGGTGATAATAAATACAGTGGTCAAAGTAGCACGGGTCTGTTTCGCAGGCAAGCGTGCCGTCAAGGTCGAACACTGCAATTCTGTCCTCCTCGGGAATAAAGTCCTTTGAGCCCTCTTTTGTGACAGCCTCTATATAGGAGCTGAGCTCCTTTTTTGCCTCGGCGCCGTCCGTCCAGAGGCTCAGCGCATCCTGAGGCACAACCGTCTGCTCCGAGGAAGGCTCCGTGCTTTCGGGGGCGGGCTGCTTATAGCCAACACCGAGTCCGTAAAGCGTGCTTACAATCAGTAAAAGGCAGATTGCAACAATCGCAATCGGCTTCCAGGGCGTGCCCTTTTTCTGTGTTTGCATTAAAAAACTCCTTTCAATTCATCAAAACGTAATTTGGCTTTCAATAATCAATACACATTATGTCCGAAGCAATTTTAAAAAGACGCTTCGGGCTTTTTATTTCTTGGTGTTTCTGTCGAGGAAAGCCTCGGTAATGCTTGCCCAGGGGTAAGCGCTCATATATTCGCCCCTGTACGCGTTGACCGCACGCGCGTCGCCGTCAAGCAAACGGTACAGGTCGCACTCGATTAAGCCCGGGTTAATACGAAGCTCGCCCGATTTTATGACGAGAAGGTGTTTAGCGCCGCATTCCTCAAGCGTATCTCTGAGGCTTCTGACTATAACGTCAAACTGCTTTTGCCTTCTCCTGTCGTATATTTCGTCCTCGTAGAGCGCGGCAAAGGCGGCGGCTCTTGTAACGCCCGAGCCTCTCTTGTCAATCAGAAAGGCGAGCAGCTCCTTTGACTTCTGTCTTGAAAAGCTGACGGGGCTTCCGTGCGCCAGAAAGTCAAAATCACCGAAGGTTTTTGCAAAAAAGTCGGGGTATTTTTTTACGCCCTTTTTCTCCATGGCATAGCCTATCTCCTCAACAAGCCTCTCCTTGTCAAGCGGCTTTAAAAGGTAGCCGTTTGCGTGAACCCGAAACGCTTCAAGGGCGTAGTTCGAGTAGCCCGTAAGGAAAATTACAGCCGTGTCGGGGTGAATGTCCTTGAGCTTAACCGCAAGCGTGATACCGTTCATAACGGGCATATCAATGTCCAGAAGCGCTATGTCGGCGGGCTCGCTTTTTTGCTCCTCAATCGCCTTCAGCGGATCGGTAAAGCCCCTGACCGTGCTTACATTGGGCAGGTTATTGCACATATATACGACAAGGTCGAGAACAAGCTCCTCATCGTCAACGCAGATTATTTTCATTGTTTACTCCTTAATCCTTTTGGGAACAGTGATTGTAACAACCGTACCCTCGTCTATGCGGCTTTCAATTTCAAACGTACCCGAACACATTGTTTCGATTCGCTCCTTAACGTTTTTAAGGCCTATATGCTCGGAGCCCTCAACGGTCAGGTCCTGCGTTGAAACGTCAAAGCCGATGCCGTTGTCACTGACGGTGATTTCATATGCGTGTTCAAGCTCCGTTGTTTTAACCGTGACATATCCGTGCTCACGGCTTCTGACGCCGTGCCTTATTGCGTTTTCGACTATCGGCTGAATTGTAAGCGCAGGCAGCCTGAAGCTTTCCGCCTGAATGTCGTATATGACGCTGATTTTCGGGAAGCGCAGCATTTCAATATCGGCGTAAAGCTTTGTGTGCTCAAGCTCCTTTTTAAGCGGAATTAAATCAGTGCTGTCAAGGCTTTCAAGGTTGTTACGCAAATATGAGCCGAATTTTCCCGTCGTTTCAAACGCCTTGTGAGGGTCGGTCCTGCAAAGCGACTGAATGGTGGAAAGCGTGTTGTAAAGGAAATGCGGCTGAATCTGCGACATCATAATTTTGATGCGTTGCTCCGCCATAAGGTCCTTTTCGTGCGACTTGACGTATTCAAGGTGAAGCCAGATGTAGTAAAACAGACTGCAGCACACGATGGCAATTGTGACGTAGGCGATGGGGCAGTCAAAGTACGCTGTAACCTCAAGCACCATCGAAGCGGTGATAGTCAGAGTGTTGATAATAACCATCCACAGCCATGACGAGCGCTGACGGTACTCGTTGAGCGTCAGGTAGACGAGCTGACAAAGCAGGATTACGCTGACAAAATATGCGGTACTGCTGAAAATACCTCCGAGAACGCCGCCCTGATAATGGTTTCCCTCGTCGATATAGAAAACAAACGGCGAGAACAGCGCGGTAAGGTATATCAATGTGTTTATTGTCACAAGCGCCCACATATACTTAACCTTGCAGTTCGGCTTAACAAGCAGACAGAACAGCACAATTATTACGGGCCGCACCGAGTAGCCGATAATACTCACAACAGTCCTGAGGTACGGCATGCTGACAGAGACCTGAAGAATATATTCGACTACGTTCTGAATAACTATAATTCCGATGCAGACGATGATGGAAAGCATCAGCTGACGCTGCCTTTTGTTGAGGTACGTGTCGCGTAAAACTACGGTGGTTAAGCCGATAATCAGTATTGCCATGGGAAAAACAATTATATATTCCTGCACATTACGCCCCCTTGCGTTAAGTCTTTATATTATTTTACATTTAATGCTTCGTGGTCGGTGTGAAGCAGGTGATGCGATTTTTCACCGAGCGGAGCCTTAAGATATTCCTCGTAAAGCTTTTTAACCGAAGGATTTTCGTGCGAGAAGCGAACAGAGCTCTTAAAGTCAAGCTCTCTTAAAATGTCGCCCCTGTAATCAAACGAGTCGTAAGGATGTATCGGCTGACCGCCGCCGCCTGCACAGCCGCCGGGGCAAGCCATAATCTCAACAAAGTCGTATTCGGCATCGCCGCGGCGTATCGCCTCAAGTAAGCTCCTGGTGTTGCCCAGTCCGCTCGCAACCGCACAGCGCACCTTTGTGCCGGCAAAGTCAAATTCCGCTTCGTTCCAGCCCTTGTGATAGCCTCTGACCGCCTTGAAGGCGTCGGGGTCGGGGTTGGAGCCTGTCGCAAGGAAGTATGCCGAACGCAGCGCCGCCTCCATAACTCCGCCCGTGGTGCCGAAAATTACCGCGGCTCCCGTGCCGTCGCACAGCGGGTCGTCAAGCGGCTTGTCCTCAAGGGAATAGACGTTAATGCTCGCCGCCTTGATAAGCTTGATAAGCTCCCTTGTGGTGAGCACGATGTCAACGTCGCTGCCTCTCTCCTCACTGCCCATAATGTCGTAAGCCGCCTCAGCCTTTTTGGCAACGCAGGGCATTACCGAAACGCTGATTATGTCCTTCGGGTCCTTGTTTAATTTCTCTGCAAAGTAGCTCTTGACCACTGCGCCGAACATCTGCTGAGGGCTTTTTGCGGTTGAGAGCTGACTTAACATATCGGGGTACTGTGTTTTAACAAAACGCACCCAGCCCGGACAGCAGGAGGTGAACATCGGAAAACGGTTGTTTTCTTTGTCCGAGAAGCGCTTTAAAAATTCGCTTCCCTCCTCCATAATGGTAAGGTCCGCCGAGAAATCGGTGTCAAAGACATAGTCGAAGCCGAGCTGTCGTAACGCCTCTCCCATTCTGCCGATGGTTGCCTTTTCCGCAGGAAGCCCGAGCTCCTCGCCCCAGGCGGCTCTGACGGCAGGGGCAACCTGAACAATTTTTACCTTGTCCTTGTCGGCAAGCGCCTCGTAAAGAACGTTTTTGTCATCTCTTTCGTGAAGCGCGCCTACGGGGCAGTGGGTGATACACTGACCGCAAAGCGAGCAGTCAGCCGCCGAGATTTTTTCGCCGCCGTTTACGTCGACGGTGGTCCTGGCACCCGTGCCGCAAACGTCCCAGACTCCGAGCGACTGCACCTTGTCGCAAACCTGAATACAGCGCATACATTTGATGCATTTTTCATTGTCACGGATAAGCGGGAAGCTTTTGTCCCACGGAATTTTTCTGATTTTCTTTTTGTAAATATCGGTTGAAAGCCCGAACTCCTCAGCCAGCGACTGAAGCTGACAGTTGCCGCACCTTGCACAGGTGGCGCAGGAGTACTCGTGCTCGGAAAGAATAAGCTCAAGCGTAGCCTTCCTCGAAGCCATAACCTTCGGGGAGTTGGTGTAGATTACCATACCCTCCTCGACGGTGTTGTTGCAGGCGGCGGCAAGGCGCTCCATGCCCTCAATTTCGACAACGCAGATACGGCAGGCGCCGATTTCGTTGATGTCCTTTAAAAAGCAGAGCGTGGGGATAAGTATGCCGCTTTGCAAAGCCGCGTCGAGTATGGTCGTGCCCTCCTTTACGGAGGCGTTTTTACCGTTAATTGTAATGTTTACCATTTTGATATTCTACCTCCTCTGAAGCAGCCGTAGCCGAAGTGGTCGCAACGCAGACAGCGGTTAGCCTCCTGCATAGCCTCCTTATCGCTCATACCGTTTTCAAACGGTTCAAAGCTTCTGTTTCTTTCTCCTGCTTCCTGTTCCCTCATGTTGACTCTTCCGCAGGGCTTGCGGTCGTAAACTCTCGCCTTGGGAACCTCCACGCCGCTTTCGATTATGTGGTTAAAGCCGAGATATTCGTCTATGTTTGCCGCCGCCGCTTTTCCTGCGGCAATCGCCTTAATTACGGTGGCAGGGCCGGTAGCGCAGTCGCCGCCGGAGAAAACTCCGTCCATTCCGACTATCATCGCAAAGCCGTCTGCGTCAATCTGGTCCCATTTCCTCGGCAGTCCGTATTCCGCAAAGCGGTCGCTGTCGATAGCCTGACCGACCGCAACAACGAGAATGTCGCATTCAATAAGCTCCTCGCTTTCGCCTGCGTCGACGGGGGCGGGTCTGCCGCGCTTAAATTCGCCTATCATCTGCCTGTTGACCCAAAGACCCTTCAGTTTACCGTCCGAGTCCTTTTCTATTCTTGACGGGGCGACAAGCTCAAGGATTTCCGCACCCTCTGCCTGTGCGCCGAAGATTTCCTCCTCAAGCGCAGTCATGTCGGCAATTCTGCGGCGGTAAACGACGCTGACCTTGTCTGCGCCTGCTCTTACGGCAGTTCTTGTGCAGTCCATTGCAACGTTGCCGCCTCCGATAACAACTACCTTTTTGCCCGTGTAGTCGGGATAGTTACCGTCACCGATAGCCTTGAGCATTTCCACTTCGGAAATTACTCCGTCGGCGTCCTCGTTTTCCAGCCCGATTTTCTTGTCCTTATGAGCGCCGATGGCGATATAAAGCGCGTCGTAGCTTTTTGCGATTTCGCCTAAATCCTCGGCTGAGTCAACCCTCGTGTTAAGCTTTACCTCAACGCCCGTGGAAAGAATGCAGTCGATGTCGCTCTGAAGCCTTTCCCTGGGAAGGCGGTAATTCGGAATGCCGTAACGGAGCATACCGCCGAGGTACTGCTTTTCCTCAAACACGGTAGTCTGATGTCCCATAAGCTGTAAGTAATATGCACAGGTAAGACCGCTGGGGCCTCCGCCGATTACGGCGACCCTTTTGCCCGTAGAAGGCATACATTCGGGGGCGGGGACAACGCCTGCCCTGTCGCAGACATAGCGCTTGATTCCTCTTATGTTTACGGGGTCGTCAATCATTTGACGGCGGCAGTAATTTTCACAGGGATGCTCGCAGATAAGCGCGCAGGCGGTGGGGAAGGGGTTGTCCTTCCTGATTTGCCTGACGGCGTCCTCGGGTCTGCCCGCAGCCGCAAGGGCGATATAGCCCGGCACGTCCACATTGGCAGGACAGCGTGTAACGCACGGCACGGGACGGTCGAAGCTGCACATACACTTTCCGTTTTTAATGTGCGAAACAAAGTCGTCCCTGAAGCCCTGTACGCTTACAAGCACCATGTTAGCCGCTTCGTAGCCGATAGCGCAATCCGCCGAAAGATAAATTGCACGGGCGGTTTTTTCAATCAGGTCAACGGTTCCCTCGTCAGCCTCTCCGTCAAGCACGCTTTCAATCAGCGTTGCAAGCTGACCGAGTCCTACACGGCAGGGCGTACATTTTCCGCACGACTGTGAGTGGCACAGCCTTACAAAGCCGAGCGCAACGTCAATCGGGCAGGAGTTCGTGGAAACCGCATTAACACGGCTTCCGAGTTCCTCGTACAGTCTGTCAACGGTAGCCTCCGCACGGGAAACAGACTGAATTTTTTGTCTTGCCATAAGCTCTTCCTTCCTCTATTTAAACTTAATATATAAACATCTGTTTATTATTATAATTATATATTAAATTCCTTATAAAAACAATCTTGAAACATTACCGACTTAATATGACGTTTTATGTGAAAAATGCACAATATGAGCCGCACACGTATCCTCGCATTTTCGGGGAGCGCTTTTGCATAATTCTTCATTCGCCGTTAAAAATAAAACCGGGTGATAAAATGACAAGACAGGGAAAGTCGACAATTGTTTTAAACGAAAAGCCCTCGATACTGTCGCACGCCGCAGTGGTCGGCAAAACAGAGGGCGAGGGACCGCTTTCGGCTGAGTTTGATTTCGTGTTCAAGGATGATACACTCGGCGAGGAAAGCTTTGAAAAGTCGGAAAGCGCCCTGCAAAAGGACGCGCTCAGGCGTGCTCTTGACAAGGCAGGGATAAGCGAAGAACAGGCTGATACCGTAATAGCAGGGGATTTACTCAACCAGCTCACCGCTTCGAGCTTTTCCCTTCGGGGGAGCGAAGCGGCGTATCTCGGAGTTTTCGGGGCGTGCTCGACTATGGCGCTGAGCCTCGGACTTGCGGCGATACTTACCGGCTGCGGAGCTTCGAAATTCTGTGCGGCAGTGACCTCGTCGCACTTCTGCACGGCGGAAAGACAGTTTCGTATGCCGCTTGAATACGGCGGACAAAGACCGCAAAGCGCGCAGAGAACGGTAACGGGAGCAGGGGCGGATATACTCAGCGCACATCGCTCGGACCGACCGTGCGTTACGGCGGTAAGCTTCGGGAAAATTTACGACCTCGGCATAACCGACGCCAACAATATGGGCGCCGCCATGGCACCTGTCCATGTTAGTATGGACTCATAAGGCAACAGACGAAAAACCGCATAAATACTAGAGAAAGGAGGATTTGCGCCTTATATGACTTTATGGTCCAAAGCTAACAAGGAGGTAAAAAATGATAATACATAACAACGTCAATTTCAGGGATATTGATTTGGAAAATCCCGATGCAGAATTAGAGCAGCCGAAGATTGGAATGTGGGGCAGGAGGCACTCCTATTTTCTGTATGTAAACGAGCCGGAAGCGTATGAGGATATGATGTGCGACCACTCAATGTTTCCGTATCTCGAAATGATTGAGGCAAAGGCGGATAAACGCTACCAAGAGCTGATGAAGGAAAACACGAAGCGCTTAAAGATAACGCCCGCCTTGAAAAAGAGAAACTATGATAAGTGGGATAAGCTTTTCACCCAAGCAGATGCCGAAGCAGTACAAGTGCTCAACAAGGAAATCTTATACACAAGACAATCATTATTACTGGAGGATAAAAAATATGCGCCAAAACGATGGCTCGAGGAATACGAGGAAAGGCAAGAGCTTATACGATTACACAGAAGTAAACGGCGTGCTGCTGCCAAATCTCGTGTCAACCGAAACGCAGTATGAAATAGGCAAATGGGGCTTGCGCCACCTTGATTACATAAAGAAACACCGCAAGGTGTTATACACCACTCTGAAGACGAGCTGTAGTCTGAACACGCATCTTCACGAGGTGGATATTAGAGCAGAGAAAATGTACGACAGACTGGTAAAGCAGCTTGCCGAGATACAGGGCGTAACCGAGCAAATGAAAGCAGAAAACCCGTTTGCTTGGACGCAGGCGATGAACGACATAGCAAATCAGGCACGAGAAATCGTGAACCAAGAAGTGATATACAATGCATAAGGAGAATAAATGGATATTTTTGAAGAAATCTGGCACGGCAATCTCTCGCCGCATGAATTCAACCATATTGAGAATAACCCATACTATAAAGACGCTATCAGGTTAGTGAACAGCAACCAAGAACGCCTAACCAAGGACTTCACTCTTGAGCAGAAGGATTTGTTAGAACGCTACACCACGAGCGTGGACGAGCTTTCCACCCAAACCGAGCTCGACGCCTTCAAATCCGGCTTTAAGCTTGCCACCCAACTAATGATAGCAGCAGTATCATAAACAAAAAGCAGTTGATGACATCGGTCACCAACTGCTTTTTGTTTCAAATGGATTGACAATCTGTGCATATTATGATAGTATTAAATAAATAAATTTATTTATTTAATACCGTGGAAAGGAGGAGAACTATGAATCATCCGAGTGAGTTCGGCATTTTATTAAAAGAATTTCGACAAAGTGCTGGTTATCGTCAAAGCGAACTTGCATTAGAAATCAAAAAATCCACTCAATATATTAGCAATATAGAGAATGGTAAAAATAACTCTCCTCCTAAGAAAGAAGATTTAGACAAACTTATTGAAAAGCTTGATCTAAAAGATGAACGAAAAAGAAAGTTCATTTTAGCTGCATCGGCAGACAGAAGGACTTTACCGGATAATCAGATAGAATACATTCTTTCGCATGATAACTTCATTGAGTTGATTGAATTTGCTACAAACAACGATATTCCTGATAAAAAATGGAATACGATTCTTAATTCATTGATAAAAAAGGAGAAATAATATGTCAGAACAAACATTACAGGATGCATTATATTCAACACCGGTTACAATTCTTGATAAATACACTTGTTTGAGCCTCGGGGCTACAACTATTAATGATTTGGTGACATCAAAAAAGATAAATGCTGTTAGAGTTACAAAGTATACTGGCAAAAAGCCCGATGTTTTGATTGTCAACAAAAACAAGGAAGTTATCGTTTTTATTGAATTTAAGTTACCAGAAGAGTTTAATTCTGATAAAAAGAAAGAAAAAGCAATTAAGCAGGAATTACATGTAGCAAAAGAATTAAATGCTAAAATTTATGTTGTTACAGATGGAAACGAATTCTTGTGGATAAATCCACAGACTAAAAACTTTATAGTTGACGACAATGGTAATCAAATAAAAAGAGAAATAAAGCCTAAAAGTGAGTCAAGAAAACTGGCGGATTTTATTGATTTGGTATCTCTTTCTGTTTCCGATACAAATGATGCTATCCTTAAAACGGAAGATATTGACCCAACAGACTTGGCTAAAAAAATAGCAAGAATTCTAAAAAGAATGACATTTGCATCATCAAAAATGGCTTTGTATACTTTTGTTGAAGTGTTTCTTTTTAAGTATCTGAGTGATATAAATGTTTTAAAAGATGCGAATTCTTTTGATTATGTATACAGTTTATATCAGAAGACTGGAAAAGAAAAAATGACAGATGCGGATATTCTAGGAAAGTATCTCGAGGGTCCAAGAGCTCAATTGCAATTATTATTTCCTGCAGGCGAGGATGGAACTACTATAGTTAATGGTCAAATATTCCATGCAAAAAAAGGTGAAGACGGTCATTATGTGGAAGAAGACTCCCACGCGTTATGCTTTAAAAACATATTGGATGAGTTTGCTTCATACGAAAAGAAGAATGGAAAATTTATAAATATTAGCAAGGACTTTAAATCAAAGCTTTTTGAAACATTCATGAAAAACAGTGATGAAAAGTCTGGTATGGGACAGTTTTTTACACCGCTTAAAATAGTTAGAGAAATGGTAAATATGGTTACTATTTCTCCAGGAATGAAAATATGTGATCCTGCTTCGGGCGTAGGGAAATTTCTTTTAGAGGCTGCAACAGCTTCCGCTGTTGAATTTTCAATGAAAGATGGCAAATTATACTCAAATATTGAACTGTTTGGCTTTGAAAAGCAAATGTCAGGGCAAGAAAGTGATATTACAACAATACTTGCAAAAGCAAATATGCTTATTTATATGTCAAAGCTTTTCAAGGATAATAACACCTTAAAAGATGTAAAATACCTTTCGGACAATTTATTGAATAAGGTGTTTGTTTCAAGCAAAACAGCGTTGGGCACCCTGGGCTTTTTAGAAGAGAATAAGTACAACCTGATATTAGCTAACCCACCCTATTATCAGGATGCAACAATTTCAAGATTGGCAAAAGAAACTACATACTATTCGGCTAATGGAATGGGTGTTGAAAGCTTGTTCTTAGAGTGGATTATTAAATCCTTGAAATATGGAGGAACAGCAAATATCGTACTTCCAGATGGAATATTTACAAATCTCGGAAACACATCGCTTAAAGAACTGATATTAAAAGAGTGCTATATTGAAAGTATTATATCTTTGCCTATTAATAGCTTTTTCAATACCCCCAAAAAGACATATATTTTTACTGTTACGAAAAAGTCAGAAGACGATATTCTTAATGGAAAAGTTCAGGATTATAAAGTGTTTACTTATATTTGTAAAAGTATAGGCGAAACATTAGATGTTTATAGATTCGACACCCCAGATAATAACGATTTACACAATGCGGTTGTCAATTATAATCTTTACCGTGCACTTGACGATAAAAACAATATTCAGGAGCCTCATAAAACCTGGTTTGATGGTGATGGCAAAATGAAGCTGTTGGACATAAGCAAATTCCCTGCAAATGGGAATTGGAATATCGATAATTTCTGGAGTGATGAAGAAAAAATTAAACTCGGATTTAAGCGAGCTGAAAATCAAATGACATTGTCTGAATTTCAAACCTTTATCGAAGAATTAAAGTGCGATTTAAAGGATTACAAGGAGGCTATAGAATGCCTAAAACTATAAATGTGAAAATTGGGGATTTGTTTAAACCTATAAATGGCAATTCCAAGTATACAAAGTCATATTGCAATGATCATAGCGGTAAGTATGTAGTTTATACCGGAACAACAATAGGTGTTTTTGGTAAAGTGGATCATGCAGACTATACAGAACCAAATCTGACATTTACTACAGATGGTGAAAAAGCAGGCACTTTAGAATACATACAAGATGAAGGCTATTGCATAGGAGGACACAGAACCATACTCAAGCCTATTAAGGACAATTTATACATGGTTTATTTTAAATATATACTTCAGCCTGTTTTCTATGAAAATGTAAAACGTGGAGATGTACCATCTTTACATTTTAACAGAATAAAGAATATTGAAATACCCGTACCAATTAAAGAAGAGGGTATTTATGATATTAATTCCCAGAAAGAAATGGCTGAAAAACATGAGACTGTCTATTTGTTGAAGCGCAAATTGTGCAAAAAAATGAAAGAACTGGAAAGCCAAAATGTTCAATTAAACCTTGAAAATGATGTGCCTACAAAAGAACTGTCACTTAATGATATCATTAAGCATCATAATGGTAATTCAAAATATACGATTGAATGGTGTAACAACAATATAGGCGATATTCCAGTCTATTCTGCAAACAACAATAAACCATTTGCTTACATGAACAGTTATGATTATTGTGGGCGTTACTTAACTTACTCGAAAAATGGTTGTGCCGGATTTATCACAATAATTGATGGAAAATTTTCAATTAACGGCGATAGATGTGTTATTTCAATAATTGATAAGTACAAAGAAACAATTTGTATAGATTATTTGAAATGGTATTTAGAGCCTATTTTTAGAGCAAACAAAAAAGGACGTATGGGTATAAACGGAAAAAATGAATATACAAAAATCAATAGCACTATGATTAAAAAACTGGATATAAAAGTGCCGTTTCCAATTAACAATGAAGGAGATATTGATTTTTTGAAGCAAAAAGAACTTGCAAATAAGTATGCCACTATTGATTATATAAAAAATGAAATCAACTCAAAAATTAACGAACTTGTTCAAATAAAGATTGAACAATAATAAATTATATATAATTGCAATAGATGGATAATGGTGTTTTTTTAGGGCGGTTTTGTGAAAAACTGCCCTTTCCTTATATTTCAATAACTGTTTGATAACAAATAATGTGTTGTTATGGTTTTTAGTTTATGATATAATGAAACAAATTGGTGGAGGTGATATCATGGAAAATAGTTTGTTTTTTTCAAATGTTACTGATTCTGATAAGAATAGGGATATCATTAACGAATTAAAAACATATTCCGAAGAGAATTCTAAGCAGGTTTATATTCTTCAGCATGCATTAGGTGCGAATCAAGAAGTCGGATATGAGTACGAAGATTATCTTATAGTATTAATCCCCGGAAATAAGGTAATAATTATTAATCTTAACGAAGCCAACGAAGAATTTGATGAATTTGCAGATGATTTTATTGAAGATTTAGGATATTTGAGCGAGAAATATGAATATCGCAAGTATTTAGGAAGACCAAAAGCCTGGAAGGATAGGTTAATTGTTAGAACCAATAATGAGAGTTTGCAAAACATTTTAGCGGTTTCATCTTTGAGTGAAGTTGAAGAAATTCGCCATGCCGAATTTTTAATTTCTCTATTAATTGGAAGCGTTAATGACATCAGAGTTATAGGCGAAACGCCGACTAATTTACTTGAAAGCATAAAACGCAAAATTGTATTGTTTGATGGCGATCAAAGCAGATTTATATATTCAAATTCTATTGACTCAAAACGTATTACAATACAAGGATTGGCAGGAACTGGAAAAACCGAACTTCTTTTGCATAAATTAAAAGCAATCTATACGGAAGAAAAAGATAGTAAAATTGTGTTTACTTGCTACAATAAAATATTATCTGAAAAGATGAAGACAAGGATACCCGAATTCTTTAATTTTATGAAGGTTGAGGAACAGATAAAATGGGAAGAAAGACTTTGGGTAATTCCAAGTTGGGGTTCAGTGTCTAACAAAAACTCGGGAATTTATAGTTATTTATGTAGAGCATATAATATCCCATTTCAGACCTTTACTGATGCTGGCTCTTTTGATACTGTATGCAAAGATGCTATTGAAAAGTTAAACACGTTAGATAACATTGAACCTTGTTTTGATTATATTCTTATTGATGAAAGTCAAGATTTTCCTGATTCGTTTTTTGAATTGTGTGAAATGATTACAAGTAAAAAAGTATATGTTGCGGGTGATATATTCCAGGATATATATGATATGAATGTGTCACAGTCCGTTCAAAGCGATTATTTATTAAACAAATGCTATAGGACAGACCCTAAAACTTTAATGTTTGCCCATGCAGTAGGAATGGGACTTTACGAAAGCCCTATTATTAGGTGGCTTGATGATGAAGAATGGACAGCATGCGGTTATTCGATTGAACGCGATCAAGATGATAACACAATAGAGTTAACCAGAAAACCGTTAAGAAGATTTGAAGATCTAGATACTTCTGATATCTCAACCATTAATATTAATAATTCAAATGATTGTGTTGAGACGGTTATAAGTATAATAACCCAGTTGTGTGACAAACACACCACTATCTGTCCTAACGATATTGCCGTTGTGTTTACTGGTAGCAATCAGGATAGTTATCGGTTTGCGGACAGATTGCAGATTGCTATACCGCAAAGGTTTGATGGCTGGAGAGCTATTAAGGGTTACGAAACAAAAACGCTTATTGAAAATGCGGTTTTTATCAGTAACAAGAACAATATTAAGGGCTTAGAGTTTCCATTTGTTATAGTAGTTGTAAATGGTAGGGTTACTAGAAATGTGTTTTCGAGAAACACATTGTATATGATGCTTACAAGGTCTCTTGTATCATCTTATTTGGTATTACCTAATACAGCAGGAAACGAACCGTTTTTTAACACCTATAAACAGGTTATTGATGATTTGTCGCAAAGTGGTATTTTAAGATTAATCGAACCTTCTGATGAGGAAAAAGAACAGCAGAACAAAAAAGTCCAAATAGCTGTAAAAAAAGCAGAAAAGACCCATAAACCAATAAGAGATATAATAGTTGAAACAATTAGCAAAGAACCTGGTTTGATAAGTAAGCAAGATACTATTGTTCAAAATGTTATGGACTTTTTCAGTGATTATAATTGTCCTCCGGAAGATGAAATTAGAGATAGAACATTAAAATTTATGGGAGCATATCGTTAGCAAATGAAGATTTATGAGTTCGATATTCCAAAGACTTTACTAAGTGATTTGGATATTGTTATCAGAGACAAAGAAGATATTATTAAGGTATTGCTACATACAATAAAATATATTTCGTTTTCGGAAAGCAAAAAAGAAATTTCTAATGATTGCAATAAAATTGTTTTGGTAGTTGATAAAATGAGCAGGTTGTTTTTTCATTATGAAAAAAAGATCGTTTCATTTTGTTTTCCATTTATTGTAAAAGAAACCGACGAAGGATTGGAATGTTTATTTAATCAAACCCTGTTAGATTCTTTTGCTACTTCCATTTTGTTGTCAATTTTTAACGATAAAGATGTTATAAATAATGGAATTGAAAAGCTTTTTGAAAAGTGTATAGATGAATTCTCGGATTATTTAGTTTACGAAAAAGAAGACGTATATTATGAATTAGTGAATTATTTAATTGGTTTTGAACCGGGATATTTGCGGTATGATTTTGATGATCAAAACCATATAAAAGATTTGCACCCGTTAAAGCATTTTGATTTTTATTATTCAAGTAATAATGCTGTAAAAATAGGGGTTAATGATTCGGAGACATTTAATGTTTCCTACTTGATGGATGTTGTTAACACCAAAACGAATTGTAAATATTTGGTATAACAATTCGCAGGTCTTAGGGTGCCCCTAAAGGAGGAATTTTACCGTTTGTGGCTACAAAGGGTCTGCTCGTTAAGACTACGCAACGCAATTTTGTGTTTTTTGACAATTTAGAGCAAAGTTGAAAAAGAAGGGTGGTTTCAATGCTGAAATCATCCTTCTTTTTTATATGTGTTTCTTCAAAATGACTTGACAAAAGAACAAATGTTCTATATAATAAAACTACATTAAGGTAGGTCATCGGGCGAAAGCCTTATGATAAATTTAGTCGGTAAGGTTGTAATTATTGTTCAACCTTAAGTCTTTTAGATACCACTTTTGCACTGAAACTTAGGAGTGAGTACTGAGAGATTGGCAGCCGTGGTAACTGTCTCGACTATGCCACACTTACTTCTTTCCGGCGGAAGGAAAAAGGTAAACGGTTATTTTTATCACGACAATTGAATATGGTGATTTGTATCCCGAAGTAGAGAAGTCAGGGGAGGTTCAAGCGTTCCTTGAGACGGACAAAAGGCGACAGGAAGCACAGGACAGAAGCGACAGACGGCACCTAAGCATGGGTGACTTTGAGCAAGAGGTTCTTGCTTCAAAGCGGTTAAGTCAACCCGTTGATGATACCTATCTTGAGGTAGTCCATCGCCTTGAATTGGAAGAATTACGCAGTGCAATTCGGAAATTAACACCCGAGGAAAAGAAGCTAATCTACCTCTATTACTATGAGAGCTGGTCTATGGAAAGAATTGGAAAACAGTTCGGTATTAGTAAAATGGCGGTCTCAAAAAGGCATACAAAGGTCATCAAAAGGTTAAGGGAGCTTATGCAAATAGGCTCCCTTTCCATTGGTTTGTATATACTACAGAATAATTAGTTTTACGGTATTAAGAGGTTTGACAGTGTAATAAATATGCTCCTTATATATGTTGCGTCCACAACACTTCTTGAATTTTTTACCGCTTCCACATGGACATAAATCATTTCTTCCCACTCCTTTTATTGTTTCGTCTTTTTTATATCCTTCCCTAGCAGATACTGTGAATTGTTGTAAAAATGGCTGCTTTAGAGAAATGAATTGATGTAGTTTTAGGAACTTTTCTTCTTCACTTCGCTTATCATCTTTCTTTTCTACAACACAGCGTTTGTCGTCTGGATGATCAACAATGCTAACAGATTTGAATTCGATTTCATCAACGCATTCTTTTGCCATTTCTCCCCAATAAATATTACCTTTAATATGAGTACAATCAGGGCTCAACATAGATTTACCACAGATACTGCAATGAGATTTTGAAATAACATAGTCGCTACTAAAGAAAACGGAGAACGGATACAAGCTTTCATAATTAACCAAGAGAGAGTATAAGTCATCTGTTTCGAATCGATTAGTATTTATGTATTTCCGGACAAATTTGATTTTATCGAGGCAGTCTTGAAGTTTATCCCAAGACTTTCTGTATTCTTTTTGTGACAGCAAATTAAAATAAGCAGATAAATCACAAAAAAGAAGAAAATAACTACGAAATACAAGTTGAGCATTCGCAAGTTTTTCATCGTTTTTCTGATGCGCAGTTTCTTCTATTTGAGCAAACAAATCTGAACAGTTATGGTAAAATTCATACGAACTAGAGTAATCCGTATTTGTTATTTTAGATTTTATTTTGTTTAGTTCATTGCAAATCTGATTTGCTGATTCTAATGCTTTATTATCAAGAAAGTATTGTAACATTGGTGTCTCACATTTTATTAATATCTATCTTATTAAATGTTTTCTCAAAGGTTTTTGCATCCCCTTTGTAATGAATAATCTTATCTTCTTCTCCATCACGATTCACCATAAAGGTTATATCAATTTGAGCATCTTCATTTTCTCGTCCTTTTAATTTATCGTAAATATAATTAGTAACTAAACCGACTACAATGGGTAAAACCACATTTGAGGCAACCCAGATTACAGGCATCCATAAATCAAATGAATGTAAAGAACGCATTTTAATATCATTATCAGATAGAATATCTATACTATTACTATCATTGTACTGACGACAAAACTTAATAAAGTCTATTGACTCTTGGGCAAAATAGTATTCATCATTTTCGTATTTCGTTGGTAATATTAATATATCTGAATTATCAAATTTTGCAGCAACCTTTTTAGAATTGCTGCATTTTTCAATATAATCATCAAATCTGGTTGAACTGTTACTGATTGTAATTTCGTCTTTTTGCTTAAAAATATCATCGTTCATATAATTAACTCCTTTACTGTTTTATAATATAATCATAGCAGAAATGGATACAATTGTCTATTGTTAATCTTTGATTGTGAATACAGGTTTATATGTATATCAATAAAACGAAAAAATTACTTTAAATTGAAATTCATTAAAACAATTTTTGTTTTTGGTTTACAAACTGCTTCTAAGTGTCCTTATTAGTAGAGGGGTAAATAAGAGCATAGGTTGCACCACTAACTTTCAGCCTGATGTCGTCCGTATTTGCCTCTCTGATTTAGTAATACATAGCTATCGGCAGAATTGCGCCGGTAGCATTTCTTTTACCCAAAAGCATTAGAAAAAGCGAGGTGATGACATCAAAAAAATACACATTATAACGGGTAAAATACAGGGTTTTAATCCCTTTTTTCAGCGATTACACTTTGCTGCTCTTGTGCAAGGAAAAACAAGCGGTTGTCGGATAGCGTTGCTTCTATGACGGGGAGATAGAAAAAGGCAAGCTGATTTGACAATGCTCGAATTTGCCTGCTTATGAGCAGTGAAAAAATCAAAAAAATCGCCACATAATTTTTGAAACGAAAAAAGCAATGAAGATTTTGAAAAAGGAGGTTTCCCGTGAGAACAGGATTAACCAAAAAGGAAAAGGTAACGGAGCTTTATACGGATGAGTCAATAGACTATATCAGCATTGTAACGCATAATGCAAAACTGAAAAGGTCGCTGCTTGATATGGCTGCTTCTCATCCGAAGCTCTGTAGAGTGATTGAGGATTTTGGCAACGGTGGTTATGAGTTCGAGGTCAGCAAGGACATATTAACCTTCCGAACAATGAAGCCGATTGACGAGGCGGAAAGACAGCGTAGGTCATCCTACGCAAAGCAAAATCCTCATTTGCCGAATTTGGAATATAAATAAATATATATTTATATATCCAAATACCTACCGAAAAAAGAATAATATTAGTTTAATTAAAGTAGTAACGTATAAGGAGGTCAGAATGACTGAAAAATCAAATAAGGTATTAACCCGAACCGAAATGAGAGAACGCGGCGTGGATACAAGTGATTTTGTATTTATGGATGAAGCAGGCTTCTTTTTCGGCGAGTTAGTATTAAAAGCAGAGGCAAGGAGTGGTATGCTTCGGCTGTTCTTTGTGTTAGAGGACGGCAGAAGAATTATCTCTCCTGTCTTTTGGTGGCAGAAGTATCTCGGCTTTTATGAGATGGATAATAACGTTCGACTAAGGCTGCAATATGAGTGTAACAGTCAGGGCGGAATCTATCTAAAAAAGGCAGAGCTTGCAGATGCAAAGGAAGGGAAAGACCTTTCCTTTTCGGCTAGTAAGCAAAAATAATCAATGAATCTTTTGGGCTTCAAATAGCTTGCTGTTAAGTCTTAACAAGCAGACTGTTTGTAGGCACAAACAGTAAAAATACTCCTATAGGGACAACCCTAAAACCCGAAAGAAAAGCAAAAAATGAAAGGAATTTAAAAATGAAACGTAATATTAAAAAGAACTTTTGGTTCAGTAAGAAGGAGGACGCAACGCTGAAACGAAAAGCGGCAAAGTGCAAGGTAAGCGAAGCCAACCTTGTGCGGATGCTGGTAACGGATTTTGTTCCGAGAGAAGCACCACCGTGGAGTTTCTACAGAGAGCTTAGAGAGTTGAATATGGTGTGCGTCCATTTAAGACAGCTTGTTGCAACGGCAAATAGAAACGGTTATACAAACACAGATGAAATTGAAAAGGTAATTGGTCAGATTAGCTTTTTTATCCATAACATCAAGCGCCACTATACCTTGCCGGAATACAAGGGGAAGCTATCGGAATTATATGAGGAGGAGTTATATGAGGAGTAATATCTATTCTCTGTCTTATGGTATAAATTTCCCTCTCTCGCCTAAAATAAAGGTGTGGAGGGATTGCCATATGTTCAACCAAGAGCAGCTCAATAAGCTGAAGCAGGCAGATATCAAGGGAGCTGACAAGAGTGAGCTTGTTGATATGAAGAATTTGCAGATACCGATTGACAGAGTTTACGGCTATAAGCTGAGTGATTACTTTGACTTTATAAGAAACCCGTATATGTTCCGAGTGGGTGACGTTGGAGTGAAGGTCAACTTCGGCAACGGTAAACGCTTTTCGGACAGTATTATGGATGTTGTTACAAACCCTGATGAGTTTTTGTAAAATTTAGTAATTGAAATTATGGAGACAATATGCTATACTCTAATTGCGGATATTCGTCTATTGCCTTCACTAATTAATGGAGGCTATTTATTATGTCAAATTACAAAGAAACAGAGCAGCCTCTAAGCATTACTAAAAGCTGGAAGGCTGCTCTTTATATTCGTCTGTCCCGTGAGGACGGCGATAACCGTGAGAGCTACTCTGTAACCTCACAGAGAGAAATCCTGTCGCAGTATGTTAAGCAGCATGAGGACATTGAGGTGTACGATATCTATATCGACGACGGCTATTCCGGAACTAGTTTTGACCGCCCGGGCTTTCAGCGTATGATGGATGATGTCTATGCAGGGAATGTCAACTGCGTTATCGTTAAGGACTTGTCCCGTTTCGGGCGTAACTATACGGAAACAGGCAAGTACTTGGATGACATTTTTCTGCGCTTCAAGATTCGCTTTATCGCGCTCAATAACGGCTACGATTCCTATGCCGGCAATATGAACTCTGCAACGCAGTGCGTGACGCTCGGTATTACTAATGTTATTAACGAAAGCTTGGCGGCGACTACCTCGGTCAACATCAGAGGTACTCTTGACGCTTCTCGAAAGAAGGGCGAGTTCATCGGTTCCTTTGCCTGCTACGGCTACAAAAAAGACCCGAAGGACAGGCACAAACTGATTATTGATGAAGAGGCTGCAGAGATTGTCAGAATGATATTCAATCTGTTCATCTCAGGCAAAAGCGTTATCGGTATTACCCGTGAGCTGAACGATATGGGGATTATGAACCCTACGGACTATAAGCACTCGCAGGGCTTAAATTACAGGGCTAATTCCAATATCGGCGACAAGGGTGTATGGTGCGACCAGACCGTGCGCCGCATCCTAAAAAACGAGATGTATATCGGTAATATGGTGCAGGGCAAGAACACCAATATGAGCTATAAAATCAAGAAGTGCGTTGCCGTTCCGAAGGAGAATTGGATTATTGTTGAGGGCACTCATGAGTCGATTATTGACCTTGATACGTTCAAAAAAGCACAGAGTCTTTTTAACAACAACACGAAGATTTTGAAGGCGACTAATACTGTGGACAAGTTTGCGGGCTTGGTTAAGTGTGCGGATTGTCATCGTGCGATGGGCAAGAAGACAAATAACCATGATTACGGCACCTATGTTTACTATCGCTGTGTTACCTCAACAAAGATTTCAAAGGACGCCTGCAGCACTCATTCTATTCGTTATGATAAGCTGGAGGAGGCGGTGTATGTCACGCTGCGTACGCTGATTGATATGGCGCTTGATATTGAGCAATTTGTTTATGAGGTTGAAAAGAAAGCTGAAAGGCAGCAGAAAATCAGCCTGTATCAGCGCACCAAGGATCAGTACTATGCGGAGATTGAAAAGCTGAAAAAGCACTCTATGAGTCTGTATCCCGACTGGAAGGACGGGGCTATTACTCAGGAGGAATATACAAGTCTGAAAGCCGATATCAATGAGAAAATCAAGGCGGTTGAGCAAAAGATAAAGGGTGTTGAGGAGAAAGAACGAGAGGTGCTGGATAAGGACATCAGAAAGAACGAGTTCATCAAGCATTTCTGCGAATATGCCGATATCGGCGAGCTGACGCGCCCAATGCTCGTTGAGCTGGTCGATTCCATATATGTTCACAGAGAGGGTAATATCACTATTAACTTCAAGTTCCAAGATGCCTTTGAGGAAGCGCTCAAATATATTGAGGATTTAAAGCGCAAAAAGAGTGAAAACAATACTCTCATCGCATAATTAAAGCCGATAGGATAGCTTGATGTTATCCTATCGGCTATTTTTGTTTATTAATGAAAGAATAAAAATGCAATGGCAATTATTACAACCACGGCTACTACAGCAACAATAGCGATTGCTTTTGAGCTATTATTATCATCTTGATAATCTGTAGCATTATTATGAATAGGCTGCTGTACAGTCTTTTGCATTTGCTTTTGCTGTAGCTTATATTCTTGTTGCTTTTTCTTTGTGCTTTCAATTTCTTTATAGAGTAAGGCGAGCGGATCTTGTTGAGTCATCAACTCATTATAGAAGGCTTTAATATCGGTTAGGTCTTGCGGAGTTACTTCATAAGAATCATTTGGATGTGCGATTTGATTTCTCAGCCACCTTAGATGTTTGAGATCCTTTAACTTTTTATCCCAATTAACAATAAAACTCTTTTCACGGGATGTGCAGTTTTGCATATCATTTATATATGCACTGACTCCGTTTTCGCCGTACATTTCATTACATATCTTTTCAACAGCTTTATATTCGCTGAAATACTCCGTATCAATGTTTTGCATATCATCACCACTCAATCAAGATATATTAATTATAGCAGATTATTTTGTAAAATGGAACACAAACATATGATTATTACACCTTAAAAATTGCATAATAATAAGGGAATATTCCCTTAATCTCTTGACTATTACCTTAATATATGCTATAATTTAAGGGAATAACGACAAAGGTGAGGTTATGAGAAGCTTTAACTATTCTGAAATTAAAAATCAAAAGTGGGATTCCGAGGTGCTTGGGCTGATTGCTGCTATCTATAAAGAAGCCGGCAAGCAGGAGCTGTATCTCAAGCAGCGTCCCGCAGAGCTCGAAAAGCTCGTTGAAATTGCAAAAGTACAAAGCACGGAGGCATCAAACGCCATTGAGGGTATTGTTACAACTAACACTCGTATTCGTCAGTTAGTTGAAGAAAAGACGGCTCCGAGAAACAGGAACGAGCAGGAAATTGCGGGTTACCGTGATGTGCTTTCCACTATCCATGAGAGCTTTGATGCCATTCCAATAACACAGAATTACATTCTTCAGCTTCATAAGATTTTGTACAGTCATATGAACAACCCAATGGGCGGCAGGACGAAAAGCGTTCAGAATTATATCAGCGCAACATATCCTGACGGGCATACTGAAACGCTGTTTACACCGCTTAGTCCGTTTGAAACGCCCGAAGCACTGGATAAAATCTGTGAGGAATATAACCGCGTTATCGGGAATGTGGAGGTTGAACCGCTGATTGCCATTCCTGTATTCATCCATGATTTCCTTTGCATCCACCCGTTCAATGACGGTAACGGCAGAATGAGCAGATTGCTCACAACCCTGCTTTTGTATCGAAGCGGTTTCTATGTAGGCAAGTACATCTCCCTTGAAGCAAAAATTGCAAAGAATAAGGATTTGTACTATGACGTGCTGGGTCAGGCGCAAATCGGTTGGCATGAAGGCAATGAGGATAAAGTACCGTTTATCAAATACCTACTCGGTACAATTCTTTCGGCGTACAAGGACTTTGAAGAACGCTTTGAATTGGTGGAAGAAAAGTTACCCGCAATCGAGGTAGTCAAAAAAGCAACGCTGACAAAAATCGGAAGGTTTACAAAGCAGGATATCAGAGAGCTTTGCCCGTCGCTTAGCCTGAGCTCCGTTGAAGGAGCGCTCCGAAAGCTTGTTGCATCGGGTGAACTTAAACGTGAAGGCAAAGGTAAAAATATTTGCTATTACAGATTAAAATGAAAAGGAAATGATTATGATAAAAGAATGTACTACAGAACACATCACGGAATACGGCAAAATCTATGCAACAGCATTTTCAGGCGAGCCGTGGAACGATCATTGGAAGCCGGAGGATGCGGAGATTCATATTAAAGAAATAATGGAATCAAAGCAGTCCTATGGCTTGGAATATCTTGTTGACGGTAAGGTAGCTGGATTTATTCTCGGAAGCTCTATGCTGTTTCATAGGGGCAGAATGTTTGAAATCAACGACCTTGCCGTACATCCCGAGTATCAGGGACAAGGCATTGCAACAAAGCTGCTTGAAGCTTGTTTTGAAGAAATGAAAAAGCGCGGCATTAAGGGCGTCAACCTGATTACGCAGGGCGACGGCTTCCTTCCTAAGTTTTACGAAAAGCACGGCTTCAAAAAAGAAACCGAAGTAATTCTTATGGGAATGGAACTGTAAGACAACTTCTGATTTAACGGGAGACATGATATGGAATATATAAAAGTAACGAAAGATAATATTGAAAAAGAGCACATCTGCTGTGCGATTTCAAATAACAACGATGTACAGGTCGCGTCTAAAAAGGCGTGGCTTTCCAAGCGGTTTGACGACGGTCTTGTTTTTCTCAAAAGCACCGAGCGAGGCAAATGCTTTATTGAATATATACCTGCCGAAAATGCATGGAATCCGATTGAAGCAGACGGTTATATGTTTATTAATTGCCTCTGGGTTTCGGGCTCGTTTAAGGGGCACGGCTATTCAAACGATTTGCTCGGCGAATGTATTGCGGACAGTAAAAACAAGGGCAAGAAGGGCTTGTGTATTCTTTCTTCTGTGAAGAAAAAGCCGTTTCTTGCCGACCCAAAATATTTGAAATATAAGGACTTTGAGGTCTGCGATGAAGCGGACAACGGTATTCAGCTGTGGTATTTACCGTTTGAAAAAGGAGTTGAAAAACCGTGCTTCAAGGAATGCGCAAAGCATCCTCATATTGACGAAAACGGTTATGTACTTTACTATACAAGCCAGTGCCCGTTTAATGCGAAGTATGTTCCGATAGTTGAAAGAACGGCTCAAACGCAAGGCGTTGCATTCAAGGCAATTCACATAAAAAATAAGGCCGACGCGCAAAACGCACCGACGCCGATTACCAATTATGCTTTGTTTTTCAACGGCGAATACTTAACAAACGAGCAAATGAACGATAAAAGGTTTTTAAAACTGTTAGCGCGATGAATTCCTATTTGTAAATGATTTTTTTAAAAATAGCGCTTGACTCTCACGCAATGTCATAGTGTAAACTATGTTTGTGAGGTGATAAAATGAAAATGCAAATTAAAAAATTTGCCGAGCTTACGGGTGTCAGCGTGCGTACGCTGCATTATTACGATGAAATCGGTTTGCTAAAGCCTTCAAGCGTTGACAGGTTTACAGGATATCGTTATTACGATGAAAGTTCCGTTCTTCGTATGCAGGAGATCCTCTTCTATCGTGAGCTTGACTTTTCATTAAAAAGCATTGCCGAGATTTTATCATCTCCCAACTACGACAGAGAAAAGGCATTGAAGGAGCAAAAAAAGCTGCTCACGCTTAAAAAAGAGCGGTTAGAACGGCTGATTTTATCTATTGACAATGCAGTGAAAGGAGAGAATGTTATGAGTGCGTTTGATAACAGTGAATTTGAAGCATATAAGGCTGAAGCCAAAGAAAAATGGGGGAATACCAAGGCGTATGCAGAGTTTAACGAAAAAACAAAGGCTTATTCCAAAGAGCGCTTTGCTGACATCAATACGGGGCTTGAATATATCTTACGTGATTTTGCAGAGCTTATGAAAAGCGGCGCAGAGCCTGATTCTTCCGAGGCGCAGGCGCTTGTCAAAAAGCTGCAGGACTATATTACCGAAAACTACTATACCTGCACAGATGAAATTCTTGCAGGGCTCGGTCAGATGTATGTTGCAGATGAACGCTTCAAAGACAACATAGACAAATACGCTGACGGTACAGCAGAATTTGCCAGCAAAGCAATTAGAATTTATTGCGAATAATGAATGGGGAGTTGTACACACAACTCCTTTTTTATTTGACAAATGTTATCATATATGATAACATAAGGTGAATAATATTGAGGAGGTGAGAGATTTGAATAACGATGAAATTATCAGAATGCGGCAGAACATTATATCAAAACTGACGCAGGCACGGCTTGAAAAAGGAATATCGCAGGCGCAACTGGCGGAAATGATAGGAACGCAGCGTTCCAACATTTGCAGAATTGAAAGCGGAGCGCAAAATCTCTCGCTGGATATGTTAATCAAGATTTCTCAGGCGCTTGACAAGGACGTCAGCGTAATTTTAGATGAAAGGAGTGATACCGTGAACAACAACTATATCTTAAAGCTATACGATGAGCCGCTCATCGAGTTTGCGCTCGAAACCAAATCGCTTGAAGGTTTGACTGCTGAAATCATTAGTGTTAATAAAGAAAAAGAATCATTATTCCCACTTGACCTGAAGCTGACTAATGAAGGCATAGTTAAATGGCTTGAACACAGAGTTATTCCGAAAAACCGTCAGTTTGTTGATGAGATTCTTAAATCCTTCGGGCTAAGCGTTAACAACACCAAGGGCATTATTGACGTGTGCATGGGCTTGTCGCTCAACGACAGCTACTGGGTTGTAAAGAACGATTTTGATGGTAAATATGCAGACTATAATCTGTTTGAAAACCGCTTTTCCGAGGCACTTTCGCTTGTCGCTTACACCGGTGTTGGCACGGGTAACGAGGCGTTTTCAACCTCTCCCGAGTTCACTACAAACGGTATGCTCCGTAAGGCGTGGCGTTTCGTTGAGGACGACGGCATTTATCTTTACAAGGGCGGAACCGAGGGTGCTGCCAACGCAGGTAACGAGCCATATAGTGAGTATTATGCTTCTCAGATTGCAGAAGTGATGGGGCTTAACGCCGTTCACTATGACCTTGAAAACTGGAAAGGTATTCTTGCTTCAAAATGCAAACTGTTTACCGACATTGATACGGCATTTGTTCCGATTGGCAGACTTATGAAAGAGGGAACACTCAAAGCAGCTCTTGATATCTACGATGAATACGGCAAGGATTTCCGAGAGCAAGTAAACAGTATGCTTGTATTTGACGCTCTCATATATAACGAAGACAGGCACTTTGGAAACTTTGGACTGCTTCGTGACAATCACAGCGGTAAAGTAATTGCACCTGCGCCGATTTTTGATAACGGTTTATCGCTGTTCAATTTCGGTATGCCGGACGATTTCAAAAATCTTGCAGAATATGCAAAAACCAGAACTACTCCGTACAGGATTTCATTTGAGGACGTATGCAGAGAGGTTATGGGAACGAAGCAGCGCAATCAATTAAGAAAGATTGTTGACTTCAAATTCAAAAGGCACCCGTCAATCAATCTTCCTGAAGAGCGTTTAACGGCGATTGAAAACTATATCAATGTCCGTGCACGCGAATTACTGTCATTACCTAAATTGAGATAATAAGAACCTGACTTGCTCCTCGCAAGTCAGAACCTTGTTGGCAACAGTACTTTGAGCCAATAAAAAGCGAGTTAGTGAGGTTATTGCCCCATTAACTCGCTATTCTTTTGTTTGCTCACATACTTCGACAAATTTTGATAGACTATATATTATACTATTGTGTTGAAGGAGGTGAGAAGATGAATTATAAAATGATGCTTCAGACGGTGGCGAAGGAATATAACACTACGCCCGAAGAGGTTGAGAATGGAATCAAAGAAGCCATCAAAGCAGCAGGGCTTGATATGTCTCCGCAGCTGTTTATTGCTCTTTGTGTTGCCAAAGTCAGAAAAGACTATATATCGTAAATAGTATATTATATAGTCTATTCACTCCTAACAAAATTGGTATCATAATTTTGTTAGGAGTGATTATTTTGAATATAGCAGAGGCTACGAAGCAAAGAATCATTGAGCTTTGTGATGAAAGGAACATAACCTATTGCAAGCTCGCAACAATCTCGGGAATACCCTATACCACGATTAAATCAATCATTTACAATCAAAGCAAAAATCCAGGCGTTACAACCATTAAGAAAATCTGTGACGGACTTGAAATATCAATCACCGATTTCTTTGATACGGATACCTTCAAAAATCTTGAACAGGAAATAAGATAATAGTGAGACAATTTCAAATAGAAAGACCAAATAAATGCAAGTCCTGTCCAAAGCGAAATACATGTACCCTTTTTGATATTACAGAATATAACATATTTTCAAATATGAAAGCGTTTTACAAAGTATTTCAGAACTTAGAAAAAAAGGTTGATAAAAAAGAAACCGATTATATATCGTTAACGCCTGTTATGATCACAAATGGTACCTTAGCTGCAGAGTTAGCAATAAAGCTCCTTACATATAAAGAAAAACACACTTTTGAATGCACACACGAATTAATTGAACTATATAATAACTTACCTAAAACTTATAAGAATCCTTTAAGCGATTTGTTAAAAAGCCAAATACATCTAGATGATATAGGTTTAGAAGAATCTATAAAAGATATATCCGATTTTTTTGTTGATTGGAGATATTCTTTTACAAGACTTGTCAATGGTTATAGTCATTTCTTGTGTGAATTTATTCACATAGTTTGTGATTATGCAATTGAACAGAATGAGTTTGTTGAAACGTCTGAAACAGTATAAATAAGGAGTTGCAATGCAACTCCTTATTTTTGTTTGCCATATATTACCCCATAATTTGAATATGAGGCAAATTAATGTAATTCTTTTCTTACTTGCATCAATGCAAAGCCCAAGAGGTTTTTGCCTCTCCACTTATTCATATCGAAGCGAGCATTGTCTTTTATTGATATACCAATACCCCACACAGAATCAGTGCGAGCTGCTTCAGCAAGGATGTTATTTCCTGTTGACAGTAGCTTTTCTTTTAAGTCCTTGTTTTGACTAAACTTAGCCAGTAAGCCTTTATAAACGACAATTTGTCTAATGCCGTTCCAAATGGCGTCATTATAGTTGTGTACTGCTCTTCCCAGTGCCTTAACCTTGCTCACATCGTCTGTTTCAAGAATCTGTTTTGCAATATCTATGTCATCAAAGGTTATTGCCTTCTGATGCATCATATATTGTTCCATTGAGGTATATGAAACGCCGTCCAGTTCAAACCTTGACATATACCAGTTGCTTAAGAAGCCGTACTCCTCATCGGGAGCATGAAAGCAAATAATATTCATATCATTTTCTCCTTTTATTATGATAAATATTAAAAAGGTTACTTATTGTTTCTTTATATATCGAAATGGATTTTCTGTATTTGTTATCGTTGTTGTCCTTTAGATAAAGATAGTGTTCTCTAACCTCGGACCATTTTCCGTTTACCTTAAGCCACTTTGCTTTTTCGTCTATTTCCTTAAGGTCAGCCTTTCGCTTTGCCCACACATAATTGTTTGCTTTTTTATCAAAACGGATGTAGTAGTCCGGCTCTTGATTACTAATAATACAAAAGTCAAAGCTATGCAGAATACAGGAACGAAATGTATTTATCCTTTTGATTGTTAGTACACTTGTTGAATCCTCGCAATAACTATATCCATAACCTCTTGCAATGCGGTCAAAGGTCAATCTGAGTATTCGCCGTAACACTTCCGGTTCGTCATCGTAATCACCGTAATCATTAACATAAAGATTAATATCGAAATCAAAACCAACATTTGACTTCCTATCATATGTAATCATATTCCTTTTAGCGCTGCCGACGATTTGAGGTTGAAAGGTTATTTCATCACGTAGCGTGTCCTGTACCTTAACAATGATTTCGTTAAGAATGCCTTGAACCTCTTTTACTTCTTCCTTATCAGCATAAACAAAATCGTGTTCCATTTTTTGCCTCCAAAATGTTGATTATCCCAAACCGTCCATTTAGCAAATCTAAATCATTTCATTATATTTATTTTACGATATTTGTCAAGTGTTTTTTTCATAGGGGTAAAAACGGGCTCGAATATTAACAAAGTGTGAACAAGTCGTCTATGGTGATGTTTAGGGTGCACCATTTTTCCTTGACAAAATAGACAAGATGTATCGAAAATGTTTGTTGTCGAAAATCCGAAAAAACGGGAAATTTTTGTAAAATGAGGAAAATTGTGCAAAACGCACAACAAAGCAGACGATAATTATGCAAAATGACGAATTTAGGCAAAACCCTTGACATTGCCTCCTGCTGCGGCGGGGACTATAGCCGACTACTTTTCTGACACGGGTCAGAGCGTTTCGGACTTTGACTTTATTGTTACGGGCGACCTCGGAAACGTAGGCAGCGAGCTTTTGTTAAAGCTTTTAAAAAAGGATTATTCTCTTGACATTTCCTCAAAGCATCTCGACTGCGGGAAAATGATATTTGACTGCAAAAGGCAGGACGTACACTCGGGCGGCTCCGGTTGCGGCTGCAGTGCGTCGGTGCTAAATTCATATTTCCTCAAGCGGCTTCAAAGCGGAGAAATAGGAAAAATGCTCTTCGTTGCGACGGGCGCGCTTATGAGCCCGACGAGCTCAATGCAGGGAGAAAGCATACCGTCAATAGCGCATCTTGTAAGGCTTGAAAAGCCCGATATTGTTTAAGGAGGAAGCATGGCAGAGCTTTTAAAGGAAATTAAATTGATATTTGCATACGGCAGAGTCATAAAAGCATTATCGTTTTTCAAAGCGGCACTGACTGTTGGGATAATAGCCTATACCGTACTGAAATCTTTTGCAATTATTTTAAGGGAAAACAAAACAAATCCTCCCCTGATAAAAGGGAGGATTTAATTCCTGTTTAACCCGATTTATTCGTTATAATGCAGCTCGGATTTCGTGCTTTCCTTTAGCGTGAAGGTTACGTTAAGCCCGGCATCGACGCTGAGGGTATAAACTTCGTCATAGTTAATCCCGGTAGGGGAGCGAGCCTCGATTTTTACCTCGGTTTCGCCTTCACGCAGTCCGAAAAATGTATACAAAACCGTATACGGCGAGCCGCCGTCATAGGTCCTCCTGCCTGCGTAATACCTCATACCGCCGTCGCTTTTTGCAATAGTGTTGTCGCTTACGGTCACGGTGTACTCGGGCCCTCCGCCGTCAAAGGAGCGAAGGGAGAGCTCGGCAGGCTTTCCCTCTTCTTTTTCATAGGTTCTTTTTGACTCGACCGAAACCGTGATGTCATTGCCGGGCATTTTAAACGAAATGACATAGCCCTTGTCCTCCGAATAATCGGGGGTTATTTTTTCGCCTTCAACATAGAAGGAATACTCGGTGTCGGCTTGAATATCGGTGTAATAAAGCGTAACATTTTTGCCCTTGCGGAAGCTGTCCTCCGCGCCGATGAAGTCGGATTTGTTCGGGTAGTAGAATACATTGTGCTTTAAAAAAAAGCAACCGCCGAACAATAGCATAATCATCCCTCCGAGTATCAGTATTGAAACGGTTCTTTTAAGCATAATAATCCGCCTTTTATTTTTTTGCTCCTTTTTTACGGCTCGGCTCGGGCAGCTCGCTTGCCACGGCAGGAATAAGCTTTAAGAGCAGCTCCCTGTCGTCAACGTCCGCCGCAAGCATGGGCTTTGCGCCTTCGTAGGGCAGCTCCCCGCGCGCTTCGGGAAGTAACGCGCGCGCCGAGGCGGTGGGCTTTACGAGAAAGCGGTTGTCGTAGATACCGCCGACAACCTTACCGTCAAAGTAAAAAATGTATTCGCCCATCATCGCTCTGAAGGAAACCCCGTCCAGAGCCGAGAGCTGTTCGAGAACAAAATCAAGATATTCTTTGTCGGAAGCCATTTTTACTCCTCTTCAAACGGATAACGAAGCCCTAACTGTCTGCGGCATTCGTCCATTATTTTAATGCTTTCCCTTGTGCGTGAAAACGGAATAAACTCCGACTGTGTTTTACCCTCTCTGATTTCACGGGCAACGCAGTCAAATTCCTTTAAGTAGTTTGTGCTTCCCCTGTAGGTCCTGCTTACCGCGCCCGAGAGGGACGCCCTTGAAGCCATATGAAACATCGGGACATTGATTTTGCCGTTTTTGCCGTTGATTTTAAAGCCCTCCTTAAGGGAGTCAAGCCCGATTTCAAGCGTACATTTAAAGCCGCCGTAATGAAGATAAACGGTTTCGTTAATGTCGATGCCGTCACGCAGGGTGCCCGAGCATTCGATTTTGTCGGGATAACCGAAAAGATTGAGGCAGTAGGTGATGGGGTAAATACCCACGTCAAGGAGCGCTCCGCCTGCGGTGGACGGCGTGCGTACCCTTGAGCTTTTTGAAAGCATCAGTCCGGGGAATTTATAAAAGGCGGTAACATCGGTGATTTCGCCGACTGCGCCGTCGTTTACCCATTCCTTTACGGTAAGCGCTACGTCCGAAAACCAGGTCCACATTGCCTCGCAGAAGTAAACTCCGTTTTTCTCTGCGGCAAAAATAATTTCCTCAACCTCATCGCTTCTTACGCCCACGGGCTTTTCGCAAAGCACGGGAAAGCCCGCTTTGAGCGCCCTGACGGCATAGTCTTTGTGTGAGGTGTGCGGGGTCGCAATATATACTGCGTCAAAGTCTCCGCTTTTCAGAGCCGCGTCATAATCCGTGTAAGCTTTTGCGCCGTATTTTTTTGCGAACGCCTTAACCTTTTCCTCGTTTCTGCCGAACACGCAGGAAATACGGTGATTCCCCCTTGTGACGGTGAAGGCGGTCTGCTTCGCAATACTGCCGTTTCCGACATAGAGCCAACTGAATTTTTCCATATTATCACCTCGTTTTATAAATTTTAAACGCAGTGTATTCTTTCTTTGTCAAAGCGGTCCTGCTGTGTTCTTTCCTCGGCAGGGTAGCCGAGCGAAACTATGCTGAACGCGCGAAGCGAGGAGGGGATACCGAGCACGCTTTCGACGGCGGTCATCCTTTCCTCTTGCGGAGCCGTGCCGATCCAGCAGGCTCCCAGCCCCAGTGAATCCGCCTCGAGCAAAATGTTTTCCGTGGCAATGCTCATATCAACCTGAGCGTACAGCGGCACCTTGCAGTCAACCCTGTAACAGGGTACGATTGCCGCCGCGGCGTCCTTTACGAAGGAGGCGTAGGGGCTCGTCTTTGAGAGGGCTTCAATCTTCGCTTTGTCCGTCACGATGTAAAACTCCCAGGGCTGCTGGTTTTTAGCGGACGGCGCCGCCATTGCCGCCCTGACAAGCATTTCAAGCTTTTCTGCTTCTATGGGGCGGTCGGTATATTTTCTTATGCTTGTTCTGTGAAAGATAGCGTCCATTTCAGCCTCCGATAATATCCTTAAATATTTTTTTAATAATGCTCTTACACTCCTCATAGCTTTCGCCGGGGTGCGCCTCATATTCCTTTTTACCGTCAACAAAGAAGGTCGGCACATAGTAGTAGTCGTACCTTTCCGAAATTTCGGGGTGCCTGTCCTCGTTGATTTTGTTAATTTCGATTTTTGAAAAATCAGGGTTTTCCTTTAAGAGCTCCTTTATCGCCCTGTCCGCATTTCTGCAGTAGGGGCAAAAGTCAATGTAAAAATAAGTGATTTGTTTCATTTCATCTCTCCCGTTCTTTTTAAAAGCGCCTTACAGCCGTGTGCAATGTCGTGATAGGCTCGGCTGAAATTCCTTGTGTACCACGGGTCGCTGACAGCCCTGCTTTCGCCTGCGAAGCTCATTAAAAGACGAATTTTTCCGTGTGCGGCAGAGGGGAGTATCTTTTTAAGATACCTCTCGTTTTCCTCGTCCATTCCGACAAACAAATCGAAGTCCTCAGCCTCAGAGACCTTTAAAAGCGTCGCCTGCCTTTCGGGGTCGTAGGGTACGGAGTGCCGCTTCAGTTCCGAAGCGGCGGGCGGATAAATCGGGCTGCCCGTGCCGTTCCAGATTTCGTCGGTGTGAGTGGCTCTCGACTCGATGTGAAAGCTCTCCTCAAGCCCTTCCCGACGTACAAGCTCCTTCATTATAAATTCCGCCATAGGACTGCGGCAGATGTTGCCGTGGCAGACAAAGCAGATTTTAGTCATAAAGCACCTCACATTCCGAAGTCAACGCCGAGATAGCCGTTGTCGTAGATGTAGTTGTATTCCTCGACCGCCTCGCTGTAAATGTCGTCCTTACCCGAGGGGGTGAAGATGCCGTAGTCCGAGACGAGCTTGATTTTACGGACGTTTCCGTCAAGGTAAATCTCAGCCGAAAGCTCCAGCTCGGCACGGTTCAGATTGTCGGTACAGATATACACAAAATGAAGCTCGCTTTCGGGCTCAAGGTATAAAAGACGTTTGTCGCCCGTCTTTTCCGCAAGCGCCTTATTGTCGATTTTAAAGCAGAGGTCGTAGACGCCGTAGCCCTTGCCCCTTATGCCGAAGTTCTGCCCGTCGAGGCTCAGCTTCCTTTCGTTTTCTCCCTCATAGGTATACACGGCTTCGCTCATAACGGGAAACTCCTCACCGTCAACGGTCAGCTTGACAGTGCCCTTTATTCTGTCGCCCGTATAAAGTCTTGCCCGAAGCCTCGGCACAAAGGCGAACAAAAGAATTATCACAAGCAGCACAGCCGCCGCGGCAAGCAGTGCCTTACGGTTTTTAAAAAGCTTCATTTTTCCCTCCGAAGTATTGCTTTTTTTACATTAATATAGTAATATAAATCGCCTGCGTTTTCAAGGTATAAATAAAATACGGCGAAAAAAATAAAAAACACTTGATTTCGGAGAAACTTTGTGTTATATTATTTAGGCATTTCGGCGCTTGCAGTTTTGCAAACGGCAGTTAATGGCAACATTAAAGCGAGTGGTCCTCTGCATATGTACTTTATGGTATGAACGCTTGAAACAAAATTTTGGAGGTTCATTATGGACGCAATGAAAATCGTAACCGAAGGCATGGTTAAGGAAGACAAGCCCGTTATCGAAATCGGCGACGTTGTAAGAGTACACGTTAAAATCCGTGAGGGCGAAAGAGAAAGAATCCAGATTTTTGAGGGCACTGTTATCGCGCGCAAGGGCAGCGGAGTTTCCGAGACCTTTACCGTTCGCCGCGTTTCCTACGGCGTAGGCGTTGAGAGGGTGTTCCCCGTAAACTCACCTAACGTTGCAAAGGTTGAGCACGTCAGAAGCGGTAAGGTTCGCCGTGCTAAGCTCTATTACCTTCGTGACAGAGTCGGTAAGGCAGCCAAGGTTAAGGAAATGATTAAGTAATTTAAAACTTAATACAGAAAGAGCGTTGTAAAAGCGCTCTTTTTTGTTTATATTTTTTCTAAAAAGCCTTTGCAATTTAGCTTAAATTGTTGTATTATACTCTATATAATAGGGTAGGTGTGTAATTATGCGAAGAAAAGAAGACGCAAAAGTTTACTTTGACGAAATTGAAAACGCTTATTCAAAGCATGCGAAGCTTTGGAAATTCATATATAACTGGCTTGACACGGTTGTGCTGGCGCTGGTGATAATCGTTCTGATTTTCTCGTGCCTTTTCAGGGTTGTCGGGGTTAACGGCCCGTCGATGATTCCGACTCTGCACGACGGCGACTGGCTGTGCGTTAAGGCGGTTCCGTCAAACTACAAGCCCGGCGACATCGTTATCATCACTCAGCCCAATCAGCTCAACGAGCCCTTGGTCAAGAGAATTATCGCAGTCGGCGGCGACAAGGTCGACATCAACTTTGCCGACGGCACCGTAAAGGTCAACGATACCGTGCTTAACGAAAGCTATATTCAGGGCTCGACCACAAGGATGTTTGACGTGGCTTTCCCCGTAACCGTGCCCGAGGGCTGTGTTTTCGTGCTCGGCGACAACAGAAACGACTCGCTCGACAGCCGTTCAACGCTTATCGGCTTTATCGACGAAAGGTATATACTCGGCAAGGCGGCGTTCAGAATGTTCCCTGCAGGCGATTGGAGGATTAACTGATGAAAAAGCTTTGCGAATGGATTTACGACTTTTCGGGCATACTCGTCAGCGCCCTGCTCGGCGTAACAATTATCCTCACCTTTCTTTTTAAAATTTCGACCGTCAACGGAGAGTCTATGATAAACACTCTTCACAACGGCGACAACCTGCTTATCACCTCGTTTTTCCACGAGGTTAATCAGGGTGATATTGTAATTATCTCTCAGCCCAACGACTATGAAAAGGTGCTTGTTAAAAGGGTTATTGCCAAGGGCGGTCAGACTGTCGACATCGACACCGTAAAGGGCGTCGTTTACGTTGACGGCGAGGAGCTTTACGAGCCGTACCTGAGCGTTAAAACAAAGGTGCTCGGCGACGGCTTTACCTACCCCGTAACCGTACCCGAGGGCTACCTCTTCGTTATGGGCGACAACCGTAACAATTCCGCCGACAGCCGCTTCGCAGGCGTTGGCTTTATTGACGAAAGATATATCATGGGCAACGCCTTTTACCGCGTCGGCGACAAGGGACTGCTCAATGCGGAGTAAAATATGAACGACAGTGTAAAGCAACAGGTTCAGTGGTTCCCGGGACATATGGCGAAAACGAGAAGGCTTATCAAGGAAAGCCTTCCCCTGGTTGACGCCGTTACGGAAATTCTTGACGCAAGAATGCCTCTTTCCTCGAGGAACCCCGAGCTTAAAGAAATAATAGGTAACAAGCCGCTGATTGTACTTCTGAACAAATGTGACGTCGCAGACGAGAAGGCTACAAGGCAGTGGCTCGATTATTTTAAAAAAGAATCCGTTGCGGCGCTTGCGGTTGACTGCAAAAGCGGCACGGGGCTTAAAAGCTATGTGCCGACGCTCAAAGAGGTGCTCAAGGACAAAATTGCCTCAAACATCGAAAAGGGTATGGCAGGCAAGCCGCTTCGTATTATGGTCGTAGGTATTCCCAACACGGGCAAAAGCTCGTTTATCAACAAAATGGCAGGCAGAAACCGTGCGAAGGTTGCCGACAAGGCAGGCGTTACAAGGCAGAACCAGTGGTTCGTAATCGACAACGGAATTGAGCTGCTTGACACCCCCGGCGTGCTGTGGCCGAAGTTCGACGACCCGAGGGTGGGCGACAGGCTTGCTTTTATCGGCTCCGTAAAGGACGAGGTCTTTGACAACGAAACCCTTGCGGTAAGACTGCTTGAGGTTTTAAAGGCGGAGTACGCCGACAGACTTGTTGAGCGATATAAAATTGACGGCTTCGGGGAGCTTGAGGCATGGGAGCTGCTTGAGCTTATCGCAAAAAAGCGAGGTATGATGATGCGCGGCGGCGAGGTCGACACGCTTCGGGCTTCGGTAATGCTGCTTGACGAATACCGCGCAGGAAAGCTCGGAAAAATTACTCTTGATTCGGTCGGTGAAACAAATGGTTGACTTACAGCTTGAAAATGAATACGCTTCTCAGGGCTTTAAGTGCGTCTGCGGAATTGACGAGGCAGGCAGAGGTCCGCTGGCAGGGCCCGTTTACGCCGCCGCAGTGATCCTGCCCGAAGGCTGTGTTATAGAGGGGCTTGACGACTCGAAAAAGCTCAGCGAAAAAAAGAGGGAGGCTCTCTTTGACGTGATTTGCGAAAGGGCTGTTTCGTTTGCGGTAGGCTCTGCCGACGAAAAGGAAATAGACGAAATCAACATTTTAAACGCCACGTTTCTTGCGATGAAGAGGGCGGTCGAGGGCTTGAAAGAAAGACCCGACCTGTGCCTTGTCGACGGCAACCGTGAGCCGCATATCGCAGAGGATATTAAGGAGGTCACGGTAATTAAGGGCGACTCAAAGTCGATGTCAATTGCCGCCGCTTCGGTGCTTGCGAAGGTCAGCCGTGACAGATATATGCTCGCACTGGCGAAGGAATATCCCGAATACGAATTCCAAAAGCACAAGGGCTACGGCACGAAGCTTCATTACGAAAAGATAAGAGAATACGGAATCAGCGATATTCACCGCAGAAGTTTCTTAAAAAAGATTACGGGTGAATAAATGGACGCTTCTCTTGTCGGTGCATACGGAGAGCTTGTGACGGGAGTGTATCTTCGTAAGCATGGCTGCAAAATAGTCGACGTCAATTACAGAAGCCGCTTCGGCGAAATTGACGTTATTGCAAAAAACAGCAGGCATATGATTTTCTGTGAGGTTAAAACGAGGTCGTCCCACGGCGCAATCAGCGCCGCCGACGCAGTGGACGCAGGCAAGAGGAAAAGAATCGTGCTCACCGTGCAGAAGTTTCTCGCCCGCTACGGCATCCGCTTACAGCCGCGCCTTGACGTTGCGGAGGTTTACCTTGACGGCGATGAGGTTGCGGAGTTTAATTACATAAAAAATGCGTATACGCTTGATTAATACGGAAGGTTGTGAAGATATGATTTACACAAGCACAAGAGATTCATCGGTTAAGGTTACCGCTTCCGAGGCTATTGCCAAGGGCATATCCTCTGAGGGCGGACTGTTTGTACCGACCGAAATCCCGCGCCTTGAGTCTTCGGATATAGAAAGACTTTGCTCGCTCGACTATATCGGCAGGGCAAAGGAAATACTTTCGCTCTATCTTACGGATTTTACGGAAGAGGAGCTTGATATGTGCGTTAATGGCGCATACAGAGAGGGGAAATTTTCCTCTGATAAGGTCGCGCCGCTTTACCGCTTAAACGACAAAGCAAGCGTGCTTGAGCTCTGGCGCGGACCCACCTGCGCCTTTAAGGACATGGCTTTACAGCTGCTTCCCTACCTGCTTACGGTAAGCGCGGGCAAGACGCTTAAGGACACCGAAATCGTTATCCTCGTCGCCACCTCGGGCGACACGGGCAAGGCGGCTCTTGAGGGCTTTAAGGACGTGCCGAACACCAGGATTTTAGTCTTTTACCCCGTGGACGGCGTAAGCCCCATGCAGAAGCTTCAGATGACCACACAGCAGGGCGAAAACGTCAGCGTCTGTGCAATCAGGGGCAACTTTGATGACGCTCAGAACGGCGTTAAGGCTATCTTCACCGACAGGGAAATTGAAAAGAAATTCAAGGAAAACGGACTTGCGTTTTCCTCGGCAAACTCAATTAACTGGGGCAGGCTTGTTCCGCAGATTGTTTACTACGTTTCGGCGTACTGCGATATGGTGACGGACGGCAAAGTAAAACAGGGCGAAGAAATCAACGTCGTTGTTCCGACGGGCAACTTCGGCAACATCCTTGCCGCATACTACGCAAGGGAAATGGGCGTGCCGATTAAAAGGCTTGTCTGCGCCTCAAACAGGAACAACGTGCTGACCGACTTTTTAACCTGCGGCACCTATGACAAAAACCGCCGGTTCTACTGTACCGCTTCGCCGTCGATGGACATTCTGATTTCCTCAAACCTTGAAAGACTTCTCTTCATTCTTTCGGGCTATGACGCAAAGGCTACGGCAGGACTTATGAAGGAGCTTTCGCAGGGCGGAAAATACAGCGTGTCCGATGAAATGCTCGCACAAATCAAGCAGGTTTTCTCGGCAGGCTGCTGCGATGACGTCGCCACCGCCGAAACAATAAACGAAATCTTTAAGGACTATAACTACCTTATTGACACTCACACTGCGGTTGCGGTAAGGGTTTACGAGGACTATGTTAAGCAAAGCGGCGACGGCACGCCTACCGTAATCGCTTCAACCGCAAACCCGTACAAATTCTCAAAGAGCGTGCTTTCGGCAATCAAGGAAAACGTCGAAAGCAAGAATGAGTTCTCAATGGTTGAGGAGCTTCACGCCTTCAGCGGCAAGGAGGTACCGCCTCAGCTTGCAGGACTTAAAGGCAAACAGCCGAGGTTTACCCGTGTTGCCGACCGTGAGGAAATGACAAGGGTTGTGCTTGATATGCTTAATATAAATGACTGAGTTCGCCTTCGGCGGGTTATGTAATGCGGATTAATCCGCACTTCTGAAGGTTGCACACTTTGCCTGACAGCTGTCGCTCGGCACAGCATAATTTACGCTTATGCAGTCTGCGGTGCATTCGCAGTCGTGACCGTGAAAAACGCAGTCTTCAACGTCGCATTTGATTTTTCTTTTCATTCTTAACACTCCTTTCATTTAAATTGTTTATGAAATTTTAAAAATTATTCAACAAATTCGGAGTAATTTTATGGCATTATTCGCAATAGGCGACACACATCTGTCCTTCGGCACGGACAAGCCGATGAATGTTTTCAGGGGCTGGGACAACTACGTCGAAAGGCTGGAGGAAAACTGGAAAAAGTTAATAGGCGAAGGGGACACGGTCGTGCTCATGGGCGACATTTCGTGGGCGATGAACCTTGACGAGCTTCGTGAGGACTTCCGTTTTATTGATTCGCTTCCCGGTAAAAAGCTTATTATGAAGGGCAACCACGACTACTGGTGGAACACGCTTACAAAGCTCAACGCCTTTGTAGGCGATAACGGCTTCGACTCAATCAGCTTCCTTTTTAACAATGCGTACCTCGTTGACGGCATTGCCGTCTGCGGCACAAGGGGCTGGTTTTTCGACTCCGAGGAGGCGCAGTCCGACAAAATCGTCCTTCGTGAAACGGGCAGGCTCTACACCTCGATAAGGCAGGCGAAGATGCTCGGCGGCGAGCCCGTTGCGTTCCTTCACTATCCGCCGCTTACAAAGCAGCAGCAGTGCGAGCCGATAGTAAAGGCTTTAAGGGACGAGGGCGTTAAATATTGCTACTATGCACACCTTCACGGCGCTTCCGCATACAACGCATTCATCGGTACCGAGCAGGGTATTCGCTTCGAGCTTTTAAGCGCAGATTACCTTAAATTCTGCCCGATGCCGATAAAACTTACAAAATAATAAAAAAGTATGGTAATTTTGTATATTATCTGTTATAATATAAAAGATTAGTGTATTTTTCAGGAGGAGAAAATTCATGAGTTTAAATTCATCAAAAAAAATTGAGGAAAATGTCTGGGAAATTGAGATAGGCATTGACGCCGCCGTATTCGGCGACGCAGTTAACAAGGCATATCATAAAATGAAAAACAAAATCAATATCCCCGGCTTCAGAAAGGGCAAGGCTCCGAGAGCTTTCATTGAGAAGTTCTACGGCGAGGGCGTTTTCTATGAGGACGCGCTTGAAATCGTTTACCCCGATGCAGTCAGCTCCGCAATCGAGGAGGCAGGACTTGACGTGGTTGACACACCCTCCGACCTTGATGTTAAGGAAATCGGCAAGGACGGCGTTGTTATGACGCTCAAGGTTACCGTTAAGCCCGAAATCAAGCTCGGCAAATACAAGGGCGTTAAGGTACAGAAGCCGTCGGTCAAGGTTTCGGCTGACGAGGTTAAGCACAGACTCAACGATATGCTTGAGCAGAACGCGAGAATTACCACCGTTGAAACCAAGAGAAAGGTTAAGAAGAACGACATCGCCGTTATCGACTTTGAGGGCTTTGTTGACGGCGAGGCTTTCGAGGGCGGCAAGGCTGAAAACTATGAGCTTACAATCGGCTCAAATCAGTTTATCCCCGGCTTTGAGGACCAGATTATCGGCCACAAGGCAGGCGAGGAGTTTGACGTTAACGTTAAGTTCCCCGAGGATTACGCCGAGGAGCTTAAGGACAAGGACGCTGTTTTCAAAATCAAGCTTCACGAAATCAAGGTTAAGGAGCTTCCCGCACTTGACGACGAGTTCGCTAAGGACGTAAGCGAATTTGACACGCTCGACGAGCTTAAAAAGAGCATTAAAAAGGAGCTTGAGGAGCAGAGGAAGAACGCAGTTGACTCTCAGGCGAACAACGAGGTGCTTGACAAGGTCGCAGACTCTGTTGAGGCGGTTATCCCCGAGTGCATGATTGAAAAGAAAATTGACGAGGATATTCAGGACTTCTCATACCGTCTTCAGATGCAGGGACTTGACTATCAGACATACCTTAAGTACACCGGCGCAGACGAGCAGTCAATCAGGGAAACATATAAAGAGCAGGCCGAAAAGCAGGTTAAGCTTGACCTTGCGCTTGAAAAGATTATCAAGCTTGAGAAGCTTGAGGTTTCAGACAGCGACGTAGAGGACGAATACAAAAAGTACAGCGAAGCATATAATATGGATGTTGAGCAGATTAAGAAGGTAATCGCTCCCGAAAACATCAAGCCCGAAATCCTCTCAAGAAAGGCTGTTGACTTCGTAATCGAGCACGCAAGCTTCACTCAGGAGAAGGCGGCTGTGAAGAAGCCTGCCGAAAAGGCTGACGACGCCGAGGCAAAGAAGCCTGCCGAAAAGAAGGCTCCGGCGAAGAAGACCGCCGCAAAGAAGCCTGCCGCAAAGAAGGCTCCGGCAAAAAAGCCTGAGAAAAAGGACGCCGAATAAAAAACGAATAAGGCGCAGGCTTTTATTCAATAATTATTAAGTAAACATTTTTAAAACGATCTAAAGAAAAGGGAAATAATTTTCGGAGGTAAGTTTTATGGCATTAGTACCCTATGTAGTTGAGCAGACCGGAAGAGGCGAACGCTCCTACGACATTTTTTCAAGACTTCTCAACGACAGAATTATCGTTCTGTCCGACGAGGTTAACGACACAACGGCAAGCCTTGTTGTAGCACAGCTGCTTTTCCTTGAGGGGCAGGATCCCGAAAAGGACATCAGCCTTTACATCAATTCACCCGGCGGCTCGGTTACGGCAGGCTTTGCAATATACGACACCATGCAGTACATCAAGTGCGACGTTTCGACTATCTGCATGGGCATGGCGGCTTCAATGGGCGCCTTCCTGCTTTCTGCAGGCGCAAAGGGCAAAAGGTACGCCCTTCCCAATTCGGACATTATGATTCACCAGCCCTCGGGCGGCGCTCAGGGTCAGGCGACCGAAATTGAAATCACCGCAAAGCATATCCTTAAAACCAAGGAAAAGTTAAACAAAATCCTTGCCGAGAACACGGGCAAGCCGATTGAGGTTATTGCCGCCGACACCGACAGAGACAACTTTATGTCGGCTGAGGAAGCGCTTGAGTACGGACTTATCGACAAGGTGCTTTACAAGAGAGACGGTTCGGAGGGTGCCGAAAATGGCGAGAGAGACTGATAATAAGCTTATGCGTTGCTCCTTTTGCGGCAAAACGCAGGAGCAGGTTGACAAGCTTATCGCAGGACCCGGCGTGTGTATCTGCAACGAGTGCGTAGGTCTTTGCCTGGGCATTATCGAGGAGGAGGACCACCTCCATAAGAAGAACTCAAAGAAGAACACTGCGGCAAAAACCCTGCCCAAGCCCGATGAAATCAAGGCGAAGCTTGACGAGTTTGTGGTCGGTCAGGACGCCGCAAAAATCGCTTTGAGCGTTGCGGTATACAACCACTACAAAAGAATATATTTCAGCGAAAGCACCGACGTCGAAATCCAGAAGAGCAACGTTGTTCTCTTAGGACCGACGGGCGTCGGTAAGACGATGCTTGCACAGACGCTTGCAAAAATACTTGACGTGCCGTTTGCAATTGCCGACGCCACGACGCTTACTGAGGCGGGCTATGTCGGCGAGGACGTCGAGAATATCCTTTTAAGGCTTATTCAGGCGGCTGACTATGACATTGAAAGAGCTCAGCAGGGCATCATCTACGTTGACGAAATTGACAAAATCGCAAGAAAGAGCGAGAACCCGTCAATCACAAGAGACGTCAGCGGAGAGGGCGTTCAGCAGGCATTGCTTAAAATCCTTGAGGGCACCGTTTCCAACGTGCCTCCGCAGGGCGGCAGGAAGCACCCTCAGCAGGAATTTATTCAGATTGACACCACAAATATACTCTTTATTTGCGGCGGCGCATTTGACGGCATTGAAAGAATTGTCGAGTCGCGCATAGGAAAATCGACGCTCGGCTTCGGCGGAAACGTTATCGACAAGTCAAACATTGATATGTCGGCGGTTTACGCTAACGTCATTCCGCAGGACATCGTTAAATACGGATTGATTCCGGAGCTTGTCGGCAGAGTGCCCGTTATTACGGCGCTTGACGCACTTGACAAGGATTCACTCGTAAGAATTCTCACTCAGCCCAAAAACGCCCTTGTCAAGCAGTATCAGGAGCTTTTCAGAATGGACAAAATCGAGCTTGACTTCAGCGATGAAGCGCTTGAGAAAATTGCGGAAAAGACCCTTGAAAAGAAAACGGGCGCAAGAGGACTCAGAGCAATTATGGAAAGCGTGCTGCTTCCGATTATGTACGAGGCTCCTTCGGACAAGAGCATTAAAAAGGTCGTAATCACCGGGGAGTGCGTTGAAAACGGAGAAAGTCCGCTTGTCGAAAGAAGCGGCTCCGACAAAAAGCTGAAGAGGCCCGACGGGCTTCCGAAGTCAGCAGTGTAAATTAACTCAATTTAAAGCCGATTGAACAGCAATCGGCTTTAATACTTTAAAACGGCGTGAGGAAAATGAGACGAAACAACAAGCTTGATTTTTCGGCTAACTACAAAAGAAACAAGGGAAAAAGGGTAAGAAGCTTTATTCTTGCCTTTATTCTGTTTGTAATCGTGCTCGGCACGGCTTCGGTGCTGATGTTTATGAAAAGCATCAACTTTGATTTAAGCAATCTTCTTTCTGCGGCACAGACCACCACGGGGGTCGACGAAACGACCGAAACGACCGAGCCTGCCCCTCTTTCGGGGCAGAGAAGGCTGCTGGTTTCGTTTGAGGACTCCGACGGCAAGCTTAACTACGCCTTTGCGGTCGTGGTTTCCTTTGACGAGCGGCTTATGACCGTTTACAGTGCGCCCGTTTCGGCTTCGGGAGAGTATAACGGCGTTGCCGCCGCACTTTCCGAGCAGTACAAAAAATACGGACCTAAGGGGCTTAAGGAGGCATCGGAGCAGGCGTTCGGAATTAAATTCGACCGCTATATCTGTGCAAATGAGGCGGCGCTTAAAAGCTTTCTCGGTATGTTTGACGACATCACGGTTGAAATACCCGAAGCCCTTGACGGCAGGACGAGCGACGGTCTGATTCTCGACAAGGGAGCGCAGAGCCTGCCTGCGGAGATGTTTGTCAAATACCTTAACTACTGCAGCTCCGAACAAAAGGCGAGGAGCTTTGCAAGCCTTTTAAGGACGGTGTTTTCCGAGGAAAATGCCGACAGACTGCAGAAATACTTTTCTTTTATCGCAAACAATTCCAAGACCGATATTACAATCGTTGACTTCTCAGCCGATAAGAGTATGCTTGAAGCCTTCTCTGAGGAGGGCGGAAAAATCTATGTCGGCAGTGACATCGAAAAAACCGACGAGGTAGTTTATGAAGAGGGCAGCTAAGCCGGCGGCGGTGCTTGTGACATTGCTTGTCGCCGTTTTCAGCTTTTATAATATTGCGAAAAACTTCGGCATTATCCAAACGGACTACTCCTATGTTTCCCTTGTATACGAGGCGGAGGCAGAGGACAGATATTACTATTCACGGCTTTCGGAAAACGGGAAAATTGCCTACACGCTTGTGCTTCCCGAAATTTACAGACACTCCCCCAAAATCGAAATTCCGAGACTGAGTGATTCGGATTTTAACAGCCTTATCTATGCGCTCAGCTATGACAACCCCGACCTTATCTGCTTTTCGGGAGAATGCCGTCTGCAAAGGACGGGAGGGGTTTACTACTTTATTCCCGAATACACGCATACTTCCTCGGAGCACGACGCTTTAATGCAGAGGCTTGAGAGCGCCGCAGGTAAAATTCTTTCATCGCAAAACCGCTATTCGGGCGAATACGCCAAGGAGCTTTATCTTCACGACAGTCTTTGCGAGGTCTGCTCCTACGACTATGCCGACACGGCTGACTTAACCGTCAGCAGTTACGACGCGCTTGTAAACGGCTCGGCGGTCTGCGAGGGCTATGCAAAGGCGTTTAAGCTGCTTCTTGACAGGGCAGGCATTAAAAGCTACCTTGTCACGGGCATTGCAAGGGATGAAAGCGGCAAAACCGAGGGGCATATGTGGAATGTCGTCACGCTCTCAAGCGGCAACTACTACGTCGACCCCACCTGGGACGATATGTCCGTGATTGAAGGTCTGCCTGATTCCGAGCATTTTTACTTTAATGTAAACGAGCAGATGCTTTCGAGGGATCACTTTGAAATCGAGCCGAGCGACAACGGCTGTAACAGCCTTGCGGAAAACTACTTTAATAAAAACGGAAGTCTGTATGAAGCCTATAATTCGCTTACCCGTGACGCGCTTGCAAAGGCAATCTGCAAGGGCGTGCGTAACGGGCAAAACAGCTGTGAAATGCTTTTTGTGACGGCTGACGCATACGCCAAAGCCAAAAAGGAGCTTGTTGACGAAAAGAAAATATTCGACGTGCTTCGTGGGGCGCAAAGAATTGACTCAAGAGTGAATTTTACCTCGGTCGAGTTTATCACCTCGGACGAGATTATGTATATACGCTTTGCCTTTAAGTAAAGGAGGAGAATATGGACAGAGAAAGAATTGAAAACGCTGTAAGGGAAATACTTCTTGCCGTGGGCGAGGACCCCGACAGAGAGGGTCTGCTTGAAACGCCTTCAAGGGTTGCGCGAATGTACGAGGAAATTTTCTCGGGACTTGACGACGACCCGAAAAGGCATCTGAAAATATTCAACGAGGGCAATGTTGACGAAATGGTGGTCGTAAGGGATATTCCGCTTTACTCAATGTGCGAGCATCACCTTTTACCTTTTGTCGGCAAGGCGCATATCGCCTATATTTCAACCGACGGCAAGGTAATCGGGCTTTCAAAGCTTGCGCGAATAGTCGACTCCTTTGCAAAGAAGCCTCAGCTCCAGGAAAGGCTGACCACACAGATTGCCGATTTCCTTTTCGAAAACCTTTCGGCAAAGGGCGTCGCCGTGGTAATTGAGGCGGAGCACCTCTGCATGACGATGAGGGGGGCGAGAGCGGCAGGCTCGAAAACGCAGACCTCGGCGCTCAGAGGCAATATGAAAAGTGACGCCAGAACAAGGGCGGAGGCAATGGACCTCCTGTTAGGGTGAAAAAAATGAACTGCTTTAAAGCGGGGACTTTTTCCTTTGAGCTCGGAAAAAGAACCTATATAATGGGCATACTCAATATTACGGACAACTCGTTTTACGACGGCGGAAGGTACAACACCGTCGAAGCGGCGCTCAAGAGGGCGGCGCTCCTCGAAAGGGAGGGCGCGGACATAATCGACATCGGCGCAAATTCCACAAGACCGGGGGCTGAGCTGCTTTCGGCAAAGGCGGAAACCGAAAGGCTTCGCCTCTTTCTGCCGGAAATCATCTCCGCTTCGTCCGTTCCCGTAAGCGTCGATACCTTTTACCCCGAAGCGGCTGAGTTTGCGCTTGAATGCGGAGCTTCGGTCATAAACGACGTCAGCGGAAAAATCAACCCCGATATGTTAGCGCTTTCAAAGGCGCACTCGTCGGGGCTTGTGCTTATGCATAATCCGCTTTTCTCCTCGTCGGAATACTGCGACTATTCCCTTCAGGGCGGAGTCACCGCAAGCGTTGACGCCTTTTTTGACAAGGCGCTTAACACGGCGGCTGAGCACGGCATTGACCGAAGCCGACTTATGCTGGACATCGGCATAGGCTTTTCCAAAAGTCACGCCGACAACATTGAGCTTATTAAAAATCTTTCACAGCTTAAACGCAAGGATACGGCGCTTCTCTGCGCGCTTTCAATGAAGCGAATGACTGCGCTCGGCACCGAAGCCTCGGGTGAGGACAGAATTTACCCGACCGTTGCCGCCGACACCCTCGCAATCGGCTCGGGAGTAGATTTTATCAGGGTGCATCACGTCAGGGCGGCGCTCTATGCGGCGAGAATGGCTGACGAAATCACGAGGTGAATATGGACAAAATTATTATTAACGGCTTAAAGCTTTTCGCATATCACGGGGTAAACCCCGAGGAGAAGGAAAACGGACAGAATTTTATAATTGACCTTGAGGCGCTCACCTCACTTGAAAGGGCGGGCGAGACCGACTGCCTTGACGACACGGTAAGCTATGCAAAGATAATTAAAACCGTAAGGCGTGTTTTCTGCGAAAATAAATATGACCTTATCGAAAGGGCGGCGCGTGTTACGGCGGACGCCGTGCTTGAGGAATACCCCGAAATAAACAGAGTAAAAATTCTTTTAAAAAAGCCCGAAGCGCCGATCTCGGCTGACTTCGGATACGTTGCGGTCGAAATTGAAAGGACAAGACAATGAAAGCAGTTTTATCGCTCGGCACAAACATAGGCGACAGAAGGCAAAACCTGCTTGAGGCGCTCGACTCCCTGCGGCTTCTGCCGAAAACGGAGCTTTTAAAGGTATCGCCGATTTACGAAACGGAGCCCTGGGGCTACAAGGAGCAGGACAGCTTTTTTAACTGCGCCGCTTTGCTTGAAACGGGGCTTTCACCGAAGGCGTTGCTCGGAGCCTGCCTCGGAATTGAAGCGGCTATGGGCAGAGTGAGGAGCTTTAAAAACGGGCCGAGGATAATCGACATCGACCTGCTTTTGTACGAAGGCTTTACGTCGGACGAAGAGGAGCTTACCGTACCGCATAGGTTTATTAAAGAACGTGATTTCGTGCTTGTTCCGCTGCACGATTTGTTCCCCGAAGGGAACGCTTTGGGATATGATTTTTCCGAAGCCTACGCCAAAACGGATTTGGAGAAACTCAAGAAGGTTTAAGACAAAAATAAGCTTCCCCTTGAGGGGAAGCAAAAAAGCCTTCTCCTCGAGGAGAAGGTGGCGGCGAAGCCGACGGATGAGGTGTAGGTGCAAAGCACCGTGATAAAAAAGCGATAATAAAAATACACTGATAAAAAGCTTTATAACACCTCATCAGTCACCTACGGTGACAGCTTTTTTCTCCGAAAACAGGAAACCCTCTGTCTGCTTCGCAGACATCTCCCTTAACAAGGGAGTTACCTCAAGGGGAAGCCGAAAAAGCCTTCTCCTCGAGGAGAAGGTGTTGAGGAACGCAGTGACGAAACGGATGAGGTGGAAAAGTGAATAAAACAAACAATCCAAAGCTAAAGCCGTTTGCTCAGAAACTACGAAAAGAAATGACCAAAGAGGAAAGGCATCTGTGGTATGACTTCCTGAAAGATTTACCCGTAACCTTTAACCGTCAAAAGGTTATCGGGCATTATATTGCGGATTTTTATTGCGCTTCGTCAAAGTTGATTATAGAGCTTGACGGTTCGCAGCATTACGAAGATAAAGGTAAAAAGTCGGATAAAAAACGTGATGAGTATTTTGCGGCTCTCGGCATTTCGGTTTTAAGATATTCAAACGAGGATATTAAGAATAATTTTGACGGTGTTTGTGAGGATATATTAAGACGGTTATAACACCTCATCAGTCACCTACGGTGACAGCTTTTTTCTCCGAAAACAGGAAACCCTCTGTCTGCTTCGCAGACATCTCCCTTAACAAGGGAGTTACCTCAAGGGGAAGCCTTAAAAAACCTCCCTTTGCAGGGAGGCTTTAATTTTGCTTAAATAAGTTAACTTACTATATTACTCAAACACTACTTTACTCAAACACAACCTTTTTCTGACCGCCGCGGAGGGAATATGAAGCCACCTTGCCGTCCTTCCACTCGAAGTCGATTGTCATATTTCCCTTGACTCTCATGCCCTTGACACTGCCGTTTTTCCACTCGTCGGGCAGGGCGGGGAGCAGGTAAATACACTCGCTGTCGCTTTTTACAAGCATTTCGTTTATGCCGCTTGCGGCGCCGAAATTGCCGTCAATCTGGAACGGCGGATGTGCGTCGAAAAGGTTCGGATAGGTTCCGCCGCCGTCGCCGTAATTGAAGTCGGATTTCCTGCGTGAGCGCACGGGGCGAAGCTGTCTTTTAAGCAGTCGGAGCGCCGAATTTCCGTCGCCGAGCCTTGCGTAGAAATTGATTTTCCACGCCAGCGACCAGCCCGTGCCGTCGTCGCCCCTGCGGAAAAGCGTGGCCCTGCACGCCTCTGCAAGCTCCGGAGTTTTTTCGGGTGTAATCAAATTAAACGGATGAAGCCCGATAAGGTGCGAAACGTGGCGGTGGTGAATATCGCACTCCTCGTATTCGTCGTCCCACTCAAGCAGTTGACCGTAAGAGCCTACCTTAAACGGCTTGATTTTTTCGGCGGCGTTGCGGACGGTGACGTAAAACTCGTCGCAGATGCCAAGCTCGTCGCAGGCGCTTAATATTTCATTAAAAAGGTTTAAAACAACCGTGTCGGTAATTGTCGTGCTCTTTGCAAGCGACACGGAATGCCTGCCGTCGGTGTAGAGGTTTTCGGGCGAGGTTGACGGCGAAACGCTCAGCGTGCCGTCGCCGTTTTCCTTTAAGATGTCAAGGTAAAATTCAGCCGCCTTTTTCATTATCGGAAGCGCGGTGTTCGCAAGAAACGCCTTGTCAAGGGAGTATTCGTAGTATTCGTACAGGTGGTGGCACAGCCAGCCCGAGGCGGCGTTGAAATAGGACCAAGAGGCACTGCCGCTTGTGGGTAACGTAAAGCCCCATAAATCGCTGTTGTGGTGGCAGACAAAGCCCCTTGCGCCGTAAAAGTCGGCGGCGGTTTTTTCGCCCGTTATGCTCAGCGTGTGAATTAAGTCAAACAGCGGAAAGCACATTCTGTCAAGTCCGCAGGGCAGGGCGTGCCAGTAATTCATTTCGGTGTTGATGTTTACGGTGTAGTTTGAATTCCACGGAGCCTTCAGATTTTCGCTCCAGATACCCTGCAGGTTTGCTGCGGCGCTTCCCTCCCTTGAACAGCTGATAAGCAGATACCTTGCAAAGTTGTAGAAAAGCTCGTATAATTCAAGGTCCGTCGGGTCGTCCTGATATTTCTTTAAGCGTTTGTCGGTCGGAAGGTCGGAGTTTTTGTTTTTGCCGCAAAGGTCTAATTCAACCCTGTCGTAAAGCTCCTTGTAGTCCTTTAAGTGTGCGGTTTTAAGGTCATTGTACTCCTCCTTTGAAAGCCTGCCGATACGCTCAAGCACAATTGAATGCGGCTCTTTTGCGCTTTGGCAGGGAGGGGTAAACGGGTTTTCAAAATTGGTTTCGGCAGTAAAATAAAGCGTGGTCAGCGTACTGCCCGTAACGCTTAAATCTTCGCCGTCCGAGGAGCAGACGCCGTCGGTGTTAATTTTTAAAGCCGCCGTGAAGCTGACGCCCTGCTCGGCTTCATCCTTTGAATAAACAAGCGAATGGCAGGGGTACTTTGATGAAAACGAATCGGAATCGGACGGGCATAAGCCGTCTGTTATTATCATATTTTCCGAAATGTCCGTGACCGACTGAAGCTTGCAGTCAAGGCTGACTGTAAAGTTAATCGGCTTTACGGTTTTAATTCTGTAAACGAGCGCATTGTCGGGGAACGAAACAAACGCCTCAAGGCTGTAATCGTTTGAATGCAGGTTGTACTGAGCCGTTGCCATGCTTCTTGAGAGCTTCAACTCCCGTTTGTATTTTTTAAGTAAGCCTTTATCCTCATAGCGGATTATAATATCACCGAGGGGAAGGTAAGCCTGACTCCAGCAGGTGGAAAAGTGCTTCTCAAGCTCCTTTTGAGCGTCGTAAAGCCTGCCCTCTGCGGTCAGCGAGCAAGCCTTGCCGTAAGCCTTTTTAGCCTTGTCATTCGTTATATTTACGGGATGACCCGTCCACAGTCTGTCGTGGTTTAAGGCGATTCTGTCCTCGCTTATGTCGAAGAAAAGCATCGCGCCGAGCGTTCCGTTGCCGAGCGGCAGGGCGTCAGTCCAATATTTTGCAGGGGAATTGTACCAAAGCACATCCTTCATGCCGTCACCTCCAAGCGTTATATCTTTATTATATAAATATAAAATAAATTGTCAAATATGGTTATTTCTATTGTTTTTGTGCGTCGGTTGTGATATATTATTAAAGTATTTTAAAAGCTTGGAGGAACAGTCTTGCAGTATATCGTAATGGACCTTGAGTGGAACACCGCATATTGCAAAAAATACAACAGCTTCTTTAACGAGGTTATTGAAATCGGAGCAGTTAAGCTTGACGAGAGCTTTACTGCCGTTGATACTGTTTCCATAATCGTAAAACCGCAAATCGGCAAAAAGCTCAGGGGAAGGACGAAAACCCTGACGCACATTACCAACGAGGATGTTTCCTCCGGCGTTCCTTACGAAAAGGCGGTTGCCGAGTTTTCCGACTGGCTTGGCGGGGAGAAAAACACTTTTCTTACCTGGGGCGACGGCGACATCAGGGTGCTTGTTAAAAACAACGAGTACTTTTTCGGCAACACAGAGCTTCCGTTTATTAACTTTTATGCGGACGCTCAGAAATACTGCCAGAGCTTTCTTAAAACCGAAAATTCACAGCAGATAGGTCTTGCCGCCGCCTGCGAGAGCCTCGGCATCGACCCCGAGCTTTTTTCGCACCACAGGGCGCTTGACGACTCGCTGATGACCGTTGAATGCCTCAAAAAGCTTTACGACAGGGAAAAGCTTTCAAAGTTTATTCACCCCTGCGACACCGATTTTCGGCGCTTTCTTACCTTCAAGCCCTTCGTCATTAAGGACATTTCCGACCCGAAGGTGGAGCTTTCCAAATACAGCTGTATCTGTCCGAGCTGTGCAAAGCCCGCAAGGCAGACGAAAAAATGGCGCTTTGTCAATCAGGGCTTCCGCTCTGAGTACAGGTGCGACAACTGTAAAAAGAGCTATCGGCTCAATGTAAGGTACAAGCAGTATTTCGACCGCCTTGACGAAAAGGTCAGCATGAGCGAAATTAAGCCCAGGGACAATGTCAAGCACAGACACCGTGACGTTAAGGCAACGGCAAAGAAGCCGAGGGGCGGCACTCAGTCGGCAAAATTATAAAACAAATTTGCGGTCGGGCTTCCCGACCGCTTTTTCGGAGGATTTATGAGCTTTAAAGCAAGGTATAAAAGAAACGCCGGAAAGCCCGAGGGATTTCTCGGCACGCTTCTTATCAACAGAATGAACATAGGCACGCACTCACGCTTAGCCGAATTCGGGCTTGGGTGCCTTGACTTTTCGAAAAAGGATAACTGCCTTGACCTCGGCTGCGGAGGCGGAGCAAACCTTAAAAGGCTGGCGGCACGCTGCCCCGACGGAAGCGTCAGCGGAATCGACTACTCCGAGGTCAGCGTAAGGCAGTCGCAACGCCATAACCGACGGCTTATCAAAAGCGGCAAATGCTCCGTTAAAAGGGCTGACGTGCTCAGCCTTCCGTTTGAAAACGACAGCTTTGACAAGCTGACCGCCTTTGAAACGGTATATTTCTGGCAGGATATTGAAAAGGCGTTTCGTGAGGTGTACCGCGTCACCGCGCAGGACGGCGTGTTCGCCGTTATTCAGGAAACGGAGGGAAACTCTCCGAATGCCGCCAAAACGCTTGAAATTATTGAAAAAATGCGCTTTTACAAGGCGGAGGAGATAAGCGCCTTAATGCAGCAGGCAGGCTTTAAAAACACGAAAATTTTCCGAAAGCACGGCGAAGCGTGGTTCTGCGTGACGGGAAAGAAATGAACAAGGCTCCCTTGACAACAAGGCTCCCTTGTGTAAAGGGAGCTGTCAGCCGCAGGCTGACTGAGGGATTGTAAGCAAGGCTCCCTTGCGTAAATGGAGCTGTCAGCCGCAGGCTGACTGAGGGATTGACAAAGAGGCTCCCTTGTGTAAAGGGAGCTGTCAGCCGCAGGCTGACTGAGGGATTGACAACAAGGCTTCCTTGCGTAAATGGAGCTGTCAGCCGCAGGCTGACTGAGGGATTGTAAGCAAGGCTCCCTTGAGTAAAGGGAGCTGTTATAACTGTATTATACAGGAGTGATTAAAAACGGACAGAAAACACAATAAGTCTCTTGTCCCGAACGCAAAAAAGCTTCGCGGGGATATGACTGCAGAAGAGCGGCATCTTTGGTATGATTATTTAAGACACTGCCCGGCACGGTTTTCACGTCAAAAGGTGCTCGGTCGATATATTGTCGACTTTTATTCGGCTTCGGCAAAGCTTGTGATAGAGCTTGACGGGTGGCAGCATTTTGAAGATGAAGGAAAACGGTATGACAAAAGACGTGACGATTATTTAAAGAAATTCGGGATTCGTATAATCCGTATACCGAACAACGAAATTAATAATAATTTTGATGGGGTTTGCGAATATCTTGAAAGGGAAATCCGACAAGCTATTAGTGATTAAAGACGATATGCTCAAAGTGAGTTTTACAATCCCTCCGTCATTGCTTTGCAATGCCACCTCCCTTTACACAAGGGAGGCTATAATACAATCCCTCCGTCATTGCTTCGCAATGCCACCTCCCTTTACACAAGGGAGGCTCTTATTATACAATTCCTCCGACATTGCTTCGCAATGCCACCTCCCTTTACACAAGGGAGGCTATAATACAATCCCTCCGTCATTGCTTCGCAATGCCACCTCCCTTTACACAAGGGAGGCTAAAATACACTCCCTCCGTCATTGCTTCGCAATGCCACCTCCCTTTACACAAGGGAGGCTTAATAAACAATCCCTCCGTCATTGCTTTGCAATGCCTCCTCCCTTTACACAAGGGAGGCTTAATATACAATCCTTCCGTCATTGCTTTGCAATGCTACCTCGCTTTACACAAGGGAGGCTTAATATACAA
>JAFRUO010000020.1 GCA_017438845.1 Clostridia bacterium | reverse complement strand
TTCTCTGCGTAAACTAATTACATCAGAGAATACAATTCCGTTGACGGAAGCAACTTTCTCCGCCGCTTTTTCCAAATCAATATCGTCATCCGTATCGGAAAACAAACCGTGTGAGCCGAGCTTTTCAACGCCGGGACGCTCTGCAACGTAATGCATAAGCGTTTTCAAATCGGCAACGGTATCGGCGTTGCGTTCCGCGATTGCAAAGAGTAATTCAGACGCATTAGCCTTCGTCATATTCTTTACGTATGAATCGAATTCGGGGTACATACAGATATCGGGGTATTGACGGAATGCACGGTATATTAAATCATCCTGCTGCTTCGTACTCGGCTTATGCTCTGCGTTGGTATCCAGCTTTTCAACACCTTCGCGCGTCGCCATATATTTCAACAGCTTGCCCGTGCCTTTTGTACGGTTGCCTTTATAGTACTGTGTTCTTACAACAATCTTAGCCATAATTATTCATACAAAGATTTTTGTTTTTCAAAATCAATTGTGCCATTTGTTTCTGCAACCTGCTGTGAAATCTTCTGCCGCAAATCGTCATAATATCCCTCGGGAAAATCATATAAGTCAACAGCCATCTGCGTTGTCATTCCCGTATCAACTGCGAGCTTGAACAGCATATCGCAGATGTTTTTCTCAACGCCGCCGATGACATTTTTAATGCTTCGATTGATAACGGGCGATAGATAATCAAGGCTTTCCTGCTGATACAGATAGCCGATATAGAAATCAATAGCGGTACGAACAAAGTCGCTTTCCGAAATGCAGTTCGAAAGTTTCATTGCTACTTCCATTTTTCTTGCCTGTTCAGGCTCCTGATAATATACATGCCTTTCTTTGCTCATTCAAAACTCCTATAAAAATAGTGACGCCACTTGTGTAACACCGAAAACCCTTGAAAGCAGTCGGCTCTGCCGTCTGCAGTATTCCGTGCGGTGACGCCGCACTTAATCCTGTTTCCCATAATTTCTTCAAATTATTGGGGCCAGTAGTATTCAAAGTAGTCCAGAGGCTCTCCGTTTTCGTTATGAGTGAACTTTACAAGGTGTCTTAACGCATCTTTTTTATCCGTAAGGTCATAGAGCGTATAGAGATTTGTAGTCTGCTTACCGTCTTTGAACTGATGCTCAATATCAATCATCAGTTTGTCCTCTAATTCCTTCAGCGCTTTGTCAACAACGGGGAGCGACATCCCGCCGCAGCGATTACTGATAGTCGTGCGCGAAGGATAGCACTGACCTTTGTTATCACAAAAATATGCAAGCGCGCCATAGACGGCAAATGCATTAGGAGACAAATCTCTGTCAAAAATATCGAGAGGGAGAATGAAAAAATCTCCGCGCTTGTATTCGTATTCGGGTTTCTTAAATGAGTGATCCATATTTATATTCCTTTCATTATTAAACAGAAAACGGGCAGGTATAAATGTCAGTTAGTCTGACACAATACCTACCCGTTACTCACATGTTCACAGATGTGCGGATGCTATTTTACTACGCCGAAGCGTTACCCTGAATCGGCAATTTGATTATTGAATTTTCGTATTTTTTGGTGTCTGTATGAAGCATTACGTCGCTCTTACAGCACTTGCAACGGATGATTAAATCGCCGGTGATTTCAGACTTATCAGTAATCACAACAGCGGTTGTTGCATTTTTAAGTTCCTTGTTTCCGCAGAGTAACAAAGTGCTGCCGCAAGCAGGACATTTTATTCTCGGAAGATAATTTTTTGTGTTATTCATATTCTTCGTTTTTTAATATCCTCCACGTCTTTAATTACGCTTTTGAGCACGCCTTGTACCGTGCAGTAGGGATAGCGCATATCCTCCATATTTTTATTCTCGGGATGAAGTATAACTTCACCTTTTTCTTTATCAAAATAGATTGTTTTAAGTGTATTCGTATTATCCGGAGTGAGGGCTACAACAATATCGCCGTCAACGGCTTTCGACTGTTTTCTTATTACTAGCAAATCGCCGTCGAAAATACCAACGTCTATCATTGATTCGCCGCTTGCACGGAGAAGATAAAATTCGCCTTTACCGAAAACGGAAACAGGCAACTGAACGATTTCTTCTATCTCCTCGAACTCTTCTTCGGGAGAACCACAGGGGATACTGCCGACAAGTGCGGCGTTAGAGAACTCAGCGTTTACCTTATTCGTTTTATCGGTATGAATACTTCCGTTTTCATAATCAATCATACCTTTTTCACGCATCTCAACGAGATAGCGGTAAGCGGTATTCCGAGTAATACCGAATTCCTTGCCAATGCAAATACAGGACGGCGACTGATTATGTTCAAGGTAATATTCCTCGCAAAAATCCTTTATCCTTTGCATCAGACCCTGGTCTTTACTTCTCATAAAAACATCTCCAAAAATATAACAGATACATAATGTATCGGATAGCAAATACAATATATCATATCCCAAAAACTTTGTCAAGACCTTTTTTTGTGATTTCTAATTCCTTTTAGATATTTCTGTGAAAAGGTTTTGTGTTTTGATAGCAAAAAAACAAGGAATGTTTATTCACTCCTTGCCTCGTTAAATGTTGTCTGTTCGTCTATCCACGATTTTTGCGGCACATCGTGAATAATGTCGCCGTCACTGTAATTACCGATTAAAAACGGAGAGTTCGAGTCGTGCATACTGCTTTTCTCCAAAACCTTTGACGGCTCTGCGTTTGCATAGCAATACCTGCAAAGATGCTTACAGGTGTTATACGCGCCGATATCGCAAGCGAGATAGCAGGCACATTCAGCCCTTGCGCCTTTCTTTTTGGGCGCATTCAGCCGTTTGCCGATTGCTTTTTCATAATCGCTGATTTTCATACAACCGCTGCAGTCTGCACCGAATTCAGAGAGCTCATCACCCTCGGCGCACGGCTTTACGGTCATACCGTGAGCGGTAGCGATTCTTATAAATTCCTTTCCGAGAGCAAGGCGTTCTTCCGCTGTAACCTCCTTGGCTTCGGGAAAATTCCGCTTTACCTTCGGATAGAGGTCAATAAAACTGATAACAACAGTTTTGGTATAACCTTCAAGTGCCGTTGCCATTTTGTCAAATGCACGAAGATGATAATCCAAAGTGTATTTGTCAGTAATGAATATCGGGTCATATCTCCAACCGACAGAATTAACGCCGACTATATCTGAAAGCCTTTTGAAATTCTCTAAAAGCTTGTGCTTGTCGGGAACGTTAGGTTCTATATCCTTGCCGTAGGGCGTAATTGTAACAAACCAGTACTGACCATAATCCTTCAGCAGTTCCATATACGGGAACATCGGCGCAGGATTTTTTGTGCAGAAACCGATTATATCAACAACACTTGGGTCAAGACGGTAACGGCTGACTTGATTCGGATAATACGGATTGCGAACGCAGACGAACCCCTCTTTAAGCCTGTTGGCAAACCATTCGGCATAAAACGCGGGGATGTCCGTGCGTTGTCCGGTATTAATGATCATCTGCCTCACCGCCTTTCGTTAGTATCATTTTTTATTCAGATAGACCTCTCATCTTAAGAAACTGTCGGTAAATCGGATAAATTGCATTGCTTGGACTTTCGGGAAACATTATTTTCGGTGCTTCAAGCGCAGGCACCCATTTTGCTTCGTCGACCTCTGCAGATAACCGAAAATCTTTCTTTTTTGCAAATGCTATAAAGCCGTGCATCAGCAGTCCTTTTGGGCTGAACCAATGCGTTTTTGCATATGTGAGCTCAGTAACGTCAATACCGAGTTCCTCTTTGACTTCACGCACCGCAGCTTCTTCTGCCGTTTCACCGACCTCCATAAATCCTGATGTGATATTGAAATATGTATCGGAAAGATATGACTGTCTGCATAGTGCAATCTCGTCAAATTCGTTATAGGTCAGCACTATAACGCAACTTGGAAAAATATCAAAATAGTATTGTTCACAGACTTCACAAAACGGAATTAATCCGTCATCACCAGCCTGTTTATCTGTAAGCTTTCGTCCGCATTCCGGACAGTATTTGAAATGCATTTTATCACCGTTTTGAATAGTTATATTTCATTCAGCTTAGTGGCTTTTGTTTTCTTTTCCAGCAGCTTTAATACCATATCTGCTACAAGAGCAATAATAACGGAAAGAATCGTTCCCCAGGCAATCTTGTAGGTGTTCATAGTTCGCAGTCCTGACAGCAGAATTTTACCGAGACCGCCTGCGTTAATCGTTGCCGCAATCGTTGCGATACCCGTTGTGGAGATAATCGCAAGGCGGATACCCGCAATAATGGAGGGCATTGCCAGCGGCACCTGCACTTTTGTAACGAGTTGCCACTTGTTCATTCCCATTCCTGTTCCGGCTTCAAGTAGGCTTCTATCTACCTGCTGCATACCCGTCATAATATTTCGTATGAGAAGGTATTGATTGTAAAGCACCAGCACGGGAATTGCCGTTTTGTTGCCGAGGCCGAGAAGCGGTATCAGCAACGCAAAGAGTGCAAGCGAAGGAATGGAATATATCTGGCTGAAAATATTAACCGTGATATTTGTTGCCTTTTTTGATTTCAAGAGCAGATAGGAAATGACCGCCGCTAAAACAATAGATATTATCAGCGTAATAAATACAATCTGCAAATGCTCTAAAAAGGCAGACATCAGCATATCGGAATGCTTTGCGAAGTAATCTATCAAATCACGCACCGCCTTTCAGTTCGGCTGTACGAATAAGGTTCTCAACAAACTCATTTGCAGGATTATTTATGATGTTTTCGGGTGTATCGTACTGAAGGATTTTGCCCTCGTTCATGATGATAACCTTTGTGCCGAGTTTCAGCGCCTCACGGATATCGTGGGTAACGAACAGATACGTCCTGCCCGATTTCTGATGAATGGCTTTCAACTCATTTTGCAGAATTTCACGGTTGATGGCGTCAATCGCACCGAACGGCTCGTCAAGAAGCATAATTCTCGGGTCGCAGATAAGCGCTCTTGCAAGTCCGATTCTCTGCTGCTGACCGCCAGAAAGCTGTGCGGGATAACGGTCACGGAATTCGTCAGGCTCAAGTTGAACAAGGCGCAGCATTCTGTCGGTTTCCTTGTCTATACGCTTTTTGTCCCATTTCAGAATTTTTGGAATAGTGGCAATATTTGCCTTTACCGTCATATGCGGAAACAGTCCGATTTGCTGAATAACGTAGCCGATTTTTCTGCGAAGTTCAACGGGGTTTTGTTCCTTTATGTTCTTACCGAAAAGAAAGATTTCGCCGCTATCCGCCTCATAAAGACGGTTGAGCATTTTAATCAGCGTTGTTTTGCCGCAGCCCGAGGAGCCGAGAACAGTTACGAACTCGCCCTCCTCAATCTGCACGCTGACGTTATCAAGCGCAGGAGTTGTCTGTCCCTTAAACTGCTTATTTACATTTTTTAATTCAACAGCAATCATAATATTTTCCTATTTTATGGATTCGTAAAATTCTCTTGCAACGTCGGTGTATTCCTCGCCGTCAATATCAACCTTGGCGTTGAGGGCGGTAATGTTTTCCGTTGTAAAAGCGGCGCTGACCTTATTCAGTACATCAGCGATTTCGGGATGCGCTTCCAAAACCTCATCACGGACAACGGGCGCAAGGTTATACGGGGGCCATACCTGCTTGTCATCTTCAAGGAGAGTGAACTGCTCTTCGGTCAGTCTGCCTTCGGTTGTATAAGCAGGGCTGACGTCTGCTTCATTGTTGGCAAGCACCTCGTATTTCAGCGAGTTATCATATACCTTGCTTGATTTCCATTTCAGCTCGCCGTAGGTGGCTTCAAGGGCGGGAATACCGTCCGCTCTTTCGTCAAATTCACCCTGCGAAGCAAAGCGAAGTTCCGTTGCATACTTCTGCATATCGGAGATTGTCTTTATGCCGTATTTTTCTGCCGTTTCAGTACGGATAACAAGTCCCTGACCGTCGTTAGCGGCAGAGTAGTCAAGCCACGTTACCTTGAACTGCTTTTCGTATTCATCTTTAACCGTGTTATATACTTCTTCGGGGTCGGTAATCGGGTCCATATTCAGAATGGAGATTAAGCCCGTTCCGGTGTATTCAGGATAGAGGTCAATTTCGTTGCTTGTGAGCGAGGTGTGGATAACGCTTGAGCCTACGTCCATAATTCTTTCAACCTTAATGCCTGCATCTTCAAGAGCAAGAGCATAAACCTCTGCAACAATTTCGTTTTCAGTAAAGTCTTTTGATGCTACTCTAACCTTTGCCGTGCTGCCGCCCTTTGCCGAACAGCCTGCAAATACTGCAAGAATGAGTGTAAGTGATAATAAAACCGCAAATATTTTTTTCATAATTTCTCTCCTTAAGTTCTTTGATATTTCGTTATTTGTTTATATATTGAGTCAAGCACAAAGCCTGTCAATAATGAAAGTATGGCAACGGAGCCGCCACCGATAATCAGCAAGCTGTAACGTAGTAGCGAAAGTCCCGTGAAGATTAAATCGCCAAGTCCGCCTGCGCCGATATAGGAGGCAAGCGTTGCGCTCGCTATTACCTCAATTACCGCCGTGCGTATTCCTGCAAACATCAGCGGAAAGGCAAGCGGTAGTTTCACCTTAAAGAATTTCTGCGCCGTGCTCATTCCCATTCCGTCAGCCGCTTCCAGCATAGCTTTCGGCAGGGTCTGAAATGCCTGCACGGTGTTAATCAGTATCGGCGGAATCGCAAGAATCGTAAGTGCCGTTACGCTCGGCAGAACGCCCGTTCCCATAATCGGGATGAGAATAATCAGCACCGCAAGGGAGGGGACAATACGCAGTACGCCGAAAGAACGTTCAGCTATCGTGCTGCCGATTTTGCTTCTGTACACCGCAATACCAATCGGTACGGCAACCGCCATCGCAATGGCTACCGAAATAAAGCTGATGCCGATATGACCGCCGAGGAGTGCCAGATAGTCTTTGCCGTGGCGTGAGAAATAATCGGCAATTTCGCTAATCATTGATAACCACAACCTTTCCGAAGCTGTCGGCGCTTTCAAGATAGGCGTGCGCCTTTGGCACGTCCTCAAGTCTGAAAACCTTTTCCGCCTTGATTTCCACCTTGTATTCTTTTATGAAGTCAATAATCTTCTGCATTTTCTCGCTCGTAACGTTACCCGAATGGAACGAGGTAATATAGGCGTTTTCGGGTAAATCTTCAAGCGGGTCGAAGCTGTCAAGCGCCCAGATACCGCCGAGCAGTCCTGTAACGCATACGATACTGCCCTCATTCATATGCAAGAATGTATTGCGCAGGGCAGCAGGACCGATAAGGTCAAGTACCTTGTCGTACTTATCTTCTGTCTGTAATTCGTTATGAATATCAATAACGACTGCGTCAAATCCCTCGTCAAGCAGTCGCTGGATTTTTGCTTCCTTGCGGCTTGTTCCCGTAACTATAATATCGGGATATTTCGCCTTAACGAGTGTCATAAACGCAATGCCCACGCCGCTTGTTGCACCTCTGACGAGTATGCTGTCGCCCTCGCTGATTTTCAGATTCAGCATAGAGCCGTAGGCGGTGTAATAGGTTTCAGGGAAGGCAGCAAGCGTTTCAATCGGTAAATCCGTTTCTACCATATATATCTGCTCATTAGGGAGCAGGGCGTACTCGGCATAACCGCCGTCAAAGGCTCTGCCCATTTCTCCCATAATGGATATGACCTGCTGTCCTTTCGGATAGACCTCGCTTTCCTCAATCACTCCCACGCATTCAATACCGAGAATACGGGGGAATTTCACGCTCGGTGACTGACCTTTTCTTGTGAATATTTCAGAGTGATTAATACCGAAGCCCTGAATTTTCACGAGCGACCAGCCTTCTTTTAATGTAGGAGTAGGCACATCAGTATAAATCAGCTTTTCGGGTCCGCCCGCTTCATAAATAACTATCGCTTTCATTACATTTCCTCACGTTTAACGATTGCCTGAACGGGGCAGTTTTCAAAGCAGAGTCCGCAGTGCAGGCAGTTTTCCTGATGAATGATAAACGGCTCACCGCTCTCAATGCACTTTTGCGGGCAGTTGCTTTCACATAAGCCGCAGCCGATACAACCGTCTGTGATAAAAAAGCCTTTGTTTGTTACTGTACCGTTTCCGAGCGTATAGCTCTCACGGTAAATCGGTTCTTTGCTCAAATCGAAAAATTCAAGCTCGCCGTCCTTAATGCAAAACGGCTCTAATATGTAGCGGCTCTCGCCGGGGTAAACGACGTTCATTGACGGATTCAGTTCAAAGAAACGGTCTATCCAGTATTTCTGATCTGCGAGCTTTTCAACCTTGCCGACTAAACGCACGGTCTGCCATTCGCTGTTCAGTCCCGTTACGGCTGCAACGCCGCCGTTAATTAGCTGGCTGTAAAAATGCTTGCCGCGCGCAGTGAGAAAATACAGCATTTCGTTTTCAACGAGCATTACGTCAATAATCCTGTTCTGCGGCATACCGTTTTCGTCAACGGTTGCAAAGGCGCAGTCTTTGATATTCCTTAAAATGTTCAGACATTCTGCTGCGTTCATTCCTCGTTCTCCTTCATATATTCAATGTATTCATAACCGAATTTTTCAATGCTTTCCAAAACGGGCAGGAACTTTTTGCCCATTTCCGTTAACGAATACTCCACACGAAGCGGCATTTCGTTATATGACTTTCTTTCAACAAGACCGCTTTTTTCAAATTTTTTCAGCTGTGTTGAAAGGGTGGCGTTTGTCATATGCGGCAGGTGACGCTGCAATTCGTTAAAACGAATCGGTCCCCTTGAAATATGATAAAGCATCAGCATTGACCATTTTCCCTGAATTAACACCTGTGTTGTCGTGTACGGGCAAATGCCGTATAATGCAACCTCCATTGTAGCACCTCACAGTTCAATTTATCGTTACGGTTTAATTTCTTAAACTTATATTACCATTTATCAAAAATCCTGACAAGTACCATTTTTTCTTATACTTGGTATCGTAAAAGATACTTAAACCGTAATATTTCCAATTCATCCGTTCAGTTTTTTTCGGACGGGGTAATGGTTGTTTTAACAATTTCTATCGTCTACAAACGAGTTTAGCAAAAAGCCGAGTCCCGAAACCCTTGCAAACACTTACTTTTCAAATTTGAAAAATCTGCAAAAACGCCCAAAAACGCTTCATTGACTTTTTGCGGATATTTTCTGTGAAATAAATAGTTTCTGTATTCTTCTTAAAAAGTGCTTTTTATAGTTCTGTATAAAGATTTTATATATGGGTAGCGAAGACAAACGCCCTCGGTAAGCCGAGGGCGTAAACTATTCTTGTTGTATTTCAATCATTATTTTCATCGCAAGGGAAAAAGCCTTCTTTGAATATCTCCTCGTTAATTACAATAGATAATTCGTCTGAATTTATAATGTAATTATCAAGTAACTGCCGTTGTTCTTCGGACAGGGAGGCTTGTAGCTTTTCCTGTGCCTTTCCTGCGAGCGTCAGCAGTTTCTGATATTCAGGATTGTTATTCAGCCTTTCAGATTCACACGGATTTATATTCCCGTGATACAAGTTTTCAAGCGTTGTCATGGTTATCACCTCAACAACAACCAATATCACATTTCATCACGAAAGTCCAGATAAAGTTTAGGCAGACTTTTAATAGTTCTGTATTAAGAATTTGTACAAGGGCAAAAAACGTGCTGAAATTTTTATTATTTTCTTCGTGAAAAATGCATTATTTAACGACCATTTAATGACCATTTATGAAAGGAAAGCCGTAGCAAAAGAGAGCGCTGGTTGAATAATTGAGTACTAATAAGGATAATAAAAACGGCTAAAAACCGTTATATATCGCTATTTTAACCTTTCCAGCGTTGTTTCGTAATGCGCAGGTCATCGGTTCGAGTCCGATTACCAGCTCCATTGAAAACCCCGAAGCATCAACGCTTCGGGGACTTTTTTGTGTGTAGGAGTATTTAACCAACCCCTTCGGTTCGCAACGGAGCGTTTGCAGTCTTACTCAACGGTTTCAAAAATATATTTTAAACGGGGAGATTGTGTGGTATAATGAGCGTATCTAAAATTGGTGGTGAAAAAATGGATAACAACGGCAGAAGAATAAAACGATTTAACAAGCGACTTGAAAAAGAGGCTACATATAGAAAACAAATCATTGAAACTGCAACTGACACCATTATGCCTTCTGGAAGAACGGTAACGAGCTTTAAAAAATATATTTATGTTAACAAAAATGAAAATGTTATCATTCCATTTCGTTTTTATGAAGCCAAGAACAGTAATCAGCCGCTTTTGATATTTCATGGCGGGGCGGGAACACTTGGATATGATAATTTCAAAACACTGTTTGAGTTTTATAATGACGCAAACGGCAAGGCTGTTGTGAAAAGTGGTTGTAATGTCTTAATACCTCAGCAAATGCATTACCGCTATGATATTGATGACAATTATATGCTTGGTGTTTTGTCTGAAAACATAGCCGAATTGGTAAAAACTCTCATCTCCAAGTACAGCATTGATGAAACCAGAATATATGTTTATGGTATTTCATACGGTGCAATGTGTACATGGAAATCGTTGTTTAATAATCCGGATTTATATACCGCTGCTGTTGAAACAATGGGATTGTTGTTTGATTATGAAAAAGCTGATTTTCAAACTATTGCTAATATACCGATTTGGCTTGCTCATTCAAGCGATGACAAGGTCGTGAAAATCGATAGCGATGACTATTGTTATCAAAAGTTAAAAGAAGCAGACGCTGATGTTAAATACACCCGTTGGGATAAATACGGTCACAGAATGATGAGAAGGTTTTTAAAACAAGAGCCGTGGCTTGAATGGATGTTATCAAAAAGAATTCAACCATAAAAGCGAAAAAGTGTGGTATAATGACATCGACAAATCTTGATTTGCGGAGGAAACATCATGGAACATGATTGCGGTTTTAATAAAGGAAAGAAATGGTTCAGATACAGAGCTGCAGCAATAATTGTTGAAGATAACTGTGTGCTTTTTGCAGGGAATGAAACAGATACTTATTTCTATTCAATCGGCGGTGCAGTTTATATGGGAGAAACAGCAGAAGATGCTGTGAAAAGAGAAGTCTTTGAAGAAACCGGCGTTGATTATGAAATAGATCATCTTGCCGTAATTCACGAGAATTTCTTTTACGAAAAAGCGGGTACATTGAAAAACAGAGACTGTCATGAAATAGCTTTTTACTTTATGATGAAACCGAGAGGCACAAAAGAACTTAACAGCAACAGCTTTACGCAGGGCGTCAGAGAAACGATGCATTGGATTCCAATTGAGGACCTTGATAAATACAAGGCGTATCCTTCGTTTATGAAGGAGTATCTGCAAAACGAGCATTGCGGAATTGAACATATCGTTACAGATGAGAGGAAATGACAAATCAGGCGGTGCAATATGATTCACAATATGAAATTAAACGAAATACCGTTTGAAATGATTAGAAGCGGAGCAAAGACGATAGAGCTTCGCCTTTATGACGAAAAGCGGCGTAAGATAAAAGTCGGAGACAGCATTTGTTTTAAATCAAAAACAGACAAGTTGACTGCAATCGTTAAGGCGCTTCATACTTTCCACAATTTTGAAGAACTATATGCGGCGTTGCCTCTCGACAAATGCGGCTACACCGCCGACGAAATTGCAACCGCTTCGCCTGACGATATGCTCGAATACTATTCCAAAGAGCAGATTGAAAGATATGGCGTAGTTGGAATTGAGATAGAGGTTAAGAAATGAAACTTATAGCCGAAATAACAGATAAAGAAATACTCGGCACAGACGGATTATCCTCTTCCAAGCCGAGATATACTGCAAGAGCAATTGTAAAAAACGGTGATTTGTATGCCGTAATACATTCCGAAAAATTTCACAAGTATTCTCTCCCCGGCGGCGGAGTTGATGACGGCGAGGACATTATAACTGCACTTAAAAGAGAAATACTTGAAGAAACGGGATGCACCTGCGGTAAGATTTCCGAACTCGGTATTGTAAAAGAAAACCGTGAACAAGCTGACTATACGCAAATATCGTATTATTATGTTGTTGAAGCCGACAGCGTAAGTGTGCCTCATTTCACCAATGAGGAAATAAGCAGCGGTACAGAGTTGCAATGGCATACTCTGTCTGAAATGATAAAGCTGATAAATGATATTCAACCAAAAACCTATCAGCAGCAGTATCTCAAAGCAAGAGATGTTGCGGCTTTGGAGGAATATGTTAAAGTAGAATACAATGGCTGAGTTTGTAATAAAAAGAGTCACTGAAAAAAACGAAGAAATAGGCGGTTTTATTAATGAAGGTTTCTCAAAATACTGTTCGCAGAACAAATTAACGCTCAACTATGATGAATTCTGTTTTGTCGCTGAAACCGAAGACAGAATAATCGGAGCAATAACAGGTCGAGCATATTATAATGAAGTACATATCGGAGATTTAATCGTTGATGAAAGCTACAGAAAGTGTGGCTTAGGAAGTAAGCTGGTAAAAATAGTCGAGGACACTTACAAAGGAAAAGAATATGAAATTATCACACTAACAACTTTTGGTTTTCAGGCACCGGAGTTTTATAAAAAGCTTGGATACCAGATTGACTTTGTACGAAACAACAGAGATTCAAGATTGAGTAAATATTTTCTTAGCAAAGTATTATAATGAATTATATTTGAGGTAAGGAAGCATTAAATGTATAACATAGAATACATATTCTTTGATATCGGCTCAACGCTTATTGATGAAAGCGAGTGCTATGAAATCCGATTCAAAGAAACAACGGACAACACGGATATATGTTATCAGAAATTCAAAGACAAGGTAATTGAGTTTGCGGCTACCTCTGATAACCCATATAAAGAAGCAGTAAAATACTTCGGTTTACAGAAAACAAAATGGTATAAGGAATTGGAAAAGCCTTACCCGTTTACCGAAAGTGTTCTAGCTGAACTTTCAAAAAAGTACAAGCTTGGCATTATCGCAAATCAATCTGCTGGCAGTGAACAGAGATTAGCTGATTGGGGTATCGGCAAATACTTTGATTTGGTGATTGCTTCCGCTGAGGAAGGTGTAGAAAAACCTAATCCTAGAATCTTTCAGATAGCACTTGAGCGCGCTAACTGTTTGCCTGAAAATGCCGTTATGGTCGGCGACAGATTGGATAATGATATTATCCCTGCAAAGGAACTTGGAATGAAAACCATTTGGGTTAAGCAGGGCTTCGCCGAATATAAACTTGATTCCGTTTCACCTGACTATATTATTAAAACGCTTGAAGAAATAAAAATTTTTTTATAAACTGAAAATCCTGAGTCAATAAAGTCGGATGCATTAAAAATCAATCTGCTAAAATGACGGTGTGAGGTGAAGGAAATGGATATTCTAAACAACTTGAACAATGCCGTATCTTACATCGAAAATCATTTAGCAGATGAGATTGATATCAGTCAAGCCGCAATGTTTGCCGCCGAAAGCAAGCAAGGGTTTATTAAACTGTTTCGCTCGCTGACAAATATGACCGTCAATGATTACATTCACAAAAGGCGGTTATCTCTTGCAGTAAATGATTTAAGAAAAGGTGCGAAGGTTATTGATGTTGCCGTAAAATACGGTTGGAATAGTGCAGATGCATTCAGCCGTGCTTTCATATCGCAGCATAACATAACTCCAACGCAAGCGAGAGATAATAATTCTCAAGTGAACATCTATCCTCCTTTGTCCTTTCAAATTGTTATCAAAGGAGCGGAGAAAATGCAAATGAAAATTATTGATGTCGAAGCGTTTGACATCTACGGTGTAACAGAGTATTTCGGAGAGACATCCGATAACCGTTTTGAAAAAGAACGGATAATGTGGGATGAAAACTATGATAATGTTCCGAAAAGAATCTGTGAAGGTTTTGACGGCTTATGGTACGGTGTTTGGAACAACGGCAATTACACTATTGCTCGGACAGATAATGACACACAATATTCAGGGTTAGAAAAGATAACTATTCCAACCGGAAAATATGCTGTGTTCACTACTGAAAAGGGCGGCTATGCCGGAGACGAATTGCCGAAGCTTCATGAACTGATTTACAAATCATGGCTTCCGTCTTCCGGATACTCTGCAAAGTCGGATTTGGAAATTGAAATTTTTCATCTGTGCACAGACAGAAAAGAACGTAGAGAAAAAAGGTATTACGAAATCTGGGTACCAATAGAATGAAAACTGTGAAATCAGCCTCCGATAACCTCGGAGGCTTTCATTGTCCCATAAAAAGTACAATGCTTGCTTACCCCTCTTTACAACCGAAAAAGGACATGATATAATCATCCCTGAACAGAACATTTGTTCTAAATCGGGGATGATTTTTTCCGTTCCCGGTATGTTAAAAAATGAGCCACCCCCTACCTAAAAAACCATACACAAACAATATATAAACCCTTCCGGAAATTGTCGTCGGATTTTTCGGCGATATTTGAGCGAGCAGGTAACAGTCAGCAAAACTAACCGCGGAAGCAATTAAAATCGATTCTGTGGCATTTTTGAGAGCGTCAGGTGCTGATTCGGAGTGCTTGGCAGATATGTTTTTTCATTTACGAAACTATCTGCTTTTCTCTCCGTTCAGGGCAGTTTTTCGGTGCATATTTTCAAGCAGGTTAAAGCCTGCCGTCTTTTTGCAAGCCGGCAGCCGATAAACACCGCAGCAGCAACGCTGTGCGGACTTTTATTTTACCATCATACTTTGCAAATTAACGTCAATTTTGACGTCACAAATCGAGTTCGCCTTAGAAAACAAAGGGTTTTTAGCACCGCATTTTTACCAGCATTAACGTCATTTCGCTTTTTTGGCATAATAACTCCCCATGAGGAGTCCAAGCATCGCCTGAAGGCGTCTTGTTTCGGCAAGCCAAAAGAACGGGCAGAAGCCCGAGCCCACTTTAACATAAAGGAGATAACCATGGATCTTAAAGAAATCTATCTCGGAACAGGCAGAATCCCTCTTGACGAGAGAGGGATTAAAATGAATACCCATATTGAAAACGGAGTAACATATTGCGTTATCAGTCACTTCAGAAAAGGCGAGCAGATTGAGTATCTGCTCAAACACCTTATGGAAGACAAGCTTGATTCGTTGGTTTCAGACAAAAAGTCGGATGAAAATCCGTCGGCTTTGGATATGGATAATGACAACGCTTGATGATATTGTTTGTGGCTGAAAGGATGTGATTTCATGATTACAAAAGAGAACGAATACCGTGCGGCTCTGTATTGCAGACTGTCCTCGGATGACGCTTATCTCGGTGAGAGCGGAAGCATTCAGACACAGAAAGCATTGCTCACTCAGTACTGTAAGGAAAACGGTATTGCGATATATGACATATATGCCGATGACGGATTCAGCGGTACTAACTTCGAGCGCCCGGATTTCAAACGAATGCTCAAGGACCTTGAAAGCCACAAGGCAAATCTTGTAATCGTCAAAGACCTCTCCCGTTTCGGCAGAGAATATGCGCAGATGGGTATGTATATCGAAAACGATTTTGAGGACTGGAACATACGCTTTATTGCCATAGGTGAAAACATTGACACGCTAAAAGGCACAGACGGGATACTCATGCCCATAACCAATGTTATAAACAGCCACTATGCAAAGGAATGTTCACGCAAAACAAAGCTTGCGTTTCAGGCACTTGCTAAGGAAGGCAAATACATCGGCAGCCACGCTCCTTACGGATATATAAAGGACCCGAACGACAGACACCACCTTGTAATTGATCCCGAAGCCGCCGCTGTGGTAAAAGAGATATTCAGAATGTTCTGTGACGGCATTGGATATGTGAGAATGGCAAAGATACTTCGTGAGCGTGAGATACTTAATCCCCAGGCATACTTCAACAGAAACAATCCCGACTACTTCAAGAGCGACTACTGGCGGCAGGACTTTGACTGGCACGCAACATCAATCCGCTCGATACTTAACAACCCCGTATATCTCGGGCAGATAACCTTCGGCAGAACAAGAACTGTAGGCAGAACGAAAAAGAAAAAGGTAGCCACCGATGAAAAGGACTGGATAGTAGTTGAGAACACTCATGAAGCGATTATAGACAAGCGCAGTTGGGATCTTGCGCACAGTATAATGCAGAAACGCCGCAGAGAAAACAAGCGAGGCGAAGTTCAGATGTTCGCAGGGTTGGTTAAATGCGCTGACTGCGGCTCGGCGCTTAATGCTTCATACAACAGCAAGCGGGAACAGTTCACCGGCTTCTCCTGCTGGGTGTATAAGAACTATGGCAAACAGCGTTGCACATCACACACTATCGGCTATCAGACACTTTACAACATTGTGCTTGAAGACATTCGCCGTCAGGCAAGTGAAGCATATGAGAACAGAGATGTATATGCCCGCCTTCTGCAATACAAAATGGATGAGAAAACCGAGCAGGAAATCAAGGCGGCAAAGAGTCGCTTAAAGAAAATCGACAAGCGCTTGGAACAGCTCGACAAGATAATCGGCAAGCTCTATGAGGACAGAGTGCTTGAAAAGATTACCGAGGAACGCTACCTAGATATGAACGGCAAATACGAAAACGAATACGCTGGGCTCAAGGCTGAAAAAGAAAAACTGCTCGCCGAGATTAACGCCGTAACCTCTGCCGAGCAGAACGCAAAGTTATTCACAAAGCTGATAGAAGAATACACCGACATCACCGAACTCAACGCCCGGATTCTCAACGAGCTGATAGAAAAAATCGTCATCCACGAAAAGGAAATCATCGACGGTCAAAAACACCAGACAGTTGAAATATATTACAAGTTCGTGGGGTTGGTGTGAAAATGGTACAACAATTATGGTATAATTAATATACAAAACCATAGGAGGTAATAAGATGAGTTTTGTTAAGTATTATTCAAAAGAAATTATGGAACCATTTGCATTAAGCACGATAGCACTATCATTTGATAAGAGATATGAAGAATATAATAATCCAAAGGATACAGATAATTTCGACTTCATATCATCAAATAATGAAAACGCGTTAGAGGTCACTACAGCAATTCCCGAAAATATGATGAGGGCATATATCTATGAAAAGCAAAGGGCAAAAGGAATATCAAAAGTAAAGACTGATAAATTGATGGACGATATTAGAAATGTAAAAATCAATGATAATGGTGATTTGGTTTTATTCTATGGTGGGTCAATGTCTGAAATTAAGTTAAAAATCAAAGATAGCATTCAAATTAAACAAGAAAAAGCTTTAAAACGACTCAAATCAAAAACTTATAAGAATGTGGATTTATGTATTTGTATAGATGATGGCGGGCTTTTCGACAAGTACAGTTTTGATTTGTTTTTTGAAGGCTTTGAAGATTATATCTTTGATAATATATTTTTTATAACATCAGCACATTTCGTACGCTACAACAAAGAGATAGGTTTTGAAGAATATCCAAGAATAATTTCAGAAAAGTATTCACTCAACACGCTTTCAATATGAAACGTCACCTTTGTATGAACTATTGATTTCACAAATGTAAAGTGTTAGAATATATAGTAATTTGTCGTAGTGTTGACCATATGTTTTTTATGTAGTATACTATAAGAGAGGAGGAATTCTTATACTTGACGTTTATAAAGACCTACAATGCACGATTGACTATCTACAAAAGATATATGATGAAATCACTGATGAATGGATAGCTACAAGTTGTTACAATGTGAATCTTAAGAAAAAATATGTTTCACATATAGATTTAAACGGAGAAATCTATAAGAGCGTCAATGAATATACAAAATTTCTCAATGGTAAGTGCCTAATTTTGGCTGATGAACTTAATAACCAAATGAAAGAGTCCTATATCACTTCAAGAGTAAAATCACAAAACTCTATTGAAGCAAAGATCCAAGGATATCGGTCAACAGAAGGACATGAGTATGGAAAAGTTCCGATTATTAAATGTTTGAATGATTTATTTGGAGTAAGGATAATTCTAAAAACACCATTGACATTTGAAGAGATTTATGGTTTTATTAGTGACAAGTATGGTAAGAAGTACAAGTGTATTGATTCTTCAAAATACGAATATAAGGCAACTCATCTGTATTTGAAAAAGGATAATACAACTTTCCCATGGGAACTTCAGATTTGGAACGACTGTGATCGAGCAAGTAATTTTGCATCTCATAAGAAGTACAAACAAGCTTATACTAATTGGGAGAAGGAAAACAAGGAAGGAGGAATACAGAATGACTAGACATTATATCATCATGAGTAGTTCTTACACCGATGGAAAAAGAATAGCATTAGATATCACAGAGGATAGTCGTTTGAACACAGATTCTATTGAGTCGATATTCAGTGAAATCAAAAGAAGTTGTGACGAAGATGTTCCTCTATCTACTCATTACATTCAAACGGAAGATGCTTCGTGGGAATCTGTGCAGCAATATGATCCCTTCTTTGAAGATGTAGAATGTGTTTCATCCGTTACTGAGTTCGCAAAAAAGATAAAAACAGATAGAGATCTTAAAGGACTGGATGTTGCGAATTATATTGCCTCGCAAGTTTTGTGTACACATGTAAAATTGGAAAAGCTGGTATATCTTGCATATGCTGATTATCTTTGTTCGTTTCATAAAAAGTTGTTTGAAGATCCTATTTATGCATTCACTTATGGACCAGTGGTTGATAGCGTTTACAGTATGTATCGGCAAAGCGGAGATTCATATATAGATCCAAAAGAATATGATGATGCAAAGCAACGAACTGTCCGTGTTGAAGAAATGCCGGCAAAAAGCAGAATTCTATTTGCCAAGGATGGCGTTGAAAAAAAGCAATCAATTGATGCCACAATAAGAAAGTATAAAAGCAAGTCAGGCGGTCAATTGATTGACATTACACACAGAAAAGGATCTCCTTGGTCGTTTGTTGACAGTAACAAGATGTATCAAGTAATATCAGATGATCTCATTTTGAAGCACCATTTAGTTGAGCAATAATTTAGCCACACAAAACAACCTGTAGAAGTTACATTCCACAGGTTGTTTCGTGTTATTAATTATCAAAAAAGGAACTCTTTTCAAAAACACAACACTAAGCGGTTGATAAAAAATGCCGCAATTGCTATTTACAGCATTTTCACTTAAAATATTCATTCAAGAATTTTATTAATTACATCTCCATCACAATATTTTGAATACTTAATTATTAAATTGTTATATGTATTTGGTTCAATATCTTTTAAAAACGCCAGATACCCCATTATTGAGTATTTATCACCGATCCCATTAACAATCTTATTATAAACCATTTTTTCGATTTCGCTCCTACGCTTTGAACCAATTGTGATTCTTGAATCGTTCGTGATAATAAGTCCTGTGACGCTCATGCGGTATTTAGTTGAATAAAACCTAGTCTTCGAACTATTAATTGACATATCTAAATCATCTAATAAATTGCTAATGAATACGACAACACTATCATTAATATAACTGTTGGAAGAAATGTAAATATCATCAGCATATCGTGAGCAGAGATAGTTGTTTGCTTTGCAATAATCATACAATCTTTCGTCAAAACTATTCATTATTATGTTAGAGATTATTGGAGAACTAACCGCGCCGATTGACAAGCCATCCCCACGAAAACATATTTTACTAATATAAGGCAGAGAATCATTTATATCTATTGATAAATTCTCAAATATATATTTATGTTTAAATAATATTGAGGATAAGTGCGAAAAATGAATTGACGGAAAGAAATTATTTATATCTGTATGAAGAATATGCTTTGCGCCTGAATGAATTTGGGCATGCTTTTTTATAGAGTTACCTTTATTATAAGCTGATGCGATATTTGAAATTGGTAATTTACATAGAATATTCTTAACAATCCAATATTGAAGTGTTTTTAGTTCAGGACTTGGTTGAGAAATATGTCTAAATCCACCATTTTTCTTTTTAATTGTATAATCCTTATAATAAAAATCCGATCTGTTAGCAATTTTTAATATGTATGAAGAGTCCAATTTTAAGTCATCAGCCATTATATCAATTATATTCATTTGGTAAAGCCTCCATAACGATACTTACGACATAGCAATCTATTTCGTTCTTTGTTATGTGATTTCTTTGAATAGTTTAACATTAGTGGCTGAACTTTTTTAAAACCATTTGAGGTAATGATATCTCCTGAAATATTTATTATTTGAACAGTTTCAAGCAGTTTAATAATATAATCGTATTTGATTTCATTATGAAAATCATTTCCGTCTTTTTTAATAAATTTAAAGTTTTGAAAATTCTTTATTGCCTTATAAATATCTAATAAATCTTTTCTGGAAACAGGTTCTAGTAACCTAATAAGTTCCAATAGTTCAATAATGAATATATTAACATATACGGCATTTTCATCGTTGTTCGGTGAGCGCTTGTTTATGCCAGCACTTTTGGAAGTGAAGTCAGTAATAATTCTGTCAATGGTATTTCTCATCGAAGCGCAGGATAACAAACCGGTTCCATCAAGTGGAGCGTATATTACTTTTGCACCATCTTTTTTTGCTTTTGCGGTTGGACCAGTGATTATGAACGACTCATCGCTTTCATATTTTTTATCAATAACAATGATTAATTTATCGCTAAACAGTTTATCTGCATATGCAAATGCTCCGAGCTCACAAAAAGAGCCCGGGCTTTCAACAAACAAAACAATTGCATCACTTACTTCAGCTAAGAATTCTTCAAAAGTTAATAAATCAATATTGGTACCAAAGCTATTCTCCCATAATTTTTCAGATAATACAATAAACAGATTATCTGTTTTAGCGGAAATGTAGCGATCAACTATGCCTCTATTTGTATCATTGTATTCATCCTTATCAAACGCTTTTCCGCATAAAAATACAAATTTTGGATAGGTGATATATCGGTGCATGTTATCATCTAATAAATTCATTTTTAAATTATTTAGCATTTTTTCTGAGTAAATATGCGAATCCAATATATCACCCCCATTATTTATTAAGAATACTTACATAAAAGCAGTTGGTACGCAACGCTTGTAATGAGGATTACAAGCGTTGTGTAGCAACTGCTTGTAAGAGCCCCAAAGAAACCGACCCTATTTTACATAAGGCACTATAACACATTACTGTGATATATTTTCACTAAGTATTCTTGTCTTAATTATACCATATTCAACTATTTTTTCAATATATTTCGACATAATAACAATATATTTCATCCTTAACTACAACCAGAGGTCGTCGGTTCGAGTCCGACCAGTAGCTCCAAAGGCTTCCGTTCGGAAGCCTTTATTTATGCGGGTTTACGGCGTTTAAAAGTTTTGAAAATGAGAAAAATATAGAAGTGAAAATCTGATAATATCAGGCGAATTTCTCACTGCAAAAAATAATCTCATCCCGAAACTTTCAGGATGAGATTTTTCAGTAACTCGCTCAAGACCATCTAATGACCATTTATGAAAATATAGGTTAGGTATACTTTTCTGTTTGTTCAAAAATCAAATAATACATAGCAATTGACCGTCTATTCGTCAAAACCCAGATACAGCATAGCCAGATGTTTGCCTATGTGCTTTTCCAGTCGCTGTGCATACTCATCGGCATAAGCAAACCAATCCGCATAAAGACGGTTGCGAAACAGGTACTCGCCGTTAGAGTCCTTTTCACTGAGAATATAGCCAAAGGTGATATGAAGCAGCTGACGGGCTTCATTGCCTTCTAACATGTGAGAAAGTTCTTCGTCTTTCATTGTATCTATCTCGGGCAGCTTGGTTAAATCCGTTGAAATATGGTAATGCATTTTTGCGTCAGGCAGTACGCTGATTGCAAAAGCATAAATCTCGCGGTAAAGCGCAGGGTCTTTGTCTGCGATTACCGACATTGCTTCAAGCCAGCTCGTTCCGGCGGTTTTAAGATGAAAATGTCCCTTTGTCTGCTTTCCTATTATATTGTAAATTGAGAATTTATCTGAGCCGGAGTGGACGCTGATTTTATATCCGAAGTGTTCCGCTATGGCAACATGAACAGCCAGTTCCTTTTCAAACTCCCCGACGTCGCCGATATAATCTACCGCCTTTTGAAATTCTCCGCAAAAGCGCGGCGCAAGCGTGCAGGGCTTTACTCCCATAGCGTTCAGTCTGTCAGCAAAAAAGAAGTGCTGTGCAGGCGTAGTGGTGTCGGAGGTTTCGTCGATAGAAATCTCTAAATCCGCCTTTGCATTTTTACCGTCAAAATATTTATGATATATTTTTGCAGCAAAAGCAACGGCGTCGTTATAAATAAGACAAGCACGTTTGAAAGTGTCGCTGTCAAATGATACGGTATAATTTCCAACCTTAAAGCTTTTGCCGAGATACTTTTCCTCCAAAGCGGCGTTGGGAACATAGGCTGCTTCAACCTCGTCTGCACTCATAGTTGCCGCGTCATTCCTGATATGCTCGCTGCAATCAAGCGTAATCATTGTAAATCCGCAATTCAAGGCGTATTCAATATCTCTATCGTTTTTAAGATGGTCGCCGTCAGCGCCGAAAGGCCGCCTGAAATTCTCTCTGAAAACAGCAAAGGTTGCACAGTCTAATACTTCTTCATATGTACGCTCAGTGAATACTAACTCTCGCATAGACTGCTGTGCAAATACAGGATATGCGTCGTACTGACGAAAAGCCCTTATGTGACCGGGCGTAGCAATTCCCAGCCTGTCTCCCAATCCCAGACTGCGCTTTTCTCCGAGCACCCGGGACGGTGCGGTAAACGGAAACAGCACACGCAGGCGCTGTGCATTTTCGTGATTCAGCGGACACAGTAACCATCCGCCCATATTTTCGCCGCAAAATCCAAGACCGTCAGTTGCGACCAGCAGGTCCTCGTCTCCTCTAATCATAAAAACTGCTCCGCCATTTATGAGATTCACGGACTGCTGATAGATAGCGGGAAATTCCTGAGCGTTTTTGCATCCTCCATCTAAAAACGCTTGTATAACAGTGCGCATTTTTACTCCTCCCTCTTTTAAGTGACAAATAGTCAACCGCCGTTCGTCATCTCGAAAATCATTTTACTCAAGTTGAACAAAAAGTTGAATGAAAGCACCGGCAGTAGCATTGAGAAAAAAACTTATAAACTAAGAACTGTTGGTTTACTGACATAAAATATAGTGTTTTACTCAACAACTCCCGATTTGTCGGATTCATTATACCACAACAAGTTCAAAAAGTATAGGATAATCTATAATGTAACGCTTTTAACGCCGAAAACGGAGACAGCAGGGGTATACCCTTGCTATCTCCAAATCTCGTTTGAAACCCCTTGCAACGACTGCGCTTTACGGTGGCAAAAGCGTGACATATAGAGTTGATTTATGATTGTGTTCTATGCAGGGAACTGTATTACCTTTGTATCCTTGCCTGAATTTTCAATCAGGTTCTTCATTTTATCCGCTGCGTTCTTCTGCATATCGTCCGTGACGTGCATATAGGTGTTCATCGTGAAGCCTGCCGTCTTTGCAAGCCGGCAGCCGATAAGCACCGAAGCAGCAAGGCTTCGGGGACTTTTTTGTGTAGGGGTATTTAACCAACCCCTTCGGTTCGAGTATGTACTTTACAACAAACGGGCGGTGCGTTCGCACCGCCCTAAAATGTTTAGCTTAAGCCATTCCGTTAACCGCTTTGTCAATACTGAAAAGGTCAAACGCATCTACGGAAAAGTCGCTGTTCATATCCGTCAGGAAATAATCAGCTTCGGCTATCTCGTTAAAGCCGTAAATATGAGCCTTTACCGTTGTGTAGTCGGCAAGCGTTATCTCGCCGTCGCCGTCAATGTCGCCCACCGCTGTGAAATTATAATTGTTTGCAAGGGCGAACTCCTCGGCGTAGGTGTTTTTCAAGCCGTAAACCGTGTCAAGCGCGCCGCAGCCCTCAAACGCAGTCGGGTCAATGCTCTTGACCGTTGCGGGTAAAGCAATACTGCGAAGCGAGGCGCAGTCCTTAAAGGCATATTCATCGATATACTCAATCTGATAAGGCAGGGTGACGGTTTCTACAAAGTCACAGCCCTCAAAGGCGTTTCTGCCGATTTCGGACAGCATGACGAAGCCGTAGTCCCTTGAAAGCTTTACGTCGGTTTCACTGCCGGTGTATTTTTTTACTACCGCATAGCTCGACGTATAGTCTATTAAGCCCTCTGTCCATTCCGGCGAAGCGTAGCGCACGGGGTCGTAAACCATTGCTATCTCTATCTCATAATTATCGTTGACGGGAAGGTAGTAATAACCGTTGTTACCTGTAAAGCTTTTGACCTTGCCGCTACCGGTTGAGGCGATAACAAACCAGCGCTCAACGCGATTGCTGGTTATCCCCTTGAAGGCGTCAAAGGCTATACTCGTATTCGGGTTTTCAAAGGTGACGAGCTTGAGCTTGGGGCAGTTTAAAAACGCCTGATTTCCAACGTCGTTAACATTTTTTGACAGGTAAACGCTTTCCAGCGAAGTGCAGTCCTCAAACGCTTTGTTCGGAATTTGGTAAACGGTGTCCGGTATTACCACGCTTCTTATTTTGTCGTTGCCTTTGAAAAGTGTGGAGCCGTTCAGGCTTATTATTTTGTACCCGTCAATGTAGCCCGGAACAACAACGTCAACGTCATCGCCGTAATAATAAAGCATCCTCGCTGTTTTCTGGTACTCGTTTGAAACGCTGTAAGCCCAAGTGCCGGTTTCGTCGATTCCTGCGAAGGAATTAACCGGGAAAAGCATCACGGTAAGCATTGTGCAAAGCACAATTGCAAGTATTCTCTTCTTCATATTTTGTCCTCCCTTTTATTATTTTTTCTTTCCGCTCTAATTATATATATATATATATTGTCAAGCGAAAATCAACCGTTTTGCACAAATGCAGAAAAATCGGGCATAAACGCAAGAAAAAATATAAAATAAGGCTTGACATAAGCTGTCAAGCCTTCGTTCTTATTCTTTGTTTATTACTATATCCGTTTCAAAAATGTGCTTTTTTGCGTCATATTTCCAATCCAACATTGCGTTATATTTCTTAAGGACTTTCTTAATACTGGTAATTCCTATACCATGCATGGTTTTGTCTCGTTTAGTTGTGACCAATTGACCGTTCTTTGTTCTCGGAGCCTCTTTACAGGAATTCCTTATCATTAAGCCGTCATAGGAATTGTTCTTTGAAAAAATGACGAACTCAATAAAGGCGTTTTCCGTTTCCTTTGCGGCTTCAAAGGCGTTGTCAAGCAGGTTGTTAAGCAAAGTCGACAGGTCTGTCGGTTCAATGTAACCGAGGTTTGAGGTTTTCACATCAACCGAAAACCCGATACCGTTCGCCTCGCATAACTTGAGATATTTACCTATTATCAAATCAAGTGTTTTATTCTTGCTGACTCCGGCGTAATAAGATTTATCTATATCTTTACCTAAAGAATCAATATAACTGTGCATTTCTTCTGCACTGTCCAAGCCCTGAAGATATGATAAATGATTCTTTATATCGTGAACAAACACACGCATTTCATTGTTTGACTGTTCAACAATATCATAGTACTTCCTGTCCTGCTCCTCCTGACGGGCAATAGCCTTTATCTCATAAAGTTCCTTTGTGTTTTTATTGGAATATTCATAGATAATAAATACAATTATGTTGGCAAACAACAGCAAAATTGCAGATAGAATCCACCAATACATGAGTTTTTGATTTAAGTCAAAATAATATGCTGCATATCTGAACGACAATAGTGCAACAACACTTGACAAGGGCATTACAAGCAAAAGCCAATAGTATTTGTTGTAAGTCTCATTATCCTTTTGCCGTACGACAAGCTTTAAAACAACTATCATAATGACAAAATAAATTATTTTGCTTGTTGTAACAACATAAAGATATGCCATTTTATCATTATCCAAGGCATTAAAGTCCTTGAAGAAAACCGTACCTAATGCCATAAATAGTATTTCAGAAGCAATCATAACAATAGCAAAAACAATCGCATGAAATACAGCAGTTTTTAACTTAATGCTATAAAGAGTTGCAAGAAGAACAGAGTAAAGAAAAACTATAAGAAGTGCGTTTAGATATACAATATTCAACTGATAAACCGAAAACAAAACAACATGAGCAATAATGATAAATATCAAGCTTGTAAGTTTTGATTTTTTTGAGTCGAAGGCAGTGTTAGCATAATACCACAAAAGCAAAGCTTCAAAAATATACATAAAGATGTCAATGACTATTTTTTGCACTGTAATCATCTCCTACAAATTCAAAGATTTTCTTCCTGAATTCGGACTGCTTTCTGGAAGCAACGGATATTCTGACATTATCGTAAGGCGGTAAAAGTTTTATTTCATCTCTTTTGAAGCTCTTAACATAATTCAGATTTACAATATAACTGTTGTGCGGTACGGCAAAAAAGGAGGCGTTAAACTGTTCGGATATTGTTTTCAGGCTCCCCTGCACCTCATACGAGCCGTCCGCAGTATAAAGCGTCACCCTCTTTAATTTGACCTCGATATACACAACGTCCGAGGCATACAGCCTTAAAAGCTGATTGTTCTTTAAACGGAAGGAAACCATTTTTTCGTCAATCTCCCTCACGGCTTTTTCCAGGGCGGAAAAAATCCTCTCCCGTGAAACGGGCTTGTTGACAAAGCGGACGGCGTGTATGTCCATAGCGTCATCGAGGTACTGCGAATGAGAGGTAACAATAAGGATTACGGTTTTTTTGTTTTTCCTCTGCAGCTCCCCTGCAATTTCGATTCCGTTTGAGTCGCCCAGCTCAATGTCCAGAAGCGCAATGTCAAACACCTCGGCGGAGGCTGAAATCTCACCCCCGCAGGCAAACTCAAAAAGCTCTAAAGGCATATGCTTTTCGGAAAAGTATTCCTCTGCATACGCCCTGAGCAAAGCTCTGTATTCCCTGCTGTCGTCACAGATTGCGACCTTCAATGCACTCACTCCCCAAATCAGAGTATAGTATTCCTTAATTATTGTAGCTTAATACTTAAAAAAAGACAAGCCAAAGCGACAGATGCAAAAAAAATCGGCATAACTGCAAAAAAAGCCCCGAGCAAAAGCAGCTCGGGGTGTAAGCTTACGGTAACCTGAAGCCTGCGGCAAGGTAAACCGAGTACCATTCCTCTCTTGTGAGGGTGATATCCGCTCCTTTGCAGATTGCCTTTATTCTGTCGGGGTTCATTGAGCCCGAAATAAGCTGAATGTTTGCAGGGTGTCTTAAAATCCAAGCGGAGGCTATTGTAATCGGCTCTGCATTGTATTGCTCTGCGAGTTCCTCAAGTCTTTTGTTAAGCTCGGGGAAATTCTCCCTGTCGCCTATAAACGGCTTTTTGATAAAGCCCTGCTGAAACGGCGACCATGCCTGTATTGTAATTCCCTTTATGCGCGAATACTCAAGCAGTCCGCCGTCGTGCATAACCGACTCGTCGTTTTTCATATTTACGTTAAGCCCCGAGGTTATCATACCCGATTCGGGAATTGAAAGCTGAAGCTGATTGATAATAAGCGGCTGCTTTACCGCGGTTTTCAAAAGTTCAATCTGTTTTTCATTGTGATTGGAAACGCCGAAGTACTTAACCTTGCCCTCGCTCTCAAGCAGTGAAAACGCCTCTGCGACTTCTTCGGGCTCCATTAAGGTATCGGGACGGTGCAGGAGAAGCACATCGACATAATCGGTTTTCAGTCTTTTAAGAGAGCCTTCAACCGAATTAATTATATGCTCCTTTGAAAAATCGTAAAAGCCCTTGCGGATTGCGCACTTTGTCTGCACGGTTATTTTGTCACGGACGGATTTATTGCTCCCGAGGAATTTTCCGAAAACTTCCTCACACTCTCCGCCGCCGTAGATGTCGGCGTGGTCGAAATAATCTATGCCGCATTCAAGCGCTGTGTTGATAATACGGTCGGCATTTTCCGCCGCGTCCTTAATTCGCATACAGCCCATTGCGACTGCGCTCGCGTCTATTTTTGAGCCGACGGTTATTCTTTTCATCGGTATCCCCTCCTTTTTCTATATATTATCACAAAGCAATACGTTAATCAACAAATGTTTAATAAAAACGGACGGAGAATTACTCCGCCCGTTTTTATTTTTTCTTTTATTATGTTATTCCGTTTAAAGCCTTGTCAAGCGCGAACATATCAAAAGCGTCGATTACGCAGTCCGAGTTCATATCGCCTACGATTTCCGCCTTGCCGTCAGCCTGCGTCGATTCGTTGATAATTCCTCTGACGTGCGCAATGTCCGAAAGAGTAATCTCTCCGTCCTCGTCAACGTCGCCGTAAACCATTTCGTTTATGTCGATAAACTCAAGTCCGAATTTGTTTGCGTATTCCTCTGCCGCCGAGTCCTTTGCGCCGTAAACCGTAAGCCACGGCAGATAAGGAGAATAGCCGCTTGTTCCGGTAAAGCCCGGCATTCCGCAAATACCCTCGTCGTCAATACAGGTTATGCTTTCGGGGATGTAAATCGCTTTGAGCGAATAGGTTGAAAAAGCGTTTTTCTCGATTTTTGTCATCGAGTTCGGAAGCACGATTGAGTTTAAATCGTTACAACGGATAAATGCGCCCGGGCATATTGTACGGACCGTGTCGGGAAGAATAATCTTCTTTAAGCCCTTGCAATAGGTAAACGCCTGTCCTTTAATGAGCGTTGTACCCGTCTTTATTACAACAACGCCCGGATGCGGATCGCGTGAACGGTACTGATAACCGCCTATGCAGTATTCACCGATGTATTTAACTCTGTACTGATCGTACTGTACCGAATTAAAAAGATAAGTGCAGTCGTCAAAGGAGCCGTAACCGATCCACTCGAGGTTTTCGGGCAGTCTTACGCTTTCAAGCCACTCACAGCCGAAGCAAAAGCCCTCGCCGATTCTTTTATATGTGTCGGGAACATACATACTTTTCGGCTCCCAATAACCTGTAGTATTGTTGCGGAAGTCGTCGGAGGTTTCAATTAACGTGTATCCGTCAAGCGACTCGGGAAGAACAACATCAAGCTCTTCTCCGACATCTGCTCTGACATCGACTCCGTCAAGCGCGGCAGTCTTGTCCGCCTCGCTTATCACCTTATACTTCCATTTGAAAACCGGCTCACTGTCCTCGGCAAACGCATACACAGGCAAGACGCCGAGCAACATTACGATACACATTATAAGTGAAAGTATTTTCTTTTTCATATTCGTCCCTCCTTAAATAATTGGTTCCATTTCTTTCTGCTTTAATTATATATATATATATTGTCAAGAAAAACCAACCGATTTGCACAAATGCAGGTTATTTCGGCATAAATGCAGAAAAAATTGGCTTTTCCGATTTAAAAATAATCCATTGATGTAATTTTTTCAAGCAATGATTTGTTGCTTTCGGGTTTTTTGTTAAATATTATTTTTTTATATCAAAATAAAACTCGACTCCGTTTTCACGGTTGATTGCTCCGTAAACGCATTTATGGATTTGCAGTATCTGTCTGCTTATCGCAAGTCCCATACCGCTTGAATTGTCATCGCTGTTTCTGACCTCATCCGCACGGTAGAGAACATTCCAGATTTTGTCCATGTGCTCGGGCGGTATCTGTTCTCCCTCGTTAAAGACGGACAGTCTGTAATTGTCATATACGGCGTTAAAATGCAGAGAAACCTTTATTGCTTTGCCGTTCTCGGTGTGCTTGACGGCGTTTGAAAGGTAGTTGTCAATTACAAGGGCTATAAGCTCGCTGTCAGCCTTTACCTTTGCCTTCGGGCAGATATCGGTTTCGATAACGATATTCTTTTCCTCTGCGGACGATTTGTATTTTTCGACCTCGCCCAAGGCGATTTCGGAAAGGTCGCACCTTCTTATTTTCGCAGTCCTGCCCGAGGACAGGCGGTTAAACTGCATAAGCGAATTTACAAGCCTGCCCATACGAAGGCTTTCGTCATAAATGGATTTTACATATTTTTCGTTTTTCTCGGGTGAGACGTTTTCCATTATACACTCAGCAGAGTTTGCAATAACCGCTATCGGGGTTTTAAGCTCATGCGCCGCTGCGGCGGTAAACGCGCTTCTCGACTGCTCGTAAAGCTGATTTTTATAGTAGAGCTTCGGCACGACAACTCTTATTGCCACGGCAAGAATTATGAACAGAAGATTGAGCAAAAGGAACTCGGTTGAAAATGAGAAGAAGCTCCTGTATGGGTTAAAATATGTATAATATGTAAAGACGTATTCTCCCTCGTTGAGTTTTAATTCGCTTTCGTTTAATTCACATAACGAATTGTCAACACCCCACCATTCCGAGCTGTCGCTTCCGAAAAGATATGAGTCAAAGTGTTCGCTTATATCCTTTAAGTCAGCACCGACAATAAGCGTATCAAGGTGAGGATTTATGTACAAAAACTCCCTTTTGCTGGTGTCTGCGTCGATATAATAATAAAGATACGACGGGTCGTATTTGTCCATTTCATCGGGCACAACGCTGTCCCAGTCAAGCTCATATCGGCTTGTAAGCTCAACCATTCTGACTTCACCCTGCGGCTCGGAAAGTTTTACATTGACCTTCTTTCCGTTTTCGGCTTCCTCAAGAGTGACAGAGGTGAAAACCCGTTTGCCGTCCCGAACATAGAATTCGGCATTTGTGACTGTGACATCATATTGACTCTCAAACGCTTCTTTGATTTCCTCTTTAGCCTTCAGTCTGTTTTGGTCATCGTTTGAAGTAAGGTATTTTTCATCGTTGATTTCGATATAAAAGCCGTTTGAGGTAATCAGCTCGCCGCTTTCCTTTTCACGAAGCGAGTACATTTTAAATACGCTAATGTAATCATAGTCTGTGCCGTAACGAAACATATCATCGACATAGTACTCTAAGCTGTCAACAGATATACTGCCCGACTCACACAGATTTTCAAGCCGGAATGCCTCGTTAAATAACTGATAGTTATAATCTGAAAACCTCCGATGTGCGTTTGACAGCTGAAAGAAAAAGTAGGACGCAATATAAATAATATAGAATACCAGCAAAAACAGTGAAGTCGCCGTTTCAACTCTTCTCTTATTCATCCTCGCTCATCTCCTCCGGGCTCGGATAATTCCTAAGTCCGTCCGAAACCGCCTTGTGCTTTTCTTCGACATATTTTACAACGAGAATAAGTAAAACCGCTTCGACCGTAACTAATATATTTCCGATTGAAATACCCTTTGCAGAAATACAATATGAAACAAAGCCGATTGCAGTAATCACAAAAGCGGCTATAACAAAGGCTTTGTTAAAGCCGTCTTCTCCGTTTTTCTGTTTTGAAATAGCCCTTGCACACAGAAATGATAAGGCAACATAGGGCAGTAATACTAAGCTTGAAAGAAGCAAGTTGACTGCAATTTCACCCGGTTCACGCGTAATATTTTCGCTCGTTGAAGCTGAGAATGCAGAGTATTCAGAGAAAGCGGAAAACAAAACAATAAAAGTTCTTAATATATATGAAAACAAACTCATAATTGCCCTGATATACAACAGCACTGCAAATTTATGCGGTTTTCTTTGCAGGGCAAAAGCTACCATAAATAGTATAGGCGAATAGCTTAAAATCAATGGCAATAAATTCCCTAAAGATAATCCCTGTTTAAGAACTTCGTTAACAATAGTAAGGATATCCACTGCGGCAATCATAAAGCAAAGTGCAGTTTTAATTTTTTCGTTTCTTTCATTCATTTTACTTCACCTCAAAATAATAGCCTACGCCGACTGCGGTTTTAATATAATCGGCATTCTGCCTGCCGAGGGCTTTTCTGATGCGCTTTATCTGCGTGTCAACCGCTCTCGCTTCGCCTTCAAAGCCGTAGCCCCATACCTTTACAAGAATTTGCTCACGGCTGAGCACCGTTGAGGGGGTTTTCATAAGAAGCGCAAGTATGTCGAAGCCCTTTGCGGAAAGTCTGATTTTTTCCTCACCGACAAAAACAGTCCTCGAGAGAAGGTCGAGCGTGAGATTTCCGTGACTTAATTTGCTTTCGGCGTCAAAGCCCTTATATCTTTTGATAAGAGTTAAGCATTTTTCGTAAAGCACCGTCAGCGGAAAGGGCTTTACAATATAATCGTCACAGCCGCTTTTGTAGCCTGCAAGCAGGTCTTCCTCTTCGCCGAGAGCCGACAGGAACATCACGGGCGCGTCCGAAAATTCATGAATTCTTTTACACGCCTCAATGCCGTTTATTCCCGGCATCATCACGTCAAGTATTATCAAATCATACGCACCGTTTTCGGCTTCACGGACGGCGGACAGTCCGTCACAAACCGTCTTTACCGAAGCTCCCTTTGCCGAGAGATAGTCCTCCATTGTTTCGCAAAGCTTTTTTTCGTCATCCGCAATTAGAATGTTAAGCAAGCGCTCACCCCCGTATCCGATTATATTATACCATTGTGTCAATTGTGTGTCACTATAAAGCGAGAATAAAAAATATTTTCATAAAGGAAAAGCCTATCACAGAAGCGCAAGGCAGGATAAAAACCGTTTCCGCTTCCCGTTTTTCCCCTTTTATATATAGGCGTCTTGCTTATCCTGCTTTTTTGTGGTAAAATAATTTTTGTGTTTTGTTTTGCAGCCAAGCCCGTAAATGCGGCTGACTGCACGGCAAATGATTTTCGGTTCTTTAAGAGGAAGTTATGAACAAACGATTACGTGAAAAAAAGCTGAAGAGCTTTCCGATAATAATCCTATGCTTTCTGGGCGTAATCCTGCTCGGTGCGGTTTTGCTTACTTTGCCTGTATCGTCCGCGTCGGGTCAGTGGACTTCGTTTGAAAACGCCCTGTTTACCTCAACCTCCGCCGTTTGCGTTACGGGACTTATCGTTAAGGACACGGCAACCTACTGGTCGTATTTCGGTCAGGGCGTAATACTTGCACTGATACAGGTCGGAGGGCTTGGAGTAATATCAATGGCAATGTTCTTTGTGACCGTTTCGGGGCGTAAGATTTCCCTGTTTCAGCGAAGCATGATGCAGGAAAGCATAGCCGCGCACCAGGTCGGCGGCATTGTAAGAATGACCCTGTTTATATTTAAAACAGCCTTTATTATTGAGGTTATCGGCGCCGCTTTGATTATGCCCTCCTTCTGTTCGGAGTTCGGTGCATCGGGAATCTGGATGGCGGTGTTCCACTCCGTTTCCGCCTTCTGCAACGCAGGCTTCGACGTTATGGGTGACAAATCGGGAGAGTTTTCCTCACTTACATATTTCAGCGACAACCCTTTCGTAATAATACCCGTATGCCTTCTGATAATTGTCGGCGGTATCGGTTTTCTTACCTGGGACGATATTGCGGAGCACAAATTCCGCTTTAAAAAATACCGTATGCAGAGCAAGGTTATTCTTACGGTCTCCGCCGCTTTGATTTTAATTCCCGCACTGCTGTTCTTCCTCTTTGACTTTTCGGACTATCCGATTAAAAAAAGGATATGCCTTTCACTTTTTCAGGCGGTTACGCCGAGGACGGCGGGCTTTAACACGGTTGACCTCAGCACAATGACAAGCACGGGAAATCTGATTATAATTGTCCTTATGCTTATCGGCGGATCTCCCGGTTCAACAGCGGGCGGTATGAAAACGACCACCCTCGCCGTGCTTGCGGCAAACGTAATTGCCGTTATACGGCGCAAAAAAAGTCCGCAGATGTTCAGAAGAAGGATAGACGACCAAACCGTAAAAAGCGCGGCAACCCTCCTGATAGTGTATATTTTCTTTACACTGGCGGGTGCCTGCATTATCAACACGGCAGACGGCGCTCCCTTCGATTTGTGTATTTTTGAAACCGCTTCGGCTGTGGGAACCGTCGGACTTTCGCAGGGGCTTACGCCTTCGCTGGGCGTTGTATCGCACCTTGTGCTGATTGTGCTGATGTTCCTCGGAAGGACGGGCGGCTTAACGCTTATGCTCGCCGCCGCAAACGGCAGCGGGGTCGAGCTTTCAAAACGGCCTATGGAAAAAATAAACGTTGGATAACGGAGGTATATAAATGAAATCATTCTTGCTTATCGGAGTAAACCGTTTCGGCTCAATGCTCGCCAAGGACCTGCATGACCAGGGGCATGAAATAATGGCAATCGACAGAAACGAAGAACGAATAAATAACATTCTTCCGCTTGTAACCGACGCCCTGATCGGCGACAGCACAAACGAGGCGTTTTTGAGGACGCTCGGAGTGGACAATTACGACGTCTGCATCGTAACCATCAGGGAGGATTTCCAGAGCTCTCTTGAAACCACGTCACTGCTAAAGGAACTCGGCGCAAAGTTTGTTGTTTCGCGCGCCAACAGAAATGTGCAGGAAAAATTCCTGCTTCGTAACGGCGCGGACGAGGTTATTAATCCCGACAGGCAAATTGCGGAATGGGCGGCAATACGTTACGCCTCAAGCCATATTCTTGACTATATAAGGCTCGACGACGACTGCGCTATTTTTGAGGTCCCCGTACCCAAGGAGTGGGCGGGTAAAAGCATCGGACAAATCGATATAAGAAAAAAATACGGTATCACAATTATGGCGGTCCGTGAGAACAGACACACAAACCTTTCCGTCACACCCGACACCGTGCTTGACAGCAGCAAAACTCTGCTTGTCCTCGGAGAGCAGAAATCCATGCAGAAGTATTTTCATATTTAACATATTATCAAGCCCTTCAACAAACTGCGAATACCGATACATCCTTCCGTCGGCTCGGTCAAAACCGTGCCGACTTTTTTGTTTTTCTTTAATATTGGCGCGGTGTTTTTTAATTTATAATTAAACAAATAAAAAAATTTACGTTTTTCGTTAAAAAGTAGTTGACAAACGTAAAATATGTGTTATAATCAGATTAACGATAAACGTTAAATAATTAATGTTAAGGAGAAATCAGTATGAAAAATTCAACAATCAAAAGAGTAAACAGCTTAGGCACGGTAGGGTATGTAATTTCAATACTGCTGATTATCTGTTCAATCAGCTGTATGGTGATTACCGCCATCGGCACTGCAGGCGCAATCTCAATTTCAAAGGAAAGCGTCACCGTCAGAACCTCAAGCGACTTTTACATAGCTTCGTCGGGCAACATTCTCGACAGGCTCAACCGCTTTATAAAGGTCGGCGGCGTTGAGGACCTGAACAGCCTTATAACCGAGGACGGCGAAGCGATAGCCGTTGAGGACAGCGACATCTCTCAGGTCAGCATTACAAAAGAGGGCAACGGACTTAATATCAGCGCAAAGACCAACGAAATCACCTTCAGTATCAAAAGAATAATTGCTTCCCTTGTTGCGATGTTCGTTTTTCTCGGCTCATTGACCGTAACACTGCACTTTGCAAAGGGTCTTATGAAGGCGCTTAAAAACTGCGAAACCCCGTTTGACGGCGAGGTAATAAAGCATATGACTCGCTTTGCCTACGGACTTCTCGTAACACTCATTATCAACATTATCGGCAGCGGAATCTGGCCCGACCTTGCAACAGGCTCCGACTTCAGCCCGACGGTCAATATCGGAAGCATTTTCCTTGCGGCGGCGGTTTTTATGCTTATCAGTGTATTTAAGTACGGCGCAGAGCTTCAGCGTCAGTCAGACGAAACACTTTAAGGGGTGAGAATATGGGAAAAATTATTTTACGTCTTGACCGTGTGATGGCAGACAGAAAGATAAGCCTTAACGAGCTTTCCGAAAAAGTAGGTGTTGCAAACGTCAACCTTTCAAAGCTTAAAAACGGGCACGTCAGCGCAATCAGGTTTTCCACTCTTGAGGCGCTTTGCGAGGCGCTTGACTGTCAGCCCGGCGACATAATCGAATACGATAAATAAGAAAAAAGGGTTGAGGCGAAAACGCCTTAACCCTTTAATATTATTTCTTTAAAAAAGGCTGTTTAATTGTATTGACTGCCGGGATTATTTGTAATAGAATTAAGCTGAAAATAAAAGCGTGAGGTGGTAAAAATGAGAAGCTTTATGAGCAGCTTTGCGGCATTTGTAATCGGTCTGAGCGGTTACAAGAAAAAGGTAGGCGACCCGATACGCCGCGGCAAGTATATTGAAAAGCTCAGAGTGAGTAACACAAAGCCGTATAAAGCTCCGCCCTTCCCCTACAAAACCGCACCCGAAAAGCAGAGCGCATACTCGGTTGAGCTGTTTATTTTCAACCGCGGAAAAAGAAGAAAAATCCTCTACCTTCACGGCGGAGCCTTCTGTGAACAGCCGCTTCTGCCGCACTTTATGTTCTGCGACACCTTAGCCGCAAAAACCGACTCGGAAATAATTATGCCGATTTATAAAAAGTCCCCGACCTACACTTATAAGGAAACCTTTGAGTTTTTGGAAAAATACTACGGGGACCTGCTTGAAAACACCGATTCCCGTGATATTCTGTTTATGGGGGATTCCTCGGGCGGAGGGCTTGCGCTTTCGTTCTGCGAGCACCTTTACGCCCTCGGACTTCCTCAGCCGAAAAGGCTTATTCTGCTCAGCCCGTGGGTGGACGTAAGTATGGACACGGCGTTCGGTAAGGAGTTCGACAGACTTGACCCGTCGCTTGAGCACGGCTTTTTACAGCAGGCAGGAAAAAACTGGGCAGGCGACACGGACGTTCACGACTACCGAGTCAGCCCGATTTACGGCGACCTTGAGCATATGCCCGAAATGACCGTTTATTTCGGCACCTATGAGGCGTTTATTACCGACGGACGTAAATTCAGGGAAATGTGCGAGCAAGCAGGTGCAAAGCTCGACTACCGTGAATACGAGGGTATGAACCATTGCTTCCCGATTTATCCGATACCCGAGGCAAAAAAGGCGCAAAAGGAAATAACCGACATCGTCAACTCAGACCGATAATTCGGAGAGCCTTATGAAAAACAACGAGAAAAGCAAAACAGTAAAGCTTGCCGTAATTTCATTAGTTACGGTACTTATAGCTTTGCCGTTAATTGCCTTTGCGGTAACTAAGGCTTACCTGCATTTTACCTATGACTTTGACGAAAAGCAGAGAATTGTTGAAGGAATGCACGAAAGATACGGCGAGGAATTTGAATTTGACAGCATTTACAGCACCGCCTCGTGGCAGGACACGGGCGACACCCGTGAAGCGGTTGTCACGAACAAAGACTATCCCGATGAGAGAATCACGGTAAGGTTTAACGGCGACCGTTACCTCAGGCATCCCGAAAAATGGAGCGACAGCTTCGTTGCGGTAAAGTATAAAAAGCAGCTCAAAGAGGAAATTGAAAGAATCGCAAAGCCCGTATACGGCGAAAACTCATTTGCCGTAATCACCACAGCAGTCAGCGACCTTCCGACCGACGCCGATTTTTCTCTTGTTAAGGCGGAGCTTGACGGGGTTTACGGCGTTTACATAATATGCGAAAAAGCTCTTGACTCAAGAGATGACGACGCAAAAGCGTTTATCAAGGCTTTAAAGGAAAACGGCTACAGCTTTTCGGCAGGCATCTATTATTACGGCACCCTGCCCGAATATAACGAGCCCCCAAACAGCACAATGCTGCTCTCCTCGGCGTTGATGCAGGGCAGATATTATCCGCAGGACAAAAAGGTGCTCTGGTATACCACCGAATGGTATTCAAAGGAGAACGAGGCAAGCAACGGCTATTTTGCCGAAGAAACAAAAATATATTAAGGAGCGTTAAAAATGAAGGCTTTAAGAGAAGAGTATCCCAACCCTCAGTTTCAGAGAAAAAACTGGCAGAGCCTTAACGGAAAATGGGATTTCGGCTTTAAAAAGGCTGAAGCCGGCTTTAAGTTTTCCGACGATGCTGCGCTTGCACAAAAGCTTTTTAAAAAAGGTAAATACACCCACAAAATTAACGTCCCGTTCTGCCTTGAAAGCAGGCTTTCGGGCATAGGCTATACGGGCTTTGTAAACCTTGCCTGGTACCGTAAAAGAGTTAAAATCAAAAAGACCGAAGGCAGAGTCTTTTTAAGAATCGGCGCCGCGGATTACCTTACGACCGTACTTGTCAACGGCGCTCCGGCAGGCAGACATAAGGGCGGCTACACCTCTTTTTCGTTTGAAATCACCGAGCTTGTAAAAGAAGGTGAAAACGAGATATTCGTTCTCTGCGAGGACAATGTAAGAAACCCGCTTCAGTGCAGGGGCAAGCAGTCGGAAAGGCTTAAAAGCCACGGCTGTGACTACACAAGGACTACGGGTATCTGGCAGAGCGTATATATTGAATATGTTCCGAAGAATTATATTAAAAGTTTTAAAATCTATCCCGATATAACCGACTGCTCTGTAACCGTATCGGCAGAGCTGGTCGGCAAGGCAAAGCTCAGCTTAAAGGCTTTCTTTGACTCAAAAGAGGTCGGTGGAATTGAAGTCCCGAAATGCTCCGGCACAAAGCTTGTCACGCTGAAGCTTTCCGAAAAACAGCTTTGGGAGGTCGGCAACGGCAGACTGTACGACCTTGAACTGAAATTCGGAAGCGACTGCGTCAAAAGCTATTTCGGACTTCGTCAGCTTCGCCTTGACGGTATGAAATTCCTGATTAACGAAAAAAGCGTGTTCCAGCGCCTTGTGCTCGACCAGGGCTTCTACCCCGACGGTATTTACACCGCCCCGAGCGATGAGGCAATGGTGAAGGACATAGAGCTTTCAATGAAGCTCGGCTTCAACGGGGCAAGACTGCACCAGAAGGTGTTTGAGCCGAGATTCCTCTACCACTGTGACAGGCTCGGCTACATAGTCTGGGGCGAATATGCGAACTGGGGAATCGACTACTCCTCCCCCTCCTCCGTTCCCGTTTTTTTAAAGGAATGGGGAGAAGCTGTCGAAAGGGATTTCAATCATCCTGCTATTGTCGGTTGGTGCCCGTTCAATGAAACCTGGGACTATCACGGCAGACGTCAGTGCGACGAGCTTCTCGGAACGGTATACGACTACACAAAGGCGGTCGACCGCACACGGCCCTGCATTGACACAAGCGGCAATTTCCATGTCAGAACCGATATTTACGACGTTCATGATTACAGCTTTGACGTGAATTTCTTTAAAAAGAATTATCAAAGGCTTGTAGATGAAAATTATCTTTATGAACACGTGCTTACTTACCACCCCGGCAGGCAGGCGTACGGCGGTCAGCCAACCTTTGTCAGCGAATACGGCGGCATAAAATGGCAGGGCGACAGCAGTGTAAAATCATGGGGCTACGGCGACGATGTTAAAACCGAGAAGGAGTTTGCCGACAGATATTGCGGTCTGACCGAAGTACTTATCGGCAACAAAAAGATGTTCGGCTTCTGCTACACTCAGCTTTACGACATCGAGCAGGAACAGAACGGTCTGCTGACCTACCAAAGGGAGCCGAAATTCTCCGAGGAAACCTATGACAGAATTATTAAAACGAACCGCAAAAGAGCGGCAATTGAATAAAGGAAGAGGGATAGTATGATTACAAGCAGCAACATTGTTTTAACGGGAGCCTCCAGCGGCATCGGACTTGAGGTGTTAAAGCTTATTTCAAAGGGCGAAGGCAACAAAATACTTGCCGTATCACGCACCGCCGAGGAAAAGCTTTCGGGCTTTGCGGACAACGTTATCCCGTTTAACTGCGACATCGGCTCAGCCGAAGGCGTTGACGCTGTTTTTAAAAAGGCTGACGAGGTCTTCGGCGGAAAGAAAATTGACATTTTCTACGCAAACGCAGGCTTCCCGTATTACGAGGAGTTTAACTATACCGACTGGGACAGAGTTAAAAGTATGTTTGACACGAACACCCTCTCCCCTATTTACACCTATGCAAAATACAGAGAGCATCTTGACGGCAGAGAAGGAATCCTTGCCTACACCGTAAGCGCTATCGGTCAGATGGCTATGCCGGGCTACGCAATTTACAGCGCTACAAAATTTGCGCTTCACGGCTTTCAGCAGGCAATCAGGCTTGAAAAGCCCGACAACATTCAGCTGACCTGCCTTTACCCCGTTGCAACCGACACCAATTTCTTTAAGGTCGCAAACAAAATCCCGTTCGAAAAGCCCTTCCCCGTGCAGAAGTCCGACATAGTAGCAAGGAAGATGATTGCGGGAATTGAGAAAAAGAAAAAATCGGTTTCTCCCAGCCCGCTGTTCGCGCTTTCAAAGGTGCTGATGGGAGTTTGTCCGCCCGTAAGAACAGTTTACTGGAAGCTTGAAACAAACAAGCTAAACAGGTTTAAGGAAAAGCTTAAAAGTTTAAACAAATAAGGTGAAAAAATGAGCTACGAAATGATGTTTACGCCTTGCAATATAGGCACAATGACAGTTAAAAACCGAATAGTAATGACCGCCGCGGAATTCAGCCTCGGTCAGCCCAACGGTCAGCCGACCGAAACCATGACCGACTACTTTGTAAAACGTGCCGACGGCGGCGTAGGACTGATTATTCCCGGTATATGCCGTGTAAACGACATGGGTGCAACCTCGTCGTTTACTCAGCTTTCCATGGCGAGGGACGAAAACATAGACCCGATGAAAAAAATGGCACGGAAAATCCACGAGCACGGGGCAAAGCTCTGTATACAGCTTCACCACCCCGGCAGGCAGGGCTATTCAAGCAGTATTAATTCCCTGCCGCTGATTATCCCGATAGTCGACAGGTTTCCCGAATTTCCGTCAATGCTTTTCAAGGCGACTCCCCTGCTTTTAGGGCTTGAGAGTAAAAAGGTCTGTATGTCAATGCAGGCACCTTCAAAGGCTGAGCTGAGCGCACACGGCGCAACGAGAATACACGCCATGAGCAAAAGGGAAATCAAGAGCCTTATTAACGACTTTATTAAGGCTGCTGTAAGATGTAAAAAGGCTGACGTTGACGCAGTTGAGCTTCACTCAACCCACGGGTATATTCTTCACCAGTTTTTAAGTCCCAACACCAACAGGCGTACCGACGAATACGGCGGCTCCTTTGAAAACAGAATGCGCTTTATTTCCGAAATCATCACGGGTATCAAGCGTGAATGCGGAAAGGATTATCCGCTGATTGTCCGCCTTACCGCAGACGAAATGTACGACAGAATCGGCAAGCCCGGCAAGGGCTACGGTCTTGAAGAGGGCAAAAAAATAGCGGTCGAGCTTGAAAAATTAGGCGTTGACGCTATCAACGTTTCCTCCGCCTGCTATGACACATACAACTACTGGCTTGAGCCGACCTCGTTTGAGCCCGGCTGGAGAGCGTATCTTGCAAAGGAAATCAAATCGGTTGTAAACATCCCGATTATTGCGGCAAACTTTATACGTTCGCCCGAGCAGGCTGAAAGACAGCTTGAGGAAGGGTATCAGGATTTCGTAGGCTCGGCACGTAATTTTATCTGCGACCCCGACTGGGCAAAAAAGGCACAAGAAGGGCACCCCGAAAGAATAAGAAGATGCATCGGTTGTCTGCATTGCATAAAGAGCTTTATGTATAACGCCTCATTCAAAGGCACACCCGGAGAATGCGCCCTCAACCCGACAGTCGGACACGAAAGGGAATGGGACAGCCTTGTTCCCGACTCGGTCGGCAAAACCGCCGTTGTGGTCGGCGCAGGCCCCGCAGGTCTTACGGCTGCGCTTACCCTTAAAAAGAGAGGCTTCGCAGTCACCGTACTTGAAAAGGAGAAAAAGGCAGGCGGTCAGGTCAACACCGCTTCCTCGGGACCGCATAAGGATAAGCTTCACTGGGCGATTGAGGATATGCTGACCGAGTGCAAGCTTCAGAAAATCAAGGTTAAGACCGGCACCGAGGCGACTGCGGAAAGCATTGCGGAGCTGAAACCCGACGCAGTTATCGTCGCAACGGGCGGCACTCCGCTAAAGCCGAAATCAATCAAGGGTATCGACTCGGAAAACACCTGCACGGCTCCCGACGTACTGCTCGGCAAGGTTAAAATCAAAAACAAAAAGGTTGCCGTTATCGGCTCCGGTCTTACGGGACTTGAAACGACCGAAAAGCTCAACGAAAACGGCAACGAGGTCACCGTAATTGAAATGGCAGACGAGATTGCAAAGGGCGCATGGTTCCAGTTTGTCGATGACTCAATGTCAAGAATCAAGCCCTACGGCACAAAGTTCCTGCTCGGCACACGGCTTGAGGAAATTGAAGAAGGCTCAGTAACCGTTACAAGCGACAACGGCAGAAAAACAAGTATTATTCCCGTTGACTGCGTTGTACTCGCAATGGGAATAAAGCCCGAAAACGGACTGCTTGAGGAGCTGAAGGCAAAGGGAATCAAAGCCGCGCTCGCAGGCGACGCCGAAAAGGGAGGAACAATCGGCAACGCGACTCATTCGGCGTTCAAAGCGGCGATGAGTATTTAAAAAGAGCATAAAAAAACTGCCCGGGGAAAACCCCGGGCAATTCTTTTTGTTTTTTATTTTGCATCTACTGTGCAGTACATAAAGTACTTGTAGCCAAGCGGGTTCGAGAAGAAGCCGTGTACTGACTTGCTGAGCATGTACTGATCGGTGTAATAGTAGATAGGTGTGATACAACCTGTTGCCATAATCATATCTTCGGCAATGTGCATCATAGCATAGCGGTTTGCGTTGTCTGTGCAGCCCTTGATGGTCTGGATAAGAACGTCATAGGTTTCTGCCCATGTGCCGTTTTCAACCTTAATATCATAGCCGTACTTTGTAAGGTCTAAGCTGTAGCCCTTAACGTTAGCGTGGTCGCCCTTGCCGTACTGAACATCGTTGTTACCCGATGCAGTAGTCCACATATCAAGGAAGCAAATCGGATCATTGTAGTCTGCTAACCAACCGTTACGTGCGATTGAATAGTCGCCCTGCTTACGTGTGTTGAGGAAGGTTGCCCATTCCTGGTTCTCCATGTTAAGAGTGATACCAACGTTAGCAAGTGCTGACTGGATGTATTCGCCGATAGCCTTATGGCCTTCGTTTGTGTTGTAGAGATAAGTCATAGCCGGGAAGTTTGTGAACTTCTTTGATGCCTCATCATAATTGTAATACTTCTTGAGAGTATCAACAGCAGTCTTGAAGTTGTCCTCAAGAGCTTCCTTGGAAGTGTTGAAGTAACCGTCAAAGTCCTTGCTTACGCCTGTGTTCTTATAGAACTCGGAGCCGTCAGCGTCTGTAAGACCCATAGCAACGAAGGAGGAAGCGGGAAGCTGTCCGCCCTGTGCGATTTCGTCAACGACATAGTTACGGTCAAGAAGAAGAGAAACAGCGTTTCTGATTTCTGCCTTAGCCTTCTCAGCCTCTTCGCCCTTAAGGTTGGAGCCCTTGGGAAGGATGTCCTCGTTGATGTTCCAGCAAACGTAGTAGGTACCGATCTGTCCTACGTTGAAGAACTCGTCGGCATAATCAGCCTTAAGAGTAGGAATCTCTTCAGTAGGAACGTCGTCGATAAGAAGCCATTCGCCGTTCTTGAAGTTTGAAAGCTGGTTGTTAGCATCATCGGAGAGATAGAAGTTGATGGTGTCCATCTTGATTTCGTCTGCATCCGGATAATCAGCGTTCTTTTCAAGCTTGATAAGTGAGTTGTGCTCCCATGAAGCAAGCTTATAGGGACCGTTGCAAACGTATGTTGCAGGGTCTGTTGCCCATGATTCGTTGGAAACAACATCTTCTCTTACCGGGAAGTAGGTCGGGAATGCAAGAAGCTCATTCCAATAGCTGATAGCGTTAGCCAGTGTAACCTCAAGCGTCTTGTCGTCAATTGCCTTAACGTTGAGCTTTGCGTCGGGGTTAACAAAATTCTCGGCATCGTCGGTTTCCCACATCTCTGCGTAACCGTCAATAACCTCGAACATATAACCGTAGTCAGCTGCGAGGTCGGTCGAAGCAGCTCTCTGCCATGCAAATGCAAAGTCATTAGCTGTAACGTCCTTACCGTCTGACCACTTGAGTCCGTCCTTGAGCTTATAGGTGTAGGTAACCTTACCGTCTTCACCCTTTACGCCCTCAACGAGCTCCTGAGCGGCGTCAGCAACGATTTCGAACTTGCCGTCTGCTGTCTGCTGCCACTTTGCAAGACCTGAGAAAAGGTGTACAAGAAGTGTAGCACCGTCAACTGCTGAGTTAAGAGCAGGGTCGATGGTGTCAGGCTCAGAACCGATACAAGCTGAAATTGAAGCGGGAGCCGCTGTCTGTTTGCCACCGCATGCTGTAAGGCCGAGTACCATTACAAGTGCGAGTGCAACAGCGAGAATCTTTTTCATGTTCATTTGAATTCATCCCTTCTTTGAACAAATTTATTTTTGTACAGATCTCTCTGTACTGTTCAACTTATATAATATAACAATATTTTGGAAATTTCAAGGCTTTTCAGTCGTTTATTTCCGCCAAACGGTGACACGCCACAAAATGACCTTTGGACACCTCTTTAAATTCCGGTATGCTCTGTGCACACTTGTCGCAGGCATATTGACATCTCGTTCTGAACGGACAGCCTGAAGGAGCGTTGAGCGGACTCGGAATATCGCCGGTAAGCACAATTCTTTTGTTGGCTCTGGCAACGTTGGGGTCGGGAACCGGAACCGCCGAAAGAAGAGATTTTGAATACGGGTGAAGCGGATGGTCGTAAATCTCCGCCGCATCTGCAAGCTCAACCATATGGCCGAGGTACATAACGGCAATTCTGTCGGAAATATGACGTACGACGAGAAGGTCGTGTGCAATAAACAGATATGTAAGCCCAAGCTTATCCTGAAGCTCGTCAAACATATTGATAACCTGAGCCTGAATTGAAACGTCAAGCGCCGAAACGGGCTCGTCGCATACTATAAAATCAGGGTTAACCGCAAGCGAACGGGCTATGCCGATTCTCTGGCGCTGACCGCCCGAAAACTCGTGAGCATATCTTGAAGCGTGCTCGCTGTTTAGTCCGACGTAGTCCATAAACTGAAGGATTTTTTCTTCTCTTTCCTTCTTGTTTGAATAGAGCTTGTGAATGTCGAGAGGCTCACCGATAATGTCGGAGACAGTCATCCTCGGATTGAGCGAGGAATACGGGTCCTGGAAAACCATGGTGGCCTTCTTTCGGAATTCCTTGATGTCGGCGTTTGATTTAATCTGCTTGCCGTTGTACCAAACCTCGCCGCCTGTCGGCTTGTAAAGGTGAAGGATTGTTCTGCCGACGGTGGTTTTACCGCATCCCGATTCTCCTACAAGGCCGAGAGTTTCGCCCTTGTTGATAGAGAAGCTGACTCCGTCAACCGCCTTAAGCGGCTTTGAACGGAACATACCGGTATTGATGTTGAAATACTGTTTTAAATTCTTGACATCTATAAGGGGAGTTTTATTCTCAGCCATCAATTTCACCGCCTTCCCCGTCAAGCGTTATCGTGCCGTTGTCAATACCTTTCTTGATATTCACCCAGCACGCCGCCGCATGGTTTTCGTTAATACTTATTCTTTGAGCTCTGTGGTTAATACAGATTTTCATTGCGTTTTCACATCGCGGAGCAAACGGACATCCGTTCGGCATATTGAGCAGGTCGATGGGTGTTCCCGTTATGGGGTGAAGCTTGCTGCCCGCTGTGTCAGCTGTAGGAATAGAGCGCATAAGTCCCTTTGTGTATTCGTGACAGGGATTGTAGAAAATCTCGTCAGCCGTACCCTGCTCACAGATTGAGCCGGCATACATAACAATAACCTCGTCGCACATCTGAGCGACTACGCCCAAGTCGTGAGTTATCATTATAATTGCCATTCCGAGCTCCTGCTGAAGATCGGACATAAGCTCAAGAATCTGCGCCTGAATGGTAACGTCGAGAGCCGTTGTCGGCTCGTCGGCAATAAGTATGTCGGGCTCACATGCAAGGGCCATGGCAATCATAACACGCTGACGCATTCCGCCCGAAAGCTCAAACGGATACTGCTTCATCCGCTTTTCGGGCTCGTTGATATTAACAAGCCTGAGCATTTCGACAGCACGGTCATACGCTTCCTTGCGTGTGCGGTTTGTGTGAAGAATAATGGGCTCCATGAGCTGTCTGCCTATGGTATATGTGGGATTGAGCGAGGTCATGGGGTCCTGAAAGATTATTTAAATCTTATTTCCCCTGACCGTTTTCATAACCTTTTCATCAGCACCGACGAGCTCCTGACCGTCAAGCTTGACGGAGCCGCCGATAATCTTGCCCGTGCCGGCAAGAATCTGCATAATAGAATAAGCCGTTACCGATTTACCGGAGCCGGATTCGCCGACGATGCCGAGGACCTTTCCTCTGTCAAGCGTAAAGGAAATATCGTTTACCGCTTTAACCTCACCCGCATCCGTAAAGAAGGATGTTTGGAGATGACTGACTTCCAATAATGCCATATTAAAATCCTCCTTAATTATTCAGCTTCGGATCAAACGCATCACGCAGACCATCGCCGAAAAGGTTGAGGCTGAGAACGATAAGCGAAATGACGATTGCCGGAATGACAAGACGGTACGGGTAGCTTGAAAGACCGTTGAGAGCCTCCGAAGCAAGTGAGCCGAGAGACGGCATCGGAGCGTTAACGCCGAGTCCGAGGAAGGAAAGATAGCTCTCGGTGAAAATTGCGGAGGGAATCTGCAAGGCAGCCGAAATAATAACAACGCTGATGCAGTTCGGTATAAGATGCTTTCTGATAATCCAGCCGCCCTTTGCGCCGTTGGCTTTTGCCGAAAGAACGTATTCCTGCTCTCTGAGGGAAAGAATCTGTCCTCTGATAAGGCGGCACATGCTTACCCAGTAAAGAAGGGCAAACACGATAAACAAGCTTATGATATTACCGCCTACACGTTCCAGCGGAGTCCCTTCCAGTATGGGATTGAGTGTCATTTTGAAAACTGTTGACAGAAGAATAACAAGCAGCATGTCGGGCAGCGAATAGATGATGTCGACAAACCGCATTATGAAAAGGTCGACCTTTCCGCCGAAATATCCCGAAACAGAGCCGATAAGCGTTCCTATAATAAGGACGATTATACTTGCAAAGAAGCCGACTGCAAGTGAAACACGCGTTCCGTAAATAACTCTGATACAGTAATCACGTCCTGCGGAGTCGGTTCCGAAGATGTGCGGGAATACCTTCTCCCCCGCCTCAATCGCCTCCTGCTCGGTGGAGCCGTACTCAAACGGCTTCAGGTTTTTGAAGGAAGCGTCAACGGGCTTGCCGGGCTGTACGCCGAGCTGATCCTCGTATGCATACGGCCAGAAAACGGGAAGTATTATACTTGAAAGAGTAATAAGTATGATAACTATAAGGCTGATAAAGGCAACCTTGTTTTTATACAGGCGCTTGATGCCGTCCTTGAAGAAGGTCGACGAGGGACGCATCTGAACAAGATATTCCTTTTCCTTGTCGGTAGCCGGGATGAACATATCGAGATCGACATGAAAGCTGAATAATTTTTTCTTTTGCATTTTTCTTACCTCCCGACCTTATTCAAACGAAATTCTCGGATCTACTATCTTGTAAAGAATATCGGTAACGAGATTCATTACAACAATGAGTGTAGCGAGAATAATTGTGGTACCCATAATCATGGGATAATCTCTGTTTGTGATAGAGCTTACAAACACTCTGCCGATACCGGGAACGGCAAAAATCTGCTCGACTATAAGAGAACCGGTAACGATGTAAGCGAGCATCGGCCCGAGATATGTAAGAACGGGGATAAGAGAGTTTTTCAGAGCGTGTCCGAAAATAATGTTCTTGCTCGAAACGCCCTTTGCCTTGGCGGTACGAATATAGTCCTGACCGAGAACATCAAGCATTGACGAGCGTGTAAGCCTTGTGATATATGCCATCGGGTAAAGCGCCAAAGTTATAATAGGAAGTATCAGACCCGGAGGCGTAGAGCCGTTTGCGGGAAGCAGCTGCAGCTTTATTGCAAACAGCGCCAGCAGGAACGAGCCCATTATAAATGACGGCATTGAAACGAATGCGGTCGTGATGACCATAATGACGCGGTCAATAAACCTGTTTCTTCTCAAAGCCGCTACTGCGCCGAGAGCGACGCCGATTACCGTTGATACGGCGGCTGCGATAAGCCCGAGCTTAATAGAGGTTTTCATACCGTCGAAGATTATGTCGACTACGCTTCTTCCCCTCTGCTTGAGCGAAGGACCGAAATCAAAGCGTGTGATAATATCCTTTAAATATGTACCGTACTGCTCCGAGACCGGCTTATCCAGACCGTACTTTGCTTCCATCGCCGCCTGAACAGCAGGTGTCGTAGCCTTTTCCCCGACGAACGGGCCGCCCGGAACGGCATGCATTACGAAGAAAGTAACGGTAATTACCACCCACACCGTAAACAGTGCGAGCAGGCCCCTCTTGATAATATAAAGTATCGTTTTTGAATTCATACCCACTCTACCTCGTTAGTTTAGTAAACTGTAATAATTATAAAAGGTATTATACCACAACCTATAATTATAATCAAGTATTTGTTTAATGTTCATTATGCCCGAAAGTGATAAAAAACAGCCGCAAAGGCTTTGTACCTGCGGCCGTTATACATATTTATATTTTTTCAATATATACTGCAATATCGTATAAGGTTTTTTCCGAATCGCTTCTCCGTGTTTTATAGAAGCTCAGCAGATATTTCCGTGAATTCATATCAAAGCAGTCGGTGCTGATTGTACCGCCGTTTTCAATAAAGCGGTTGTAAATATCGGTGCGCCCGACGCCCTCGGTAAAATACCTTTCAAACGGCGTTTCGAGGGCTTCATGCGGATACTGAGAGTTGTCAAGAAACGCCTTGTCAATATCCGTAAAAAAGTTGTTGCAGTATGTGTCCGTAATGCAGGCAATGAGCCGCTGCGCTTTTTCGACATCCTGCTCCTCAACGTCCCAGACCACGGCGCTGACCTCCTTAGCGTCATTGTAAAAGAACAACGACAAAAACGAGTCGCCGAGATTAAGGTTGATTGAATACTCTGTGTTGCCATCCTTCTCATTTGAGCGGACACTTTCAAAGGTGGAAATATCCCAAAGTTCATCCACGCCGAGCTTTTCGCTTGCAATCGGAACACGCTCACGAAATTCCGAGGGCAGACAAACGGGAAGAAGCTGAATATGAATATAAACAGCTATTCCTGCAATTATAAGCAGTACAGCCGCCGCAACCGAAGCGGCAATTATTCTTCTTGTTCTTTTCGGTTTAATCTCTTTGCCCTTGGGTATCTCCTGCCTGACGGCAAAGGAGGTCATGCAGTAAGGACAAAACTGTGCGTTTTCCTGAAGTGCGGCTCCGCACTTCGGGCAATTAAAGCTTCCTGCCATCAGCCAAGCAACTCCTGTCCGTATTCATATAAAAGCTCATTTACCCCGACCACGCTCATTCCTTTGCAAAGCCCGTAAATAACAACGCAGTCAAAGGGGGTTTTGGCGTACAGGGGCGCAAAGCCCGTCTTTTTAAGCATTTCCTGAGTCTCGTCAAGCGAAAGCTCCATACCGAAGGCAAGGCACAAAAGTTTGCCCCGTGAGGGCGACTTTTTGATGCCCGAAAAAATCTGATAGGCATACACCTCGCTGAGCTCCGACTTGGTGATTACCTCTGCCTTGTTAAGCCCCTTTTTAAGAAGCAACGCTTCAAGGTAATCACACAGTGCAACCTCGGCAAGCTGTTCGCCGTTTTCTTCATAAAAGCTTTTAAAATCGGAAAAGCCCTCAAGCTCCTTTAGTATTTCCGAAGTATCCTTCTTCAAGAAAATCACCCCACCCGTAAATCTTAACATAAGCGTTTTTTTGTGTCAACTATGCTGTGAGCATATGACTTCGGGACTTTACGGTAATATAATTAAACCGCAACGCAAAAAGGCGTTGCGATTAGCTCTTAAACCTATTAATACGGAGGAACTAAAATGGAGACAAATCAAGTGAACAACGATTCTCAAAGCGCTCAAAATAAAGGCGGAATTTACGGACTTATCAAGTTTGCTATACTTTTCGCCGTTATCTACGCCGTCATATCAATCATCTCCCATCTCGGCAACGGAGGAGCTTCGGGAAAAAATATCAAGGTACGAAACGTTGACGACTATTCTGTTTATTTCAGCGCCGTTTGCCCCTCCTGCAAGCATGTTCATGTCCCGCACGCAGTTGCGCTTTCAAAGGGTGAGAGCTGTCAGGACTACATAGTTTGCGACAACTGCGGCAAAATATTTCAGATAACAGTTAAAAGATAAGCCTTATTTAATCTGTTGCTCAAGATTGCGAAATTCATCGGTATCAAAAAATTCGGTAAGTGTTATTCCGAAGCCGTCACAAAGCATTTTAATTGTGACAACGCCGGGGTTAACGCTTCTGCCGTAAATAATGTTTTTAATTGAGGACGGCGCAACGGCAGACTCAACGGAGAGTTTGTAAATTGACATTTTCCTCTCCCCCAAGAGCTGTAAAAGGCGGTTTTTAACCGCGGTATAAGTGTCCAAAATATAGCCCCCTTCTTCGGCAAGACCTGTTTTATAGTTTGTACTTTGCACTTCAAATTATAAGGTCATTTTGTTGACGAATGGGGCTATATATGCTACAATTAGGCTATAAATAGACCTGTTTAGAATAGAAAGGGTGAATTAATTGTTTTGTAAAAATTGCGGAAAGGAATTAAAGGAAGGCGCAAAGTTCTGCACAGGGTGCGGCACGGCGGTAACATTCCCGAAGTCGTTGGATGAGGCAGACCGCCCTGTTACTCCAAAGCCGTATGAGCAAGATATACCCGAGTCGGTTCCTTCGCCCCATATATATGAAAACACTGCTCAGGTCAACGCCCCGCATGAAGCAAAAAAGCCAAAGTATAAAGCCGCTGTTATTGCTTTATGCATAGCAGGCGGTATGGTGTTGGCTATCGCTATACCGATAGTATTGATTTTTTTGTTCGGCAGTCCCTCGAAAACAACCGACAGCTACAACGGCGGCAGTCATAATTATACCGAAAAACAGACGGCTTCGAGCAGCTCCGACAAATCTTATTCCTCCGGGTACAGCATGTCCGGCTATGATGCCGATACCTTTGCCTCTCTTGCAGTCAGATATTTTAAGAATGAACTTGAAAACAATGTAAGAACCGAAATTTCATCAGACAAGAAAACAATATATTTTTATGATTCAGGCGTATCCAACTCGGCGGATTATTTTATGAGCGTATCTCTTAAAGAAGCAAACAACATTTCCTACGGAATAAGCATTTATTATGATTCCGAGCTGGCGGGTTATTTTATTGAGCAAGGGAACGTAAACACAGTTCTTATTATGATGAGCCCGTGTATTGCGTCATACCTGAGCCTGACAGAATCGGAGAGCGTAAGCCTGGATAAGGTTGCGGAGCTGTTAAGACAAAACGTCAATGAATTGGGCAATTTCGGCGTGGGAAGCTATGCCAGCTACGGGCAGTCGACAGTCAGCCTGACTATATCAAACAGCCAGCGGCTGGGCTGGATTGTCAGCGCAAGCTGCGACAGTTACTAAAAGCATTATGACCGATTCCCGTGTACTCTGTAAAGATTTTTCTTTCATCGGGTACAACACATTGACAAACAACAAGTAAGTAAAGGATTATCCAAATTCTTTATATTTTTCAATTAATCAACGGAGGCAGTAATATGAAAAATTCAAACGCAAAAAGATTTTTATCAACACTGTTGGCAGTAATCATGCTGTTAAGCAGAATCGCCGTTTCGGCGTATGCGGTAGACCTCAGCGGTTATACTGCCATATCTGACAAGTATGAGTTTGCCGCGATTGCAGACAACCCGAACGGTAAATACTATCTTGCCGACGATATAGTATTTACCGAAGATGACTTTCGTTCGGGAGGAGAATTTTTTAACAGAGGAAAAAACTTTATTGCCATGGACGTCTTTAACGGTGTTTTAGACGGCTGCGGACATTCAATCACCGGACTGAAAGGCAACTGTGCAATTACCGAAGATAATCAGGGTACAATTAAAAATCTCTGTATAGAGAGCTCTGTATTTACCGACAATGCAATTTGCAATACTAACAACAATGAAATTATCAATTGCATAGTTAAAAACTGTACCGCTCCATATATAGTTAACACTAATTCATCCGCTATCAGCTATTGTTTTTCGTACGAAAATAGTTTTTTCGGAATATGTCGGACAAATAACGGCACGATATCTTACAGTATTAATCATTCGGATATTACAGATGAGAGCGGTAGCGGCGAAATTGGTGCAATTGCCGCTTACAACAGCGGTTCTATAAAATATTGTGTAAATAAGGGCGATATTAACAGCAGCTGTAAATCAGGCGGTATTTGCGGTCATGATTACGGTAAAGAAATTATCGGTTGTGTAAACTACGGCAAAATCACAGGAAACCGTGCAGGCGGTATTTGTCAGATTTCTGACGGCGGTTTCATTGAAAACTGTGCTAATTACGGTATTATAATAGCAAGCTCAACGGATTCTCAGGAAATTTGGGGTCCGCGCAGCTGGTCTTCGGGAATATCGGAATTAGATGAAAATGCTATAGTTAATCTCTGTGTTAATATAGGATCTGTTAATTCAGGCAACGGTGCCGCATTAGCTAAAATCAGAGACTATTCAACAGGAACGGTTACTAACAACTATTATCTTACAGATAGCGGAAAACTAAACAGAAAAGACAGTACGGATAAAAACAAGTCTGTCAGCTCTGCCGGCTTAGCTTCCGCTTCAAGCTTCAGCGAGTTAGATTTTGACAGTGTTTGGCAAATATCGGACGGCAAACCTATTTTACAAATGGAAAACGAAAGAATAATCGGTGCAAGCATTTATTCGTTACCTCAAAAAATGACATATAAAATAGGAGAAGCATTTGACAAAGCCGGTCTGTTTGTAATGACTTTTGACAATAAAGGTAATTGGGAAACTACAAATAGCTATTCTGTTTCCGGATATACCGGAAAGTTTGGATATAATACTGTTAAAGTAAAATGCAACGGATTTGAAAACAGCTTTACCGTTGCTGTAACGGATAGCATTGAAAATTGCACTGTATATCCGATCGATCCTGTAACAGCAACAGGAAAGGCTATAGAAATTGTTCCGAAAATTGTTTCCTCAAGAGGCACATCTTTAAAATACGGAACGGACTTTACTTTAGATTTTGAGAACAATACAAAGCCCGGAATTGCCACTGTGCATATAATAGGAAAAGGCTTGTACTACGGATTGGCAGAAACCATCTTTGAAATTAAGAATAATATTTCTTTCCCCGATGTTTCAAAGAGCGCCTGGTACTATGACTCGGTAATGTACTGTGCAAACAAGGGCTTTATCTCGGGTTATCAGAACGGCAACTTCGGTCCCAACGACAAGCTTAAACGTCAAGATTTTGTTTGCATACTCGCTCGTATTGCGGGAGCAGATTTGACGAAATATTCAAAACAAACGAGCAAGTTAAATGACGTAAAGAAGGGCGCATACTATGCGGCAGCCGTTAACTGGGCTGTTGACAACAACATTATCGCAGGCTACGCAAACGGCAACTTCGGTGTTAATGACAACATTACCCGTGAGCAGGTTGCAACCATTCTTTACAGATATATGGGCTCGCCCTCTGTCATCGGTGCAAATTCAACACTATCGAAATTTAAGGATGTAAACCGCATCAGCTCCTTTGCTAAAACACCTGTAGCATGGGCTGTTCAGGAAGGTATAATCAGCGGTATGGCAGACGGCAGAGTAGCGCCCACCGAGGGCGCAAGCCGCGCGCAGATAGCCTCGATTATTCACAGAATGGATTCACAGGGTATGTTTGATTAAAGAATACAGGAGGACGTATAAAAATGTTTTGTAAAAATTGCGGCAAGGAAGTTCCCGAAGGTTCCTCCTTCTGCCCCGAATGCGGAGCGAATTGTGTGCAGAACGCCAATTCTGCTCCTGCCGCAGAAAAGAAAAGCAAGGGTCTTGTCATAGCTTTAGTGCTTATATCCGTATTGCTTATTGCGGCGGTTGCGGTTTTAGTGCTTGTGATACATAGAGGCAATACGCCTGCCGCTTCCCCTGCTCAGACGACCGAGAAAGCTACGGAAGCTACAACAGAAGCGCCGACCGAGGCAACTACTGCAGCACCCGTAACCGAAGCACCGACACAGCCGCCTTCACCCACAACAATGCCTGTGGCTGATACGGAACCAAACGTCAGATTTGGAACGCATGAAGGAGCCCCGGTTGATACGGACTTTAACATGGTCGTAGTAACTAAAGGAGCTAATCTTAATATAAGAAGCGGACCAGGTAATAATTATACAGTTTTAGGAAGCATTCCTAATTATACTGACATATATGTGGAAGAGTATTACTATGATTGGTCGCTCATTCAGTACAATGGCATAAGAGGATGGGTTTCAAGTCAATATTTGGATACGGGAGTATAAAACCACACAGAAAGCGGGATGTCAGATAGACTTGACATCCTGCTTTTGTATATTATAATTGAATTATCACTTTTATGGGAGAAGGATAATATGAAATTCTGTGCAAATTGCGGAACCCAATTAAATGATAATGATATATTCTGCCCCGAGTGCGGAGCAAAAAATGAGGAGTCCTTCGCTCCGCCGCAACCGACATACGCTCCGCCTACATTTGGCAGTCAGCCTGCGGCTCCTGTTCAGCCTCAGCAGGCTTTTAATAGAACACCGCCGCCTCCAACACCGCAGCCTACTTACGGTGCGCCTGCGGCTCCCGTGCCGGTACAGACCGCAAAGAAGAGCAACACGGGACTGATTGTCGGAATAATAATCGGCGGTTTCGTTTTACTCTTAATAATTGCAACGGTGCTTATATTTGCTTTAGGCGGCAGACGCAGCAGTTCGCCGTCATACAACTCTGCCGCCTCGTATACCGAGCAAGCCGAGACAACCACGCAGACCTCTGCGCCTGAAACCACTCAAGCTCCTGCAACGGAAGCTCCGACAGCTCCGCCTGCACCTACTTCGCCTCCTGCGCCGACAACTATGCCCATAGCTCCGCCTGACGTCGCTCAGTATGAAAACAATTACAGTGACAGCGGCTTCGGCTCTTTTTACACTATCGTTATGACAAACGGACACAATCTCAACATGAGAAGCGGGCCCGGCACAAACTATTCCCTTGTTGGGAAGGCGCCGAATCACGCTGAAGTATATGTTATTGAATATCACCCCGACTGGTCGCTGATTTATTACAACGGCACGAGAGGCTGGGTGTCCTCGGAATATCTGGGCGGAGTTTCGCCGTAAATATTAAAGCCGCAGTTAAAGCTGCGGCTCTTTTTTGCTGTTTTATAAATCCTTCTTCAGCGCAAAAGCGGTTTTATATCTCTCTTCGGGATTAATCTGCGTGCATTTTAGTACAATTTTACCTGCCCTGCCCTCTGCAAGCCTTTTGCTCGGGTGTTCGCCCGTGAGCATTACGTTTAAAAGCACTCCGAGCGCATATATGTCAGCGCCCGGTCCGCTTTGAGCAATTCCCATCTGTTCGGGCGAAGCGTAGCCTATAGTGCCGAGCGAAACGGTATCGGATAAAGCGCTGTCTTTGTAAAGCCTCGAGGCATTAAAATCAATAAGCTTTACATCCCCCCGTGCGGAAATCATCACATTTTCAGGCTTAATATCTCTGTGAACAAATCCCCTGAAATGCAAAAACTCAACGGCTTCGCAAACGCAGTAAAGCACCTTGCGCGCACCCGAGTAGGTATAAAGCCCTCCCTCGAGCACCTGTGCAACGCTCATACCGTCAATATAATCCTCAAGCACCGCCTGTCCGTCGTCAAGCGCAATTACATCAAGCACTGCCGGGAGGTATGCAAAACTGACCGTTTTCAAAAGGTCGTAAACAGCTACCGGCTCCGAAAAAAGTCTCAGCACAAGACATCTTGAAAACACACGGTGTCTGATGACATAGCTTTTTGAACCGTTCTTGTCCGACAACTTACGCACAAGCTCGTATTCGGCTTTGATACTCTCAAAATACTGCTGTAAATTCATAGGCGGCTCCTTTCTTTTATATTCTATCATAAACAAGTCGGTTGCACAAATAAAAATGTTGAGAATATACGGGCAATATGATAAAATAAAGCCAACATTAAAGCGGAGGTAATAATATGCTTAACTTAAACGAAAAGAAAAAAATCGCAAATGAAATACTCAAGGCGTCATCCGCCTGTCCCGAAATCAAGGCGGCTGCCGAAGCTTACCTTGAGGCTTCGGTAACGGCAAACAGCTCTGACGCAGGTAAGGCGCTTGTGACTGAAGCGAAGGATTGCATTTCCGACATCGACTCGACAATAGGCTTTTTCTCAACCGATACCGCAAAGGAGATTTTCGGCGCAGAGCTTGCCGCAGAGAAGCTTGCTCACGCAAAGCATATTAAGTCCGAAGGCGCAAAATACTGCGACTGCCCCGGTTGTACCGCAGCACTTAAAGTAATTGAAAACGAGGAGTCCTTCCGATGAGCAAGGTGCTATTTATCGAATACCCCAAATGTTCAACCTGTCAGAAGGCAAAAAAGTGGCTTGACGAAAACGGTATTGAGTATGATGACAGAGACATAAAGCTTGACAATCCCACCTTTGATGAGCTCAGTCGATGGTACAAAATAAGCGGTCTGCCTTTAAAAAGGTTTTTTAACACAAGCGGAATGATATACAAGCAGCTCGGCTTAAGCGCAAAGCTCCCCGACATGGCTGAGGATGAGCAGTTAAAGCTGCTTTCGGGTGACGGCATGCTTGTAAAAAGACCGCTGATAATTTCCGACAGCTTCGTTTTGACAGGCTTCAGGGCGGCGGAATGGGAAGAAAAGCTTCTTTAAATTGCAATTTTACTTCGGGCGGTATATACCGTCCGATTTTTTATTTTTTAAACTAAAATAAAAGAGATAATTATAAAAATATGTTGTATTTGCACAATAAATAATATATAATAAAAGGTACTAATGCTAATGAGGAGAATCAGTATGGGTGAAACACAAACAAACGAAAAGGTTCCTCTTATCGATAAGGTCAAGGCCTTAGGTAAGGAAATCAAGGAACACTGGAAAACTCCCGGCCCCGGCAAATATGTTCCCTATAAGGAATACAAGGACATATGGCTTGCGGTCGGCAGTAACTATTCGGGCACAAAAACGCTTGAGTACATAAGCTTTGCGGCAGGCTGCTACCTTATAATGTATCACTACCAGCTGCCGTACGTTGTCTTCACTGCAATTGCACTTATCAATATGCCTTTGCAGAAGCTGTGGGATATTCTGGGCTGGATTATCAACGATAACCTCGGCTTTATGCCCAAGAGAACCGAGAAGAAGCTCTATACCGTTTATTTTTTCTCCATGATAATCGGTATTTTCCTGATTGTTTTCAACTTCACGCCGTATCTCAACCCGAACAATACGGTCGTTGCCGCGTTAAACTCGATAAGAGGTCTTTCGGCGGCGTCGGCTATCAAAATTCTGGGCACTCACATTCTGTGGAACGGCTGGGCAGGCTCGCGTAACATTTTCTGGCGTAAGAAGCTTGTTCCGAAGTTCGGACGTTATAAATATTTCCTTTACTGCGACGTTGTGCCCAAATGCGTTATGGTTATCCTTATCGGCTGGCTGCCTGTTTATGCTATTGACGACGTTGTTACACGAGTATGGGTCGCAAACCTTCTGTTCTCTGTTTACAACCTGTTTAACTTCGGCAACTGTCTTGAAAACGTCGCTCAAAACATAAGCCCGAATATGCAGGAAAGAATTCTTATCAGGACCTATCCCATCAAGCTTTCTCATATTCTCAACTCCGTAATGGTTGTCGTTATCCCGATAGCCATCGGCTTTACACGTGACGAATGGGCTGACATCAACGTTTACAGATACGTTATTCCGATAATCTTTATCAGCTTCGCAACGCTGACAATGGTTTTTGCCAGCAGAATCAAGGAGAGGATTCCTCAGCCGCCCCTTGAAGAAAAGGTGCAGATCAAGTTCTGGGACGGCATTTTCGGCGTAATGCGTAACAAGTACAAATGGATGCTCAACGCGGTTTACCTGCTTGACTCGCTGGGCAACGGTATGCTTGCGTTTACGACGGTGCTTTACCTCTACACCTTCCGACTCAGCGGACTTTCCTACGGACTTCTTGTTTCGCTTGTTTCCTTTGCGGGAACTCCGCCCGATTTCTTTACGCCGTATTTTATAAAGAGATTTTCATATAAGCAGATTATGATTTTCTATTATTTGACCCGTGCAATCGGCTGGTCGCTTGTTGTTGCGACAATTCTCCTCTGCGGCGATAATGTTACACTCTGCGGTATCATCTGCGTCATCATACTTATCCTGCTTGAGGTAACCCACACTATCCCCATGTCTGTTATGCACGATATGGATATCCGAATTAACGACTATCAGATGTATCTGTCGGGTGAGAGGCTTGAGGCTTTCTCCGGCATTTTCGGCTGGATTACAGGCCCGATTGCCGCACTTGTAGGTCTTATTATTCCGATACTTCTGCTTAAATTCGGCTTCAACTCCAACTGGGACGTTCTGTTTGTCGATATGTCAAGAGTCAGGATAATCGTTATACCGATTCTGTTCGACATAGCAGGCTTCCTGCTGATGACTATACCGTATTTCTTCTGGGATTACGATTCAAACAAACAGAATCAGGTTATTCAGGTGCTTAAGCGCCGTGCCGAGGTTACCGAGAAAAAGGCAGAGGCCGAGGGCGAATCGGTTGCCGGCTCGTTCACAGGTTAAGGAGGTGTCGGGAATGAGTAAAAAAGAAAAAGCCAAAAAGGCTAATACCACGGCTGAGGCTGAAGAAGTAATTCTTGACATCCCCGAGGACGAAATCTGGACCTATCAGATTGAAGGACTTGCACAGCCCAAGATAAATCACTCATACAAAAACGCAAAGGGCAAGAAGGCAGCGTTTGTCATCTTAATTTCTATTGCGGTTATCCTTTCTCTGTTCTTCTCGGTACGTGCTCTGCTTAACACGGGCGACCTTGAGTATAAACAAATCGACGGCGGATATGAGCTTATTCAGTTCTCGAACAACGGACTTATCAAGAGCTTTGACATAGGTTATACGGCCGAAATCGACAACTCAAAAATTGAAGCGGGCGCCATTATTGCAGGCGGCGCGGAAGAGGAAGAGGATGTCAAAACAGATTTTCTTGTGTTCGATGAAAGCAAACCGGTCATTGCCGTTCACGAATATGCCTTTAACTGTGACAGCACCCTTGAGGTAATCAATATAGGCGCAGGGGTAACAAGTATCGACAACAAGGCGTTTTATTCCTGCTGGAATCTTCAATGCATCTATGTTGACGACAACAACCCGAATTACAGTGACATTGACGGCGTTCTTTACAACAAGGATCAGACTGAGATCATTTGCTATCCGATTGACCACGACAAGTTCCTACGCAAGGAATGCGAATATGACAAGCTTGTTGACGACAAAGGAGAGCCGATGGAGGAGCTTTGGGGCCCGACGGAAAAATATGACGAAGCATATTTTGAAAAATACAACGAGGATGTAAGAACCTTCGTCGTTCCCTCAACGGTTGAAAAAATCGGTCCGCTTTGCTTCAACTACGCTAACATAGACACCTATTACCTACCCGAAGGCTTAAAGGAAATCGGCACGCTCGGCTTCTTTGACTGCGGAAATATGCACCATATTTACTCATATGTCCCTTCGGCCAAGGTCTCTGAATCCCGTTTCAGCGGTCAGGAAGCGCTCGGCAAGGTTTATCCCTCGCTTCCCGAAGGTCTTGAAAATATAGGCTCGGACGCATTTACGCGTGACAGAGGGCTTAGCTATATGTATATTCCGAAGAGCGTAACCTACATCGGGCACCACGCCTTCTGGGATTCGGTATACAAGGAAAAGGGTGAAGACGGCTCGCCGCTTAAGGGCATTACTCAAATGGATGTCGCCGCAGACGAGACTGCGTTCAAATCAGGCTCAATCGGCAGTCAGTGGCTTCCGAAATATGATTATCTTCTCTTTAAGAAGAACATCGATGTAAACTATTCAGCCGAAAGAGCAGAGCTTGAAAAATAATCAAACATAAAAAAGAGCAGGTTTCCTGCTCTTTTTTATTGCCGCAATTTGTATAACAGAAAATATAAAGAAAAAAGAAGGGCTTTAAGGGGCATGCGCAATAAAGAAGGTTGACTGAAAACCGGTCAACCTTCTTTTAAATATGGCATTTTAACTTCTATAAAATCGAATGTGAATATATCATTATGTCGGCATCTTCACTTACGATACTTGTGTTTGGTATTTTGTTGATAAGCAAAATACTATTCCGGTTTTCTTTTTTTACATCAAATAAAACGGATTTAATTACCGGATTTTTGAGATAATCTAAAACTGTATTCACAGAATCAATCGCAATATGTCTTCTTCTGTACGGGGAGGCTACCCAATAGCAAAGAAATATCTCTTTCTTATTTTATAATAATCATATAAGCCTACTCTTCCGCATGGTTTGGCTTTATAATATATCACAAAAGTTTTGTCATAGGGGCGCAAGTCGTAAGAAAGCGGCAGCAGAACAGCAATGCTGCTTCAATCAATCTATTTCAATTTTAAAGCAAAGCGGTTTGTCACTTTGGCAGCCGCTTGTTTTGATTACCATTTCGTTTTCGTTTCTCTCAAAGGCGAGCGTTTCGCCCGTTTCAAGCAGCGTTACGGAATTCACTAAAAAATCGTGCGGGCTATGCTTTCTGAACGCTTTTATTTTCACATCATTGCCATCCGGGCGCATCTGAAACGCATACACGCAGCTGTCTTTATAGGTGAAGCGGAAATCCTTTGCGGTGAATTGCTTTTCCTCGTCATCCTTAAAAAATCCGGCTTCATTATTCACATCGCCTTCGCCGAACTGTTTCCAGAAGGCGGTGCCGTAAATGCCTTCGCCGTTTTTCCGGAGCCAATCGCCGATTTCAAGCAGCACCGCCGTTTCCTCTTCGGTAATTGTTCCGTCCGCCTTTGGACCGACATTGAGCAGCAGCATGCCGTTTTTGCTGACGATGTCAATTAAATCGCATATAATCTGTCTGCTGCTTTTGTATTCGTTATCCGTCCGGTATCCCCAGGAGCATTTGCCGATGGCGGTGTCTGTCTGCCAGGGAACGGGGGAAATATCGGTCAGCGCGCCGCGCTCCACATCAAAGGTGGCGACTCCCGGCGGAAATGCTTCATGCTTATAGTTAATCGTCACCTCTTTGCCCCATTCGGCAGCGCGGTTATAGTAATACGCGCAGAGCTTTTTCAGGTAAGGCTTGAAGGAGTGATTGTGTATCCACCAATCAAAATACAGAATGCCCGGTTGGTATTTGTCAATCAGTTCGCAGGTGCGCACAAGCCAATCCTCCAGCCACTCCTTACTTGCGCCGAGAGAATAGGTGTCCGCCGTGGTGGCGTGCAGGGTGTGGCTGTCCAGCTCGGGACAGTGATAGGCAGGACCGTAAAAATCCCGATACTGCTCATCATTGACATCGCTGTCAAAGGTTCTGCCCATATTCATAAAGAAATAATGCTCTGCCCTGTGACTTGAGGCGCAAAAGGTTAAGCCTTCATTTTCACAGGCTGCCTTTAGCTCACCGGCAACATCTCTTAAAGGTCCCATATTTTTGGCGTTCCAACGGTTAAACGCCGTGTCATACATGGCGAAGCCGTCGTGATGCTCACATACGGGCATAACAAATTTTGCACCCGCTTTTTTGAATAGCGCTATCCATTCGTCAGCGCTGAAATTTTCAGCTTTGAACATAGGAATAAAATCCTTGTAGCCGAATTTGTTCTGCGTGCCGTAAGTTTTAATATGGTATTCAAATTCTCTGCAATTTGGGTCATACATTGCTCTTGAATACCATTCGCTGCCGTAAGCAGGCACGGAGTAAATGCCCCAATGAATGAAGATACCGAACTTGTCGCGGTAATACCATGCCGGCGTTTTATGATGCGACAGCGACTGCCAGGTATTCTTATACGGGCCGTTTTTGATAACGCTTTCAATCTGTTTCAGATATTCCTGTTTTGTCATATCTTTCTCCCAAATACCGATTTGTCGGGTTCATTATATCATAGTGTTTTTGGAATAGCAAATAATAATGTCATAGGTTGTAGCGAGCATAGGATTTGTAAAAACAAACCCAAAAAAAGAAAAACAGACCGAAAGAGGAACGGTCTGTCATTAATGAAATATTGCTACGCAATATGAAATAATTTGCCAAAGCAAATTGTGAAATATCTCGCTTTGCTTGATATGAAATAAAATTAATCCTACATACGCCGCAGATGTATTTCATTGCGAAGCAATTTCATATTCCGAAGGAGTATTTCACTAATCCGCAAGGATTAATTTAATTGGGAGAACCTTCTTTATGAAGGTTCTCCCAACGAGCCCTTCTTTTACGTCATGATACAGAACTTAAATATCGCAATAAATTGGAGTATACTGCCGAGTAAAATGAACAGGTGAAAAATCATATGGAAATATCTTTTCTTCACGCCGAGGGCGTAAAAGATTATTCCGAGCGTGTACGCTAAGCCGCCGCCTACAAGCCATGCAAGCATTTCAAAGCCGTATGCCTTGTAAAGCGGATAAAGCATAATCAGCGCCGACCAGCCGACCGCGAAGTAACCGGTCATTGAAATTACACGATACTTTTTAAAGTCAATAGCCGTAAAAACAATTCCGATTGCACTGCCGACCGTCACAAGCACCGAAACAATTATAAAAATCACCGTGCTCTGCTGACGTACTCCCGTAAGAAGCACAGGCAGATACGAGCCGACAATCATGGCGAAAATCGAACAGTGGTCAAGCACCTGCATAACCTTTTTGGGCTTTTCGGGGACAAGGCCGTGATAAACGCTTGAAATAGTATAAAGGTAAATCATCAGCACGCCGTAGGCTATGCCTCCGCCTAAGCCCCAGTAATTTCTTTTAATTGCCGCAAACACAACGCAAAGCACCAACGCAAGTATGCCGAATGCCCCTCCGACTATATGCGTTGTCATATTTGCTATCTCTTCCCCGCGAGTGTAATCGGGAAGCTTTCTGTCAGCTAATTTTGTTCTCGACATATAATCACCTCTTGTTTTTTGCTGATTTTGATTATATAATTATAGTGTTCACGAAGCAACCTACTACCGGGGAAAGCGACTCTACTAAGAAGCATTCCGACTCTACTCGGAGTAGAAACTCACGCGGCTGCGCGGCTTTTGAGGTGTCACTATGGATGAAATGCAATTAAAACAGAACGTTGCAATAAATATTTCTTATTACCGAAAAAAATTGGGAATGACTCAGGGAGAGCTTGCCGAAAGGTTAAATTACTCCGACAAATCCGTCTCAAAATGGGAGCGGGCAGAGGGAATTCCCGATATACTTGTGCTGTGCAGGCTCGCTGAAATTTTCGGTATCAGCCTTGACGACCTGATAAACGACAGCAACCCGAAAGCAACCGACGCCAAAAGAGAGCACCACAAATTTGTGCCCGTGCTCTCAATCGGCATAGCGTTTCTTTCGGCGTCGGTAATTTTCTTTATAATGAAAATGTTCGTCCCGGATGTCGACAGAGTGTGGCTGAGCTTTATTTATGCGATTCCCGTTTCATTTATTATTATGACCGTTTTTTCCTCGCTTTGGTACAACACTTTAGCAAAAATTATCAGCGTCAGCGGAATAATCTGGGGTGTGTTTCTCTCACTGATACTCACCTTCCCTGTTACCAAGTTATTATATCTGTTGATAATTTGTGCAGTCCTCGAGGCGATGGTTGTTATATGGTTTATAATGAAACACAGAACGAAGAGATAAAAAAATCCCGAAGGAATTAACCTTCGGGATTTTTTAGTATCATAATTGATTATGCCTTTGTGATTGTTACGTTTACCTTGTGCTCGTCAATTTTGAATTCATTGTCAGAGGTGTCGGCAAGTGTAAGCGAATCGCAGAGAAGCTCGGACTTAATGAAGTCCTCGTTTTTGGCGATTACGTCCTTAATGTAGTCGTCGCTGAAGGCGGTGATTACAATATGGTCGGTAACCTCAAGTCCCGATGACTTACGGAGGTTCTGCACCTTTGAAATAAACTCTCTTACGGAGCCTCTCTCAATAAGGTCGTCGTTAAGGGCAGTGTTAAGAATAACGCTTACGCCGTAATTGGTTTCGGCGATGTAGCCCTCCTTCGCCTTTTCGGTGACAAGCAGGTCGTCCATTGTAAGCTCGATTTCCGCGCCGTCAATCGTTGCCCTGTAAACTCCGTCAGTCTTGATGGTGTTGATAATTTCTGTGTTTCTCTCAACGCAGAAATATTCGCCGATTGCCTTGAGGTGTCTGCCGTACTTGGGACCCAAGGTCTTGAGCTGAGGCTTGATTTCATACTGAATCAGGCTCTCCATATCATAATCGGTAAGCACCTTGTCGACGTTTAACTCCTCAGCTATCGTGCCGAGCTGCTCGTCATCAAGCTTAATGTCGCTGTCAACCTTAACGATGCATTCGCTAAGCGGCTGACGGTTACGGATATGAACAAGCTCACGAAGCTTTCTGCCGATTTCGACCGCCTTGTATGCGACCTCCATCTGTGCCTCAAGCTCGGGCTTATCCCATTCTGCATGATCCTTCGGGAAATCTGCAAGGTGAACGCTGATAGGAGCCTCGGGGAAGAATTTAACCACAAGTCCCTGATAAATTGTCTCTGCAACGAAAGGCGTTACGGGCGCTACAACTCTTGTAAGCGTATCAAGTACGGTGTAGAGAGTCATATATGCCGCAATCTTGTCCTCGGAAAGCTCCGAATTAAAGAAACGACGGCGGTTACGGCGGATGTACCAGTTGGAAAGCTCGTCAATAAAGCTCTCCATTGCTCTTGTTGCCTCAAAGACATGGTAAGAGTCGAATTCCTTTGTAACCTTCTTTACAAGTGAATTCGTCCTTGAAAGCACCCACTCGTCGATTGAGCGAAGCTTGCAATCCGAAAGACTGTACTTGCTCGGGTCAAAGCCGTCAATTTCACTGTAAAGCGAATAGAAGTATACGCTTGCCCAGAGGGTGCCGATAAAGCGGTTCTGGAACTGACCGAGGGTCTGCTTGTTAAAGCTTGTGGAAACCCAAGGAGCGTTCGCAATACAGAAATAAAGCCTTGTTGCGTCCGAGCCGAACTCGTCAAGCACCTCCCACGGGTCGACAACATTGCCGATATGCTTTGACATCTTGATGCCCTTTTCGTCGTTTACAAGACCGAGGGCAATACAGTTTTTATAAGGCGACTTGCCGAAAATAGCGGTCGAAAGCGCCTGAAGAGCATAAAACCAGCCTCTTGTCTGGTCGCTGCCCTCGCTGATGAAATCCGCAGGGAACTGCTGCTGAAATTTTTCTTTGTTCTCAAAGGGATAATGATGCTGTGCGTAAGGCATTGAGCCTGAGTCAAGCCAGCAGTCGCAAACCTCGGGCGTACGGTACATGGTCTTGCCGCACTCGGGGCAGGTCATTGTAAGCCTGTCAACCATGGGCTTGTGAAGGTCTACGTCGGGATCTGCGCCCGTGAGCTCAACAAGCTCCGCAACGCTTCCGACAACGTGCTTGTGTCCGCACTCCTCGCAAACCCAGATCGGAAGAGGCGTGCCCCAGTATCTGTCTCTTGAAACAGCCCAGTCGATTACGTTGCCTACGAAGTTGCCCATTCTGCCTTCCTTGAAGTTGTCCGGGAACCAGTTGACGCTTCTGTTGTCGGCAACAAGCTCGTCACGCAGGGTGGACATAGCGATAAACCACGAGTCCTTTGCATAGTAGATAAGCGGACTGTTACAACGCCAGCAGTGAGGATAGCTGTGCTCAATCTTCTTAACCTTTAAAATAACCTTACGGTCAATCAGCTCTTTGATAATCGGCTCGTCTGCATCAAATACAAGCATACCTGTGTATACGCCGCATACGTCGGTAAACTTACCCGCAAAGTCAACGGGCTTCGGGCAGGGAAGATTGTTCTCCCTTCCGACCCTTGCGTCGTCCTCACCGAAGGCGGGCGAAATATGAACAATACCGGTACCGGCGTCAAGAGAAACGTAATTGTCCTCAACAACGTAATATGCCTTTTCCTTAAAGCTGTCCGCAAGGTAAGTAAAAGCGGGCTCATATTCCATACCTAAAAGGTCGGCGCCCTTGCACTTGGATACGGTTTCGTATTCCTCGCCGAAGAGGCTTTCACAAAGCTCGGTGGCGATATAGTAATAATCTCCGTCAACGAGCACCTTTGAATAATCAAACTCCTTGTTTACGCAGAGTGCAACGTTTGAGATAACGGTCCACGGAGTAGTGGTCCATACCGCAAAATATGTGTTATCCTCCCCTTTTACCTTAAGGCGGAAGAAAATTGACGAGGTCTTGATGTCCTTATAGCCCTGTGCAACCTCGTGTGAAGAAAGCGCTGTCGAGCACCTCGGGCAGTAGGGTGAAACCCTGTAACCCTTGTAAATAAGTCCCTTGTTGTCAAGCTGCTTGAGTCCCCACCAAACAGACTCGATATAGTCGTTGGTATAGGTGATATACGGGTGCTCAAAATCGCACCAGTAGCCTACCCTCTCGCTCATTCTTTCCCAAAGGTCCTTATAGGTCCACACGCTCTCACGGCATTTCTGAATAAAGGGCTCTACGCCGTATGCCTCGATGTCAGCCTTACCGTTGGTATGAATCTGCTTTTCAACCTCAAGCTCAACGGGAAGACCGTGAGTGTCCCAGCCTGCCTTTCTTTCAACGTGATAGCCCTGCATGGTCTTGTATCTCGGAATAACGTCCTTGACAACTCTTGTAAGCACGTGTCCGATATGCGGCTTTCCGTTGGCGGTCGGAGGGCCGTCATAAAAAACGTAATTCTTTGTGTTTACGTCGTTCTTTTCGACTGCCTTTTTAAAGATTTCGTTCTCGTTCCAGAAGTCTATAACCTTCTGTTCCTCCTTGGCGAAATCATAATTTCTTTCGATTTTCTTATCCAATTAATATCACCCTCACTGATGAATTAGTTTTAAGTATACATACAAAGTATATTATAGTTTAACACAGGACAAAAATCAAGAAAAAAATAGCCCGAAAGCCTAATTTGGCAGGGCTTTTCGGCAGACGTGAAGAAAAAAGCGTAAAAATCGGTTGACAAACCCGTCCTTCGTGTTATAATTATACCGTAATCGAAGGCAACGAGGTCTTGAACGGGTTCTCGTTGCCCTTTTCATTTAAAAAGGAGTGTGCTTTATGGGCTATACCAAGGAAGACATTTTAAGAATTGCAGAGGAAAAGGACGTTAAGTTTATCCGTCTTCAGTTTACCGATATTTTCGGGCAGATGAAAAATGTTGCCATTACAAGAAGCCAGCTTGAAAAGGCGCTTAATAACGAATGTATGTTTGACGGCTCATCTATTGAGGGCTTTGTCAGAATCAACGAGTCTGATATGTATCTTCGCCCCGACTATGATTCGTTTGTTATTCTTCCGTGGAAGGACAGAGTTGCAAGGCTTATCTGCGACGTTTACTGCACCGACGGCGAAACGCCCTTCCTGGGCGACCCGAGAAATATTCTTAAAAAGGTCGTAAAAGAGGCGGCTGATATGGGCTACACCTTCAACGTTGGACCGGAATGCGAGTTCTTCCTCTTCCACCTTGACGACGAGGGCAACCCAACCACCGACACAAACGATGTTGCAGGTTATTTCGACATGGGCCCCGCCGATCAGGGCGAGCAGTGCAGAAGGGACATCTGTCTTGCGCTTGAGGAAATGGGCTTTGAAATTGAAGCCTCTCACCACGAGGTTGCCGAGGGTCAGCACGAAATTGACTTCCGCTTCGACGAGGTAGTTAAAACCGCAGACAACGTTGTAACCTTTAAGCACGTTGTTAAGACCTATGCAAGACGTCACGGCCTTCACGCCACCTTTATGCCCAAGCCCGTTTTCGGCATTAACGGCTCGGGTATGCACACCAATATGTCGCTTATGAAGGACGGTAAGAACGCCTTTTTCGACCCCGACAAGGAATACGGACTTTCCGACACTGCGCTTCATTTTATTGCAGGTATTCTTACCCATGTCAAAGCTATTACCGCGGTTGCAAATCCGCTTGTAAACTCATATAAAAGACTTGTCCCGGGCTATGAGGCTCCCGTTTACATTGCGTGGTCCGCTTCAAACCGTTCAACTCTTATAAGAGTTCCTGCCGCAAGAGGCATGGGCACAAGAGTTGAGCTTCGCTCGCCCGACCCCGCCTGCAACCCGTACATTGAAATGGCTCTTTGCCTTGCGGCGGGACTTGACGGAATCAAGAGAAAGCTTACTCCCCCTGCAAGCACCTCAAAGAATATTTATGAGATGAGCGCAGAGGAGCTTAAGGCAGACGGAATCGACCACCTTCCCGACACGCTTGAATGCGCCCTTAATGAGCTTGAAAAGGACGAATGCATGAAGGAGGCTCTCGGCTTTCACGTTTACGAAAAGTATATGGAGGGCAAGAGAAGAGAGTGGAAGAAGTACAAAATCTGCGTTTCCGACTGGGAAATTGACAGGTATCTTCTCAAATACTAAACCGCATAACAAAACCGCAACAGCCGTTTGACTGTTGCGGTTCATTTTTTATTGCTTATTCTACATTGATAGTCAAAAACAGCGTGTCGTCCTCAAGCACTTCCTCCGACTGAATAGTCATGCCCTTTGAAAGGTTCTGCTTAATATGGTCGTAGGTATAGCTTTGGACATTTCTGCCGTAATCGACCTCAAGCTGCTTTATGTTCTGATACAGAGCATCGGCGTTCCGAACCTCGTCAAGATAAAGCTTGAATGCCTCGGTATTGTTCTGCCTTGCATAACGGAGATTGCCGGCGGTGGTCTCGACATAAATAGTGTTCTCGTCAACCTGATTGATGTGGCAGTCAAAGCCGTTAAGCGTATCTATGAGCACCTGACAGTCGACAAACATAGTGTCGAGCCCTTCGGGAATTTCGTCAACAATACCGTCGCTGACCTTGGAGGCTATAACCGAAAGAGACGTGCCCGTAAGAGTAACGCCTGCAAGAATTGCCGCAGATGTAAGGGTAAGAATCATTGACATAAGCCGTGTCCTCCTTATAAATCAAAGTCGACTATTCTGCCGCCTTGTCTGTGCGTAAAGCCGTCGTCATCATCTCTGTCGAATGTGCCCGAGGCTTCCTCTCTGTCCTGAGGAGCAGTGGCGAGAACAGCCCTTTCCTTCGCCCATTCACGAAGCGCAAGAATCTGCTCACGCTGGGTGTTTGAAAGCGGAACCGTTTCGCTGATGCATTTAAGCACGTCCTCTTTTGTAAGACCTCTGTCGGCGTAAAACGCCTCATACATTGCGGCTACAACAATCTGCTCAATTTCTGCGCCGACATAGCCTGCCGAAGCATTGGCAAGAATTCTGCAGGTTTCCTCGTCAGCCTTGATTTCGTGCTCAATTTTTGAATTCTTTGTAATTTTATTGATATGTACGCTGAAAATCTTTTCACGCTCTTTTGTGGTGGGAATGTCAACGAAGAAGATTTCGTCAAATCTGCCCTTTCTTAAAAGCTCAGGCGGAAGCGAGCTGATGTCATTGGCGGTGGCAATTACGAAAACGGGCTTCGTTTTTTCCTGCATCCAGGTAAGGAAGGTGCCGAAAACTCTTGCCGAGGTTCCGCTGTCGCCGCCCGACTTGATGCCCGAAAAGCCCTTTTCAATTTCGTCAACCCAGAGAATTGACGGTGAAACAGCCTCGGCGGTGGAAATCGCCTTTCTCATATTCTCCTCCGAGCTTCCGACGATGCCGCCGAAAATCTTACCCATGTCGAGTTTGAGAAGCGGAAGCCCCCAGATAGCGCTCATTGCCTTTGCGGTAAGGGATTTTCCGCAGCCAGGTACGCCCGTGATAAGCACGCCCTTGGGTGCGGGCAGGTTATATGCCTTTGCCTTTTCCGACCACGAATTGTTTCTGCGAAGAAGCCAGGTTTTTAAGTTGTCAAGACCGCCTATGTCGTCAATGTTAAGGTCGCTCTTTACGAACTCAAGCACTCCCGTCTTTTTGACTACCTGATTTTTCTCCTCGTGAATAATCGAAATGGCGTTCTTATTAAGTCCTTTAAGGTTAACTATCGCTCTGCAGAATGCGTTTTCAGCCTCCTGCATTGTAAGGCCGAGAGCCGAGCGTGCAAGCACGGTCTTTTCGTCCTCGGTCAGGTTTACGTTTTCGGGGTTAAGACCTGCGATTAACTCGTTAAGCAGAGCTTTGATGTCCTCCTCTGCGGGAAGGTCAAAGTCGAGAATTGAAATTTCCTTCTCCATGTCGCAGGGAATAACGAGCTTTGACGAGAGGAAAACAACGGTTTTTCTCGAATTTTTAAGGTCGGGGATAATGTCCCTGAGCTTCCTGATAACGGCGTAGTCGGGTCTTGACTGACGGTCTGCGCCGAAATAAATATGAAAATCCTTTAAAAGGTAAACCGCCTCTTCGTTTGAACGGGCGATGCTTTCAATTGCCCTTATCGGCTCGTTGCTGTCTCTTACCTGCTTGCCGTCCTCACCGACAATACCGTCGGTCTGAGTCCAGATAAAGAGCTTTCTTTCGTTTTTGATAAGCTCTCTGTCAGCAAGTATGTTTCTGATGCTGACCGTAACTCTCTCCTCTTCGTATGAAGGAATATAGATATACGGAAAGCCTGCGTTTACAAGGTTTGAAAAATTCTTTGCAAATTCAGTCTGTATCATTGTTTTCCTCACTCAAATCTTTAATGTATTTTTGAAGCTTTTTAATATTGCCCATACCGTTGAAGGTAAGACCGCCGTTTTTGTCGGTGCGTATTTCAAAGCGGTTTTTGTAGGCGGCAATATCCTCTTTTGAAATTGCGTCGCTCAGATAAATAAACCTTTGGTTTGACGAGCCGACCATAGGCCTTGAGTAGTCGAGCAGCTCCTCACGGAATTCGCCGTCAATCAGCAAATCGGTGTGCTCAAGCAAATCTTTAATGCCGCCGTTATCACTCTTCAGAAGCTCCTCATAAGTGTAGCCCGTAAAAGTAATTACGTTAAGTCCGAGTTTCTTTGCCTCACGGGCAACCAAAGCCAGCTCCCCTGCCTTGTCCATCGGCTCACCGCCGAGGAAAGTTATGCCGTCAAGACTGTCGCTGTTTTGTTGCAGCTTTGTAATTATTTCCTCGGCACTGCATTCATAGCCGCCCGAATAATCCCAAAGCTTTTCGGCAAAGCAGCCCTTGCAGGCATGTGAGCAGCCCTGTACGTAAACGCACATTCTTCTGCCCGGTCCCTCGGCATAGGTTTCTTCAAGTATTCTGTTGACTCTCATTAAAAGTCGATTGTTCTTCTGCCCGAGCCGTGATTTCCCGATTTAGCTTCGGTCTGCGAAACTGCGCCGGTATATACAAGCGGGTCAATTCTAACCATAATATGAGGCTTTATACTGATAGCATTAAAGAACTCGTCCTTGCTTGAAAAGCCGCCGTGCTCCGTTCTGTATTCAATCGCCTTTTTAGCGTCAATCACGGTAAGTCCGGGTAAAGCCGTAAGCTGTTCCTCGGTTGCGCTGTTGAGGTCGAGAGCATTCGGGTTACCTGCCTGAACAGGCTGAGTATTCGGCATCGGGGGTTGGTACTGAGTGTTCGGTACCTGCGGCTGATACTGAGTATTAACGGGAGGCTGATACTGAGCATTTGCCTGAGGCTGATACTGTGCGTTAACGGGAGGCTGATATTGCGGTGCCGCAGGCGGAATGTTCGCCGCAGACGGAGCGTTGCTTTGAGCCTGCGGGCCTAACCTTGAGGCAAGCTGCCCTCTGTCCTCCCTTTGAGCGAGAGCCCGAAGGAAGTCTGCACGCTGCGAAACAAGAGAAAACAGTATTACTATATTAAAAACAACCTGAGTAATTATCAAGCCGACTGTCACTGCGCCTATTGTTCCCCCGACTCTTTGTCTGGAATTCTGGGCTGCTTTATATTCTGCACTGTTTAAATAGTCGTTTTGATTTTGCTGATATTCCTTATATGCCTTACTGTATTCCTCATAATTCGGGTGCGTGAGCAGCTCCTCGTCGGAATAGTCATAATAGTTATTGCCGAAATAATCACTTTCAGATACATAGCTGTAATTCTTCTCTGGCATCGGTATCCAGTTATATAACTGTGAATCGGCAACCAAAGCAAGAAGCACAAGAATCGCAACAAAGATATTTATGAACAGACAAATCCAGCCCATTTTTTTCATCTTCGGGTTAGGGACACGGCTGTTCATATGAAAATAGGCAAGAGAATTAAGAAACGGGAAAAGACCTAAAAGTACATAAAGAGAATTTTTTCTCTCCCATTCCTTTGACTTATTGGTAATAGCCATTATGCATTAACCTCGCTTTCCAGCACCTGAGAGTTTTCCTCGGCGGTTTCCGCCTCAAGGTACTCGGGTGTAAATTTCGAGTCGTCGGTGACAGCATTTGTCATCCTTTCGATTTCGGCAAGGTATTTAAGACAGCTTTTGCCCTTCATACCCTTTGTTTCAGCTTCAATTTCACCGTTCGGTTTAATTTTAATTTGTATCTGCTTCATATAATCCCCCTCATTAACAATATTTAACATATTATATCACACACTGTCCGTATTCCACAATACTCCAACAGAGTACACTCTCAATAAATTTTAAGGACGGAAGCCTGATTGCCTCCGTCCCTTTTTTGTCGGTTTATTCTCCGCTTTCCAGCAAGCCGAAAACTCCGTCAGCCTTTTCGGCGTCCATGCTTTCAACTCCCTTGAGCTTTTTGTTGATAATGCTGTTTCGGTGCTGTGCGTCGTCAAGCGTTCTGCCCGCCTCGTCAATCTTCTTCCTCGCCTTCTCAAGCACCGTCGTAAAGGTGGCGTACTGTGCCTTTGTCGCCTCAAGCAAAAGCCTTACCTCGTTTGCCTTCTCGTTGATGGCTACCGTCTTAAAGCCCATTGAAAGCGAATTTAAAAGCGCGGTAATTGTGGTAGGCCCGGCAATCATGATATTGTATTTCTGCTGAAGCCTTTCCGGCAGCCCCGTTCTTGAGGAGGCAATCTCCGCATACAGTCCCTCGGTCGCAAGGTACATAATTGCAAACGGAGTTGTGTTCGGTACGCAGATGTATTTTGTAATCATCTTCGCTTCATTTTCAACTCTGTCCTCAAGCGCCTTTCTCGCCTTCTGCAAAGCCTCGGCGTCCGCACTGTCGGCGGCGTCGCACAGTCTTACATAATCCTCCACCGGGAATTTTGAGTCAACGGGCAGTAAAATGTATTTGCCCGGATCGTCCGATGCGGGAATCTTAATCGCAAACTCGACCCTCTCGGTACTGCTCTCGCCGGTCGCAACATTTCTTTCGTACATATTCGGAATTGTCTGGTCAAGTATGCCCTGCAGCTGCACCTCAGCCCAGGTGCCTCTTGCCTTGACGTTGGTGAGCACCCTGTTAAGCGTGGTAACGTTGGCGGTCACTCCGCTTGAAAGCTCCTTCATTTCGCCGAGCGATTTGTAAAGGTTTTCAAGCTGTTCGGAAACCGTTTTAAACGAAGAATCAAGCCTTTGCGTGAGCGTAGCCGAAAGCTTTTCGTCGACAGTAGCCCTCATTTCATCAAGCTTCTTTTCGTTTGAGCTCCTCAGCTGCTCCATTCCCTTAGTCAGAGCCTCCGCCTGAAGTCTTGACTGTTGCTCCTGCTTGTCACGGATTATGTTAAGCTGATTGTTAACGCTTTCAAGCATTTCGCTTTTGTTTTTAATATTCGATTCCCTTAAAAGATATATGTTTTCGTTCATATTCTCAAGGCTTTTTGTAAGCTCCTCACGCTGACGTGCGGCGGCGCTGTTTGTTTCCGCTCTGTTTTTTGACATCTCGTCCGAAACCGATTTTGTAACAGCGTCGAGCTTATCGCTCAATGAGTCAAGGCGTGCCGAGTCCTGACCGCCGTTTTTCCTTGTCAGCAGAACGATAAGCAAAACTAAAATCGCTATCGCCAGAGCGAGTATTAAAAGTATAACGTATTCCATTCCCATACTGATACCTCTTTTCTTTAGTTCACAGCTCTATTATATCAGATACTGTGTCCTTTTATCGGTACAAAGCGAGGAGCAGATTAAAAAACTGCTCCCCTACCCTCATTTTTCCGTCATATGAACATTGATATGGTTGTATGTCATTTCGACCTTCGCGCGGTCAAATTCATATTTTATGTTTTCCGTAAGCGCAAAGTACGCCTGCCAGTAATCCTTGGTACGGGTCCACGCCCTGACAACATATCTTATACTGCTTTCATCGTATGAAAGCACGGCGGCGAAGGGCTTTTCGGGTGTGTCAATAAAGTACTCCGAAGCCTCGACCGCCTTAATCAGCGCCTCACGAACCGTGTTAATCGGAGCGTCGTAGGAAGCGCAGATTTCAAGGTCCACCCTTCTCTTTTCCTGCGAGGTGTAGTTGATTATCTTCGAGTCGGAAATTTTGCTGTTGGGTATATATACCTTTTTGTTGTCGATTGTCAGCAGCTTGGTGTGTATAAGGCTGATGCTTGCCACGGTGCCGCTTTCGGAATCGACTTCAATAAAATCCCCGCGTTTAAACGGCTTTGAAACCATAACCATTATTCCGCTTGCCACGTTGGAAAGCGTGCTCTGCACGGCAAGAGAAGCGGCAAGTCCGAGCACCGAAAATGCGGCGATAAAGCTTGTCGGTGAAATGCCGAGCGTTTCGACAACAACCACCGCTATAATAAAATACATCACAAGCTTTACGGCAAGGCGGAAATATTTTTTCAGCGTTCCGTCAAGGCTTGTCCTTTCAATCAGCTTGCCGATAAGGCTGTAAAGAAGCTTTGAAATAATATAAAGAACAACGAAGGTGACTACCGCCGCCAACAGCTTGCCCACCGTGAATGAGCCAACGGAATAATTGAGTATTTCTTCTAATTTCATTTTTTCTCCAGTTATTTAACAAAGTGTATTGCCGACGCAAGAATGAACTGTGCGGCATAGTAAAGGGTGTGGTTTACAATTACGTTAACAGGTGTGTTTTTGTCCTGCTCCTTAGCGAAGTACATTCCCGAAAGCACAAGGTCCGAGAAGAGGAACAACGCCGCGCCGATTGTCATAACCACCCATGAGGTTTCGAAGTTTGTAATATACGCCGTTACCGCAGAGGTGGTCAGCGTCATTGAAAGTGTGGTGGAATAAAGAAAAACTATCGGCTTGAATTTGCCGTACTCGAGCTTCATCGGCTTTTCCAAAAGCACCGCAATAACGGCAATCAGCACAGCACCGCCGACCGAGGCAAGAACCGAGCCCACCGTCCAGGGTGAATTATGAATAATTGCCGAGATAAAGAAAATATGACCTATGAGGAAGGAAATAAAGCCTGCGTAGAGGAAGTAGTCCTTCTCCTCAACATAAATCCACTTAAGGTCGAGCCAAATATCTCCGAGCATTCCGAACATAAAGCCCAGAAGCATAAACAGCGAAAACTCAAGTATTGCTCTGTTGTCGTTTGCGGCGGTAAGCGCAGTAACAATAAACGCAATGCTGGCAACCGTCTTTGAAAAAAGACCGAAAAAGCCGCCTTTTTTAACCCTGAGCACAAGGAAGGTAAGCGTCAGAATTATTCCTAAGGTCAGACTTATTGCGTAATAATGATTTCCCATATACACACCCTCTTTTGGTATTTTTTTAATTATACTATATTTTTTTTAATAAAACAACAAAAACTAAAAAAGAAATACTCACGCGCTTTGCGAAATGTTGACAAAAGCTGCTAACTATGCTTTAATTTTAGTGATATTTTCTGAAAGGTGTGCGGTTAATGAAACGCATTAAAATAATCGGCGTTATACTGCTTGCACTGTCGCTGCTGACGGTGCTTTGCTCGTGCAAAAACAGTCCCGGAACGGTTAACGGAAGCGGCGGAATCACCAACCCTCACGAAACCGACGAAACCTTTACCGCGGTTATCCTTCAGTCCGATAACGGAAAGGATTCAACCGAAATCCGTCAGGGCTTTATTGCAAGAATGCGAACGCTCGGCTATGACGAGTCAAAGATGAAGTTCGACATCAAAAATGCCGCAGGCAAGAGCGATACGCTCCGCTCCCTTGCGGTTGAAATCGGTAATGAAAAGTATGACCTTGCCGTTGCGGTCGGGGAAGCCGCCGCAGTTGCGCTTAAAACCGCCGGCGTAAAAACCCCCTGCGTTTTTATTAATGTCGACGACCCTGTAAAAAGCGGACTTGTCACAAGCCTCACCGAGCCCGACGGCAATATGACGGGCGTCACGTCAAAGACCTCGTTTGAGGCACTGATACCCGTAATGCAGATTTCCACACCGAATGTTTTAAGCATCGGAATAATATACACCTCGACCGATGAAGCGGCGACCAAGGCGGCGCAGTATGCACAAAAGATGTTTTCCGACAGCGCCTTTTCGGTTGTAATGCTCGGAGTGGACTCCTCCAAGCAGCTTATTGACGGCGCAGGCGGTCTTATTGAGCAGGTCGACTCGCTTTACCTTATTGGCAACGATGAAATTACCGAAAGAAATCTGGAGTACATCCTTGATGCGGCTGACTCAGCGTCAAAGCTTGTTTTCTCGGCAAACCAGGCTTATGTTCAGCACGGCGCGCTGATGAGCGTCTGTGCAGGCAACGAGGACATGGCGCGTGCAGGCGCTCTGCTCGCGGACAAAATAATGCAAGGGGAAAAGATTTCAAATATCCCCGTCACCACCGATGTGGATCTTTCAATTTATTTCAACAGAGAAATGGCTGACAGGTATGATATTGAGCCGCCGATAAATATTCAGAAGCTTGTTTATCTTTAAAAACACCGCTTGCCGCATAATGAATACTCCCCCGATGTAACGGCAAGCTTTAACACAAGACTAATAAAAAATTTAAAAAAAGTGTTGACATCGTTTTAGGCGTTTGATATAATAATAGCCGTCGCAGAAAAGCGGCGGCAGATATTTGCGAGAGTGGCGGAATCGGCAGACGCGCACGTTTGAGGGGCGTGTGGTAATCCCGTACGGGTTCAAGTCCCGTCTCTCGCACCACAAAAACGGCGTATTCCTTGTGAATACGCCGTTTTTGTCTGTTCTGATAAGAAAAAGACGGGACTTGAACCGACAGTCCGTCTTTTGCGGTTCGCCGCAGGCGGAGCAAAAGGGACACATAATCTTTGCCGTGAACGGCGTAGCCGTTCAGGTCCCGTCTCTCGCACCAAGTAAGAGCATATCCGTTTGGATATGCTCTTAGCTTTTTGTATTTTGTCTGAATACGGCATAAAAACCGCTAATCTCAACCGATAACCAACCGCAAAGCCCGAAACGGCTTGAAATGTCGACAAAGGCAGTCGCAAGTTACCCCACTTCCGCACCAAAAAGCAGGATTGAAAGTCATTTCAATCCTGCTTTTTCTGTTGTATCTGGTTGTATTTAGTTGCCATTTTCGCCGTAAATACTGCTGATGAAATTTTCCCATATTTCACCCTGTGTCAAACAGTGTATTACAGTGTTTTCTATTTCGGAGCAGAAGTGCATACGAGGTGCAACGGGGAAGCAATAGCTAATATCCTTATTGTATTAACAATGTGAATCTATATTATTCATCCTCGTCTTCATTTTCATATCCACTACATTCTTCTTTATGATCACAGAAATCACAGATGCAATCGTCTGTATATACACCTGTTTCCCAACACAAATCTGTAGGATTCATATAAACAGTTTTATTATTTAAACTGTCTACCTAGAAGGTAGCATATCAAAAGCAAGGTGCTTTCAGTTTATTAAAACAAAAGTTGTAGGGGTTAATTATTTCTTAATCCTGTGCTTTGAAAAAAACAAATGACATTACTTTCACAATATGGTATAATAACCTCACTAAACAGACACTAAATCACAGATTTGGACTGTTTCGGAGAACATTGAATCATAAATAGTACGCTTACGCGTTCTCGCGTTTCGCGCTTTGCGGCTTTCGCCGCCGATTTATGGTATAATACAAAAATTAAAATAGAGGTCTTTAATTTGAAATTGGAATTAGCAATGAACCTTTTGATATTCCTGTGCTCGCTGTTTGGAACTGTCTATGGGTTAAAAGAATTTTTCAAAAAGAAAAAAGCGTTATATTTAAAACTGATAACCTGCGGAATTATGAGTTTAATGCTTGCAAGGCTTTATCAGGTGATTTTTATTGTCGCTCACGGTGATTTAAACAAGGGCTTTCATATCGGAATATTAGGTATTATAGGCAGCTTTATGTTCTTTTTCTCCGCAAACTTCGGGCAGATGGACGGACTGGTGGACGATAAAACAAAGGCCTTCAGAAAAACAAGGTTAATATCACTTGCCGCACCTGTAATGATACTTGTGCTTTACCTCGTTTTCTTTATGAAAACAGATAATACGGAATTGAGAATAGTATGGGGTGTTGTAGCTTTTTTCATTATGCAATGCGCTTATTATAGCTTTAAGCACATCATTATATATGATGTTGACTTCGGCATTATAAAATCCCTGAGGAAATATAATCTGCTTTCACTTATTTATGCTTTTCTTATTATGCTTGAAGCCATAGGTTTGTACACGGAAATTAAACCGCTGTATATTGCATCGTGTATAGGTACAGGCATTATAGCAGTTACTCTGCTTCCCGTATTGAAGGGAGGTGTTGAAAAGTGGACAATATAACCTATATCCTTTATATCTGCTTTTTGATACCGATGCTGCTCTCGCTTTTTATTATGCAGAAAAAATCGAGGCTTGTGGTTGCCTTTGTCCTAATAGGTACGACAGTATGTCTTATTGCAGGCGAGATAAATAACCGTATCTATCTTGCTTTAGATAAAGATATGCTTTATTTTACAACTACGGTTTCCCCTGTGACGGAAGAATTGCTCAAGGCGTTGCCGATACTGCTTTTTGCGCTTTTCATTTCGGACAACAGGCAGAAACTTGCACAATCCGCTTTTGCCGTAGGTCTCGGTTTTGCCATAATGGAAAATATGATTATGATAACGCAAAACCTGTACAGTGTAGATATTAAATGGGCAATTATGCGGGGATTCGGTGCAAGCTTAATGCACAGCATCTGCACGGTGGCAGTCGGCATAGGTATTTCGTTTGTAAGAAAAAGGAAAAAGCTTTTTTATTGCGGAACGCTTTCTCTTTTAATGCTGGCGGTAACCTACCATTCCATTTATAACACTCTTGTATTGTCGCCGTATAAATACTTCGGAGTGCTGCTGCCGATTTGTACTTATATTCCGCTTTTGATTTTCAGCTTTAAGCGAAAAAAGATTAAAGAATAAAATTTATACCCCTATGGCACTTGCCATAGGGGTATATTGATAATCACTAATCAACTCTTTCCGTATCTTTAAGATTAATCCAACCGACGTCGTTCTTGAGTTTTCCCCATGTTTCGGAATTTACTTTCTGTTCTTCGACTATCGTATATACTTCACCTTTTTTCACTGTGGTTACGATATCATATTCCGTACCCGCGCCTTTTCGAACGTCAGTCATTTTTGCTTTTATCTTTATCATATAAGGAAATTCGGATTTTACTGTTGTTGTTGAGGCTTTTTGTTTAAGTATGGCATTAACTTTTTTTGCAATATCACCCATACGGCTGTAAAGATAATCGCCAGGGCATGACTTATTTGCAAAATCTCTGTGAACTGTCATATTGACGCCGTCTTTATGCTGAATACGTGTAGCTTTGTCAGTACTCCAAGTAAGCCTTTCAATGTTGTTTCTTTGGCAAATATCTGCTACAAGCCTGATGAGCGATTTATACGCTGCATCGTTTACCTTGTACGGCTCAGATGAATCAGAAGCAACCTCAATCGTAACAGCACGGTTATCATTAGCGGAGTTACTGCTGCACCATGAACGGTCTTTCTCCTCAACATACATTCCAATTCGCCCGTCCTTGTCTATGCCGTAATTTGAGCTTGCCTTTGCATCCTTATCAGCAAATACATTGCCGCATGTATAAACGGATAACTGCCCTGCCATGCAATGAATTGTTATAGTATCTATTTTATGCGTTCTGTGTGTAATATTATGTTCCGGGTCGTTTTTGTTAGGAGATAATCTTGTATGTTCCACAAGTGAACTGTTTGAAAATGAAACTTTTTCTCCGTTAAGAGTGAGAACTGTACCTGCTAAAGATACTTCATCTGAAGCACTGCGCTCAGCATCTAAATTATCTTCCTCAGGGTCATAACCGTCAACCAACCCAGCGTATTCATCAGCCCTTACATCTAAGGCTTCCCCACTTGGCGTATCTGTTTTTGCCTTGTTGCCTGAACAGCCTGCAAAAGTTCCTGCAAGCAAACAAACGCAAAGAAGCGCACTCATCAATCTTAAAAATAAACTCTTTGTCATAAAATCAAGTCCTCCTTATTTTTGATTTCCAACAGTTTAATTATAATATTTCTGTAAACAAAAATCAATCAAAAAATTCAATTATACCTAACTATCTGTTATTATACACAACCTTGGGTGACAAAAAGGTGACAAACCGAATATTCAATAACTTCCGATTTGTCGAATTCATTTTCGCCGTTTACATCTGACTTTTTCATCTGCGGAAAGGCGGTGTTAAAATGCATTGTGCAGAATTCGTGTATTTCCCCGTCCGTGCCGGAAGCCTGGGCGCCGAAATGATTACAGGGAATGTCAATCCTTTCAACCGAATAATCATTAGAAACAAAGCATTGTCCGTTTAATGAGACTGAACAAACTGGGCTTGGGCTACTGCCCGTTCTTTCGGCTTGCCGAAACAAGACGCCTTTGGGCGATGCTTGGACTCACGGTTAAGGGAGTTATTATGCGAAAAAGCAAAAAGTCGCTCGGATTGATATTGCCGTTGTATAGGTTTTCAAGCGTGGTCATACTACCGCCTCCGACACAACAATTACCACACCCGTTCCCGAAAGTACGGAACTTTTTTCGGAAGGGTTTATATATTGTTTCTATGTCATTTATTGCACGGGGGTAGAGCAATTTTGACATAGCGTATTGCCCGTTAAAAAAGGAAAAGCACCCTGCAAAAGCAAGGTGCTGACAATTCGTTAAATCAGAAGTTGTAAGGCGCACTATAGTGAACAAACAGCGATTACTTCTTTTGAGTATCCGCCAGATTAATCCAGCCTTTACCGTTTTTCAGTTTTCCCCACTTAATATTATCAACCGTTCTTTCGTCCACAATGGTATATACTTCGTTCTTATTTACCTTCATGACAAAAGAACCTTTCAAGCCCGGATTTCTGCGAACGTTGGTGGTTTTCGTAATTTTGACCAAATACTCTTCGAATTGCTTTTCTTCAGAACATTTTCTTCCTGTTACGGTTTGTCCTTTGGTTTCTTCAAGAATACTGTTTACCTGTTTTGCAATATCACCCATTCTGCTGTAAAGATATTCTCCCGGACAATCCGTGTCTGCAAAATCGCTGTGTACAGTCATATTAGCACCGTCAAGATGTTTAATGCGTGCTTCCTTGTCGTCACTCCAGACGAGTTTTTCTATTTCGTTTCGCTTACATATATCTGCCACAAGCTTAATTGTTGTATTATATGCTTTGTCGCTGACTGTGTATGGGTGGGAGGAATCTGACGCCACTTCAATAGTTACCGCACGGTGATCGTTATCGGCGTTACTGCTGCACCATGAACGGTCCCACTCCTGAACGTACAGTGCTATACGCCCGTCATCATCGACACCGTAATTGGAGCTTGCATTTGCTTTAGATTCCGAAAACACATTTCCGCACGCTTCAACGGTAAGCTTGCCTGCCATATAGTGAATAGTAATGGTATCAATCTTATGATTTCTGTGTATGGTTTTGTTTGGCGATAATCTGGTGTATTCGACAAGACTGCTGTTGGTAAAAGTAATGTCCTGACCGCTGATAATCGTACCGGCTATCGGTGCTTCATTATTGTTGCTGCGGGCAGCATCCAAATCGGTGTCAGCTTCGGGGTCATAGCAGTTGGTTAATTCCGCTAATTCTTTCGGGTCAATATTTTCAAACGCCGCTAATTCTTCCGCTGATTCGCTTGTCGTTTCCGGTTGTTTGTTATTTCCGGAACAACCTGCGAAAGTTCCTGCAATCAGGCACATGCAAAGCATTGCGATTACCAGTTTTATTAATATACTTTTTTTCATAGCTTTCATCCTTTCGGAATTTTTTTAATAATATATCACGTACAGGGTGACAAAAAGGTAACATATTAATGAGTAAGATCCCGATTTGTCGACACCATTATACCATAAATCAGCGGCGAATGCCGCAAAGCGTGAAGCGCGGGAACGCGTCAGCGTTCGATTTATGATTCAATGTTCTCCGAAACAGTCCAAATCTGCGATTTGGCATCTGTTTCGTGAGGTTATTATACCACACAATCTCCCCGTTCACAATATATTTCCCGAAATTATTTGACAAAGACTGCAAACAGAGTTAACATCCAACCGAGCCCGGAAAGGAGGATTCAATATGGCTAAACGAAAGCCGAAAAATCATTACGGCGAAGGGAGTATATTTTACTCCAATGTAAAGCAAAAATGGATGGCTCAGATAAATGTCGGCAAGGATGAAAACGGCAAGGTGATACGCAAGTCGGTTACAGCCGAAACTCAGGAGGAAGTCAAAGTCAAGCTCGATGAATTGAAGCTCAGCATTTACACCGGCAAGTTTGTCAATGCGAATACGATTACATTTTCACAACTCATAAAGCAAATCTACGACGAGAAGCTGGCTATGAATGAGATTCAGCCGCAGACATATTACAGGACAATGGAAACGGTTAAGCTCTGCAAGGAGATTAACGATATCCCCGTTCAGAAGATAGACTCAACGGCAATAAAACAGTTGCTGCTCTCAAAGGTTGATTATGCAAACTCAACGATAAAGAAAATGTATATCATTCTCAATCAATGTTTCAAAGAAGCATTTAAGAGAAAAATCATATCGGACAATCCGATGTTAGATGTACGCAAACCGAAGTCAACAAAGAAGACGAAGAAGATTCGGGCGCTGACTCTTGACGAGCAGAAAAAGCTTGTTGAGGTTATACGAAATGAGAATATACGGTATGCAGAGCAGATGTTAATCTCAATGTTCACGGGAATGAGAATGGGAGAGATAAATGCGCTCTCTGTTAATGACCTGAACATCAATTTCAATTTCATCAACATTGACAAGACAATATCCAAAGGCGAACACGGTGAAGCGTTTGTAAACGATACAGCGAAGACCGAGAACGGCAACAGACAGATACCGATAAATGAAACCGTAAGACCTGTTATTGAAAAGATAATATCCGAATACAAGGCGACGGATGATAATGTACTGTTCCACACATCGGCAGGAACACTGATAGCTACGAGCGTAGTGAACACGGAGTTCAGGCGGATAGTGAACAAGTACAATATTCAGGACAAGACGGTCAAAGGTGATTTATCGTTACACAGTCTGAGACACACATACGCCACTCGTTGTATCGAAAGCGGAATGCCGCCGAAGGTACTCCAGCACCTTATGGGACACTCAGACATAAAAGTAACGCTTGATACTTATGCAGATGTATTTGACAACTTCCAATCCATAAGCGTAGAGAAAGCAGACAGTTATCTGAATCAAGTCGGTCTGGCGGTGTAGGAATAAAGCTAAAAAATTACAGCCCTGCAGTAATTGCAGGGCATTTCTTTATATAACAGCTTCAATTATCTGCCGTATATCGCAGTCTATACAGACGGAGCGTTCTTTTATTTCTTTGGGAGCAACCGCTTCGCCTTTGTTGATGCAAACATAGGTTGCGTTTGGATTATCGTTTGTGTATTGCCAGAACGGATATTTAATGATAACCGGCGTATTGTAACCGACGCCGAGCTCAAGATACACAATCCTTTTGTCCTTGTGAAGCTCAACAAATTCAACATAGCGCTGATATGCTTTGCGCCAGCCGTCATCCTCAACGAATTTATCGTTCGAGCGAAGATTCATCGTCATCGGTTTTCCGCAGACAGGGCATTTCGGTAAAAGCTCGGTCGGCACCTTCATATCCCTTTGCTGCTCATACATCTGCTTTATGATTTCTTCATTTTCATAAGTCTTCTGGTGGCACGGTACGGAGCATTGAAACAGACCGTAATCACCCTGCGTGTAAAACAATCTTTTTTTATCAAAGCCCGCTCGCTGGAAGCAATGGTCGACATTGGTTGTGATGACGAAGTAATCCTTATTCTTCACCAGCTCAAGCAGTTTGGAGTACGTGTCATTCGGGATAGACGTATAACGGTTGACATAAATATATCTTGACCAATAAGCCCAGAACTCTTCATCGGTTTTATACGGATAAAAGCCGCCCGAATACATATCGTGAAAGCCGTATTTCGCCTCGAAATCAGAAAAGTATTTATCAAAACGCTCGCCCGTGTAGATATATCCCGCGGCGGTTGAAAGCCCTGCGCCCGCGCCTATGATAACAGCATCAGCTTCGGCAAGCGACTGTTTCAATTTGTTTATTTTATCCGAGTAGTTGTTCATAAATCTCTCTGTCCTTATCTTTGAATACATTGAATATTACCTTAATGCTACTTCCGGTTTCACTCATGAACCGCCTTACCGTATTTATGGCAATCTCAGCGGCTTGCTCCTGCGGAAAACCGAAAATGCCCGTTGATATACAGCAGAAGGCAATACTGTCAAGCTTATTCTCCTGCGCTTTTTTAAGACATTCGGTATAGCAGGAAGCGAGAAGCGTTTTATTTTCTTCGGTAAGTACGCTGTTTACTATCGGTCCGACAGTATGAAGAACATACCTGCACGGTAGATTGTATGCAGGTGTGATTTTCTCAGTACCAGTCGGCTCTTCATGTCCCTGATTTTTCATTATTTCTGCGCATTTCATTCTCAGTCTTATGCCTGAAAAGGTGTGGATGCAGTTATCTATACAAGCGTGGCAGGGAACAAAGCAGCCAAGCATTTGCGAGTTTGCGGCATTTACGATTGCATCGCATTTAAGTGTGGTAATATCGCCCTGCCAAAGATAAATACCGTGCTCTGACTCGGTTAAATTCTCAATTTCCGTTATACCATTTTCTGCAATAAGATTTTTAAGATATTCGTCTTCAATTTGCAGATACTCCTCGCTTATCGGAGCAGGCATACGCACATTGACAAGGCTGCGGTACAGATTGAACTGTTCCTCGCTGTCAGCCGGTATCTGAACATCCTTATATCTTTCGTTCTCGCTGAGCAAGAATTTTATTAGCCATAATCTTTTATTTGTATGTGTCATAACATTGCCTCATCAAGTGTAGTTTGATCATCTATCCACGAATTCTGCGGCACATCATGAACGGTGTCTGTGTCCTTGTAATTACCGATCAAAAACGGTGATTCGGGATCGTGTAAGCTGCTCTGCGCCAGCACCTTCGAGGGCTCTGCATTTGCATAGCAGTATTTGCAGAGATGATTGCAGGTGTTGTAGGCACCGATATCGCAGGACAGATAGCAGGCGCACTCCGCTCTTGCGCCTTTCTTTTTTGGTGCGTTCAGTCGTTTTCCGATTGCTTTCTCGTAGTCGCTTATTTTCATACAACCGCTGCAGTCCGCACCGTAAGCAGCAAGCTCATCACCCTCTGCACACGGCTTTACGGTCATACCGTGATTGGAAGCAATTCGGACATATTCCTTGCCGAGAGCAATTCTTTGCTCTGATGTTACTTCTTTTGCTTGGGGAAAATTGCGTTTCACCTTCGGGTAGAGGTCAATAAAACTGATAACAACGGTTTTGGTATATCCGTCAAGTGCGGATGCCATTTGCTCAAAGGCACGCAGGTGATAATCAGGTGTGTATTTATCCGTTATAAATATAGGATCATAGCGCCAACCGATTGAATTTATGCCGACTGTATCCGACAGTGTTTTGAAATCCTCAAGCAGTTTATGCTTATCGGGAACATTCGGCTCAATATCTTTTCCGTATGGCGTTATTGTTACAAACCAGTACTGACCGTAATCCTTCAGCAGTTCCATATACGGAAACATCGGCGCAGGATTTTTTGTGCAGAAGCCGATAACATCAACTACTTTGGGATCAAGACGGTAGCGGCTGACCTGATTCGGATAATACGGATTGCGAACACAGACAAATCCTTCTTTGAGTCTGTTTGCAAACCACCTTGCATAAAACGCAGGAATATCCGTTCGCTGTCCTGTATTAATAATCATTTGCCTCACCGCCTTTCATCTTTTTTGATTCTATAATGTTACAACAATTTTTCCGTCAACACCGCCGTTATCCTGTGCAATGACGGCAGAGCGTATATCGTCAAAGCTAAACGCTTTCCCGTATTTCGGGTTCAGATTGTGCTTTTCAATGAAGTTGAATATCTCGCTTATCGTTTCTTTCGTCGGGTAGTTTGAGAAAAATCCCGTCAGGTAAACGCCGTTTGGTATATCTTTAATCGGGTCAAATCCGTTAAGCGTATATACTCCGCCGAGCAGTCCCGTCTGGCATACGATTCCGCCTTTTTCAACCGCTTTAAGCGTGTCTTTAAGATTTCTCGGACCGACAAGGTCAAGTGCCTTTGTAACGCCGTGAACACCGTCTGTCAGCCTTCCGTTATCTATTATAACCTCGTGCGCCTCCGACAGCAAGTGTATCTTGCTTTGCTTGTGAGTTGTTGCAACAACCCTGCATCCAAGTGCGTTTGCAATTTGTATTGCTGCGTAACCGAGCGCACAGGTAGCGCCCCTTATGAGCAGGGTGTCATCTTTATTAAGATGCAGACATTCAAACAGACTGCCCCAAGCAGTAAAATATGTTTCAGGCACGGCTCCGAGTTCTTCCCATGAAAGCGTGCTTTTAATCGGGAATACCGTCTTTGCAGGAAGGAGCGCATATTCAGCATAGCTTCCGTTAAAGGAACGCCCCATGCCGCCCATAAGCGCAGCGACCGTCTGTCCTTTTTTGAGTGTAGAGTCCGAAGGGTTCTCGACTACGCCCACGCATTCAATACCGGGAATAACGGGCTTTTTGATATAATCCGCTCTGATTTCATTTAACCTTAGAAGCTTTTCCGAATGGTTGATCCCGAAGGCTTTTACCTTGACAAGCACCCATCCCGGTTTAACCTCGGGAACGAGGACTTCACTTATTGAAATATTCTCACCGTTTGTAATTCTGTCAATTAAAACTGCTTTCATATTTTACTCCGTTCTCGCTAACAATCCGTTATCCTCGCTTGCCCAGCATTGCGGGTCATCGCCGTAAAAATCGCCGTTCGTACCTTTTGCAACGGCAGGACATCCACGGCAGAACTGCAAGAGCTTACAGCGTGAGCATTTTGAAAACCTTGTATAATCTCTGTACTGTTCCGCACCGGTTACCCAGACATCCGCAAATCTGTCCTCAAAAATATTGCCTACCTTACTGTCTGCGACACGACGGCAGGCGAATATATCACCGTTCGGCAGGATTGTAACATGGCAGTTAGCACAATTACATCCGCCGTAAATCATACCGTTACAGGCATAAGAAGGGATTTTGAATTCTCCCGTTTCATATTCATACAATGTCCAGAGATGGTCTTTTTTATTGAAATATGTTTTACAGCCCTGTGCCTTGTATTCCCTGAACTTCTTATCGCAAATTGACAGAAGATTGCGATATTCCTGCGGAGTCATACTTGTGTCAAGCTCACCGCCCGAGGGCACATAGCGTGAAAATGCAAAAATGTCAGCTTCGGCTTCAACAACGGCGTCAATAATCCCCGGAATTTCCGCAATATTGGTTTTTGACACGGTTGTCATTATAACGGATTTAATCCCTGCCCTGTTAATACATCCGATTTTATCTATTGTGCAGTCATAGCTACCCGGTTTTCTGAACCAATTGTGCGTTTCTCTGAGCCCGTCGAGGGAGAGTTGATATTTACGGCACCCGAGAGCCTTCAGTTCACGGCACACCCTTTCGTTCAGATGGAAGGGATTTCCCATAATTGTAAAAGGAACATTGTGCTCGTGGAACAACTCAAGCAGTCTCCAGAAATCGGGATGCAGAATCGGGTCTCCGCCTGTCAGATAAAAATACGGCAGACGATCATATACCTTGCAAAAGTCAAGGCAGTTATAGAAGGTGTCCTGCATCTGTTCCCAGCTCATACTGTCAAGTGTTCTGCAAGGATCGCCTGAGAAAATATAGCAGTGCTTGCATCTCTGATCGCACTCATCCGTTATATGCCACTGAAATGAAAAATACTGTTTCATATGCTTACCTATATTCTAATCAACATCGTTGAGTTATTATCGTTGCTCTCGGCAGACTAAGCTGCCGAGATTGTTTTGGGGTTTATTTTTCATCGCCAGCTCCGCAAGCAGAACCACAAGCAGCAGGTTTTTCCTCTGCTTTATCAGCAGCACCGCAAGCAGCGGGAGCTTCATCGGCAGCACCACAGGCAACAGGAGCTTCTTCGGGAGCGTCAGCAGCGCCACAAGCAGCAGGAGCCTCTTCAGCTGCACCGCATGCTGCAGGTGTTTCAGCGGGTTCTTCAACTGCACCGCATGCCGCTGCAGGAGCAGTGTTTTCCTCTTCCTTTTTACCCCATCCGAATAAATCTGAAAGTGCCATAGTAATTTCCTCCTTGAAAATGTCAGACTTTTTGTCTGCAATTACATTATATGAAACGCCGTTTTCATCCACAAGTACGCACTTTTTTATTAGGTAGTTACCTTTTTGTAAGTAATTGACAGGCATAGTGCAATACATTATAATTCAAGTGTAACAAACGAAAAAGAACTAATGGGAGGATTCATATGAAAACAAAAGACGAATTGCCCGATTGCCCTGTAGCAACAACGGTACAGTTAATAGGCAATAAATGGAAGCTTTTGATTATCAGAAATCTGCTTGTCCGTCCGTGGCGTTTTAATGAACTTCACAAGTCTCTTGACGGTATCAGCCAGAAGGTGCTGACCGACAGTCTGCGCCAGATGGAAGCGGACGGCATTATCACAAGAACGGTTTTTCCCGAAGTTCCTCCGCGTGTTGAATATGCGCTCTCCGATCTCGGCGAAAGCATGCGCCCGATTTTAATGTCAATGCAGGACTGGGGCAACAATTACAAAGCTTCATTAGAGAAGTAAAAGCGTAACGGAACAGATTATTGCCTTAAATTGCTTGAACCTCAACCGTTAAGCAAACGAAAACCGAACAACCGCCGTAAACAGTAAGCGAGAGGGAGAAAGCATACCCCACTCTCGCACCAAAAAAGCAGGCAATTTGCCTGCTCTTTTTTTGCCTTAAAATCGGGCTTTTTCGCCATTCGCTTTTGTTTGTCGGGACTTGTCGCATACACGATTGCACACAGTTTATCTCAATTGACCACAGTTTATTGCACAAACCGCAGACGAGTTGCAACCGCATCTTTTCCTTGCGGCTATCGGTACAGAGGCATTCCTCTTGAAAAACTATAATTAATATAGCAAAAACGCTCTGCGTTTAGACAAAGTGCTCTATCAATTATCGCATTGACAAGTCCTAAATTGTGGTTTATGATATATTGTACAATATATCGTTAACGAGATATTGATAATCATTATAATTGGGGTGTAATAATGAACGACAGAGTATTCTCTGACAGCATACAATATCAAGCAGTACTAATAAACTTAGAAAAAAACAATGGTCAATTGAGATGTGCTTTATGCGGCAAGATTCTTACTTCAAAAGCTGAATGCCATTTTGATCATATTGTTGCTTATGCTAAAGGCGGAAAATCTACTTTAGATAATTGTCAGATTCTTTGTATGGATTGTAATCTTTCAAAAAGTGATAAGGACTTGCATGATTTTTTATTAGAAGAAAAAGCAAAAAGGTTTATGTCTGGAGAAACTATAAATAGTGAGTATAACAAACCAATTCAGGCAGCATCTAATACTAACGAGAAAATGACAAAAGAAAAATTCGATTTAATAGTTGGTGATTTCATAAAAGAACATGGAAACATCAAGAAAATTGATTTTACTAGAGATAAGAATGGCTTGCCATCCGTGACTTACATTACTAAATATTACGGCACAATAAATGAACTTAAACTTGCTTTTGGGTTACAGGTGGATAAAGTCTGGAACAGAGAAAACATTTGGGAAACATTAGTTAATTATTCCAAAATCAATCCCAAATTTAAGCAGAAAGATTTAAAAAAAGAAAATGGGCTTCCTTCACTTCCTTGCATTTTGTCCTATTATCCTGAATATAAGAATTTCAGTGATATTAAAATTGCTTTAGGGCAAGAGTTGAACTATGAATTATGGACAAAAGAAAGGGTCGTTATTGCAAGCAGAAAGTATTTGGAAACACATGATAGAATAACCGAAAAGGATTTGCGAAAAGAAAATGGTTTGCCAACTGCAAAAGTAATATACAACTTTTTCGGTACGTTGCAGGATTATCAAAAAGAAATTGGTTCAGATATTACGAAGAGAAACGAGTTTATTTCTAAAGAAGAGTTGATAAGAGCTGCAAATGAAATAACTAAAAATAATGGTTCAATTTTTGAATCAAAAACAGCATTCATGGATAAATTTCCTTATAGCCTATCTGTGATTTCAAATCGCTTTGGAACTTTTGAGTCTTTTGCAAAGGCAGCAAACATAGAATTGTTAAACACGAAAAAAGTAAAATACACAAAGCGGGAAGTTGATGATTGTATCCTTTCATACTTAAAAGATGGTAATTCTATCCCCACAAAGGCAAAGCAATTAACATCACTCAATTTACCTTCTTCTGCTACGATTCTAAGGTTCTATGACGATTGGAAAGAGCCATTTGTTTTGTTTTCAAAAATGATAAACATGACAAGCAAATAAGCATCAAAGCTGGGCTCGGGCATCTGCCCGGTCTTTCGGCTCGATTTGCCGTGCCGAAACAAGACGCCTATGGGCGATGCTTGGACTCACGGATAAGGAAGTTATTACGGTGATTGTTCCCCCATAAAACGAAAGCCGCTCGGCGTTGCCGTGCGGTGTGAACTGCCGCAACGGGCGCGGCTTTATCCTGCTTGTATATCGATACCGCCCTAAAATAAAACTGAAAGCCCGAAATCCCTTGAAAACATTGAATAGTTGAAAAATCCAAAGCCTTCAAAAAAACCCCGAAAAGCGTGGCTACGGATGCCGATTTTCTCAGCGGCTTTGATTCCTTCTTCAACAGATGTAACCGCATAACCGACAGGCTGGAGTACTCTGACCTGTATATGACGGATCGGAAATAATTTCCTGATAACCGACCGGTGAGGTATTAAAAACAATTTCGGCAACACGCTCTTCACGCAAGCCAAAGGATTTTCCGTAATAAACAGAGCCGTTTTCAAGTATGATTTTCACATCGCTATCCGATTTATTATTCATTATCATGCCTTCCCGAATATAAAAATAAAAGACAAAGATGCCTTGGAATCCCAAGACACCTTTTCCTTTTGTATTATTTTATTACTAATCTATATAGTTGTCAAGAAAAGTAATTGCATATTTTAAAAAACGAAACTGACTGCACTCGTCCGAGGACAGTCTATGTGATTTATACTCCGCTGTCGCCGTAGTTTGAAAGTACCCTTGCCGACGGGTCGTTGACATCGCAGCCCTCCCAGGATTTGTTGGGCATCCAGAAATCAACTATCATCTGCGACTGTCCGGGATAATATTTTTCAAAAATATCTCTGTAAAGCAGAGACTCCTTTGTGAACGGTTTTGCGTGGCTGTATTTTTCACAGCCCTCTTTGAACTGTTCGTCCGTATAAACGGTTTGGGCGTATTCTTTCAGATAATCGACCATCGAATGACCGACTGCATCCGAGAACGCCGCTTTTTCACGCCATAGAATTTCGTCGGGAAGATAACCTCTTCCCTCGAAGGCGTGACGAAGCAGGTACTTGCCTTTGCCGTAGGTATTCATTTTGATTTCGGGATCGAGAGCCATTACATAATCGACGAAATCAAGGTCGCCGAACGGCACTCTCGCCTCAAGAGAGTTTACCGAAATGCATCGGTCTGCACGCAGGACATCGTACATATGAAGCTCATGCAGTCTTTTCTGTGCTTCGCTCTGAAACTCCTCTGCCGAGGGCGCAAAATCGGTATATTTGTAGCCAAAAAGCTCGTCGGATATTTCACCCGTAAGAAGCACACGGATGTCCGTTGTTTCGTGAATCGCCTTGCAAATAAGATACATACCCATACTCGCACGGATTGTTGTAATATCAAAGGTCCCGAGAATCTTTATAACATTCTCAAGTGAAGAGATAACTTCATAGGGAGTCATTAAAATTTCCTTGTGGTCGCTGCCTATGTAATCTGCAACCTGTCTTGCATATTTCAGGTCTATGGCATCCTCGCTCATTCCTATTGCAAAGGTCTTAATCGGCTTTTGCTCTTTTTTAGCCGCTATTGCGCAAACGAGTGAAGAATCGAGCCCGCCCGAAAGAAGAAAGCCTACCTTAGCATCTGATATAAGACGCTTTTCAACGCCTGCTATGAGTTTTTCACGGATGTTTTTACATGCTGTTTCAACATCATCGTAACAAACACCGTCAACATGGGCTATATCCTTATAGCAGACAAACTCGCCGCCTTTATAATAATGTCCGGGCGGAAACGGGAGCACCTTTCCGACAAGTCCGACTAAGTTTTTCGCTTCGCTGGCGAAAACTATATAACCCTGACTGTCATAGCCGTAATAAAGCGGACGGATGCCTATTGGATCCCTTGCGGCTATATATTCGCCTTCTTTGCCGTCATAGATAATCAGCGCAAATTCAGCGTCCATTTTTGAAAACATTTTCAGACCGTATTCACGGTACATAGGCAGCAGAATTTCACAGTCGCTGTCACTTTTGAAGGTGTAGCCCTTTTTGATAAGCTCGTCCTTTTCCTTCTGAAAGCCGTAAAGCTCGCCGTTGCATACAACATAGCTGCCGTCAAGCTCAAACGGTTGCATGCCTTCGTCGTGAAGCCCCATAATCGCAAGACGGTGAAAACCCAAAAGTCCCTTTCCCGTATCAATAATACGGCTGTCATCGGGTCCTCTGGACTTTGTTTTTTCAAAGCCCTTTCTGAATAAATCAACAGAGGCACCGTCTGAACAGTAACCCATAATAGAACACATAAGATTTACCTCCTTAAAGTAATCCAGCCTATAACAGGGCGATGCTGTAATCGCGGTGCCACCTGCATTTTTCTCTTTTCACGCTCCTGACAGAGCTTGCCGTTTAACGCACAACCTACGGCGCACCTACTTGCTTTTGCTTTCGGATTGCTGCTTGAAAAGTGTTATTCGTGCAGAAACGCTGTATGCTTTTCAGCAACCGCATACTCTCTGAAAGCGCTTTGCTGCATTACTTCTCTTTTCTCAAACGCATTTAATTTAAGTTTATTATTCTACATCCTGAAGGGCGTCATAGCCCTCCTCGCCCGTACGAACCTTAACTACATTTTCAACATCATAGACAAATATCTTTCCGTCTCCGATATTTCCGGTATAAAGCACATTCTTGGCGGTTTCAATAACAGTTCTGACGGGAATTTTACTGACTACAATATCAACCTGAACCTTAGGTAAAAGGCTTGCCTCTACCTGAACGCCTCTGTAATATTCGGGTGTTCCCTTCTGCCAACCGCAGCCGAGAACATGTGAAACAGTCATACCGGCAATTCCTATGTCAATCATAGCGGTCTTGAGAGCTTCAAAGCGTGATTCCTTACAAATGATTTCAACCTTTGTAAATTTAGGCGTTGTCTCGTCAAATGCCGGAACCTTCTTGACCGGTATAGCTTCCGCAACGGGAACATCACCGGGAACTGCCGTGGCATTTTCATAACCGTAGTCAATGCTTTCAACTGCCGGCAAGAAATCTGCATAGGCACTCGGAAGTCCGTGCTCGGTCTTGTCAAGTCCCTTGATTTCTTCCTCCTGTGAAACCCGAAGTCCGACAGTTTTCTTAATAATTGCAAAGGTCAGTGTCATCATAAGAGCTGTCCACGCAAGAATGCAAACTATACCTAACGACTGTATTCCCAGGAGTCTGAATTTACCCGTGTAGAACAGACCTTCAAGTCCTGCGGGTGCTGCGGGATTTGCAAGCAGACCTACGGCTATTGTTCCCCATACGCCGTTTGCGAAATGTACTCCTACTGCGCCGACGGGATCGTCAATGTGGCATTTCAAATCCAGTAATTCAACGATAACTACTACCAAAATACCCGAAACGATACCGACGACTACCGAACCGAGAGCGTCAAGAGCATCACAGCCTGCCGTTATCCCGACCAGTCCCGCAAGTGAACCGTTTATACACATTGAAACATCAGGCTTGCCGTTTTTAATCCATGTAAATATCATTGTAGTAACAGTTGCAACGGCAGGAGCAATTGTAGTTGTAACAAAAATGGAAGCAAGTGATTTTCCGTCCCACGCCGCCGCTCCGTTAAATCCATACCAGCCGAACCAGAGTATAAAACAACCGAGCGCACCGAGAGTAATCGAATGTCCGGGAATTGCGTTGACCTTAGTAACCTTATTTTTTTTATCTCTCTGATATTTACCAAGTCTCGGGCCTACCATTATTGCTCCGATAAGTGCTGTTATTCCGCCGACTGAATGTATTGCCGCCGAGCCTGCAAAATCGTGAAATCCAAGTTGAGCAAGCCAACCCTGAGAATTCCATACCCAGCCCGCTTCAATGGGATAAACAAAGAGTGAAATAACTGCAGAATAAATACAGTATGAAGCAAATTTTGTTCTCTCTGCCATTGAGCCGGATACAATCGTTGCGGCGGTTGCACAGAACACAAGGTTAAACACAAATGACGGTGCGTTTCCGCTTTCAAGGAACGAGCCGAAATCTGTAATAATTTTCAGATTAGGTATTCCTATAACGCCGAACGCATAGTCCTCAGCCATCATCAGACTGAAGCCTAAGGCTACAAATACGACCGTGCCTATGCAGAAATCCATAAGATTTTTCATTATTATGTTTCCTGCATTTTTCGCTCTCGTAAAGCCTGTTTCGACCATTGCAAAGCCTGCCTGCATAAAGAAAACCAGCGCTGCGCCGATTAAAAACCAGACGCCGAACACCTCTTTTGTTGCGGATTCCTGTATAAGTTTGGTTATTTCTTCTATAGCCATATAAAATCAAGTCCTTTGTTCGTTTATTTTACGCTGAACAGAATATCACCGTAAGTCGGGTACGGCCAGTACTTCTTTGAGGTCAGCGTTTCAGCCTCGTCACTTGCAGCACGCAGCTCTTCCATCCTAGCAATTACGCTGTCACGGATTGCATACGCCTGCTCGCTGATTTCGGCGCCGTCATCAATAGCGCAAACCGTATCTTCAAGCTCGTCTGCCTTCTCGCATATTGTATCCGTGAGGTCGGAAAGCTTTCTGACAAGAGAAGACTCATATGCGCATGCCAGATCACTGTCAATAGCCTTTTTGGCTGCCGCAGATTTTGCTGTTTCTGCACAGTAAGCCTCAACTGCCGGCGCAATTTCCGTCTTAGCCATAGTTACCATTGTGTTCGCCTCAATGATTACCGACTTGACATAGTTTTCAAGCGTAATCTCATATCTTGACTTGATTTCCGCTTCGGTAAACACGCCCTGGGAGGTAAGCATATCAACATTCTTTTTGTCGAGCAGATGAGGAATGGCATCTGCAGTTGTACGGTAGTTGAGAAGTCCTCTCTTTTCGGTTGCTTCTTTAATCCAGCTTTCGTCATAGCCGTTACCGTTGAAAATGATTCTCTTGTGGTCTTTAATAGTCTTTTTAATCATTTCATGAAGCGCCGTTTCAAAATCCTCTGCGTCTTCAAGCCTGTCTGCATAAATCTTTAATGATTCCGCAACAGCGCTGTTAAGCATAATATTTGCGCAGGCAATAGAGTTTGACGAGCCGAGCATACGGAATTCAAACTTGTTGCCCGTAAATGCGAACGGAGAAGTTCTGTTTCTGTCGGTATTGTCCCGATTGAATTTCGGCAAAACATCGACACCGAGCTTCATCTGAGTCTTTTTAGCCGATTTATAAGGCTTGTCCTTTTCAATAGCTTCCATAACGGCATTTAATTCATCACCGAGGAAAATTGAAACAACTGCAGGCGGAGCTTCGTTAGCACCGAGTCTGTGGTCGTTGCCGGCTGTTGCAACGGAGATACGAAGCAGGTCCTGATAATCGTCAACTGCCTTGATAACAGCGCACAGGAAAAGCAAAAACTGTGCATTCTCATACGGCGTTTCACCGGGAGAAAGAAGATTAATTCCTGTATCGGTTGCTATTGACCAGTTATTATGCTTGCCGCTTCCGTTTACGCCTGCAAACGGCTTTTCATGAAGCAAACATACAAGACCGTGCTTTGCGGCAACCTTCTGCATAATCTCCATTGTAATCTGGTTGTGATCGGTAGCGATATTGGTAGTTGTATAAATCGGTGCCAGTTCATGCTGAGCGGGAGCAACCTCATTATGCTCTGTCTTTGCGAGAATCCCGAGTTTCCACAGCTCTTCGTTAAGCTCATCCATATAAGCGGCAACTCTTGGCTTAATAACACCGAAGTAATGGTCATCCATCTCCTGACCCTTAGGTGATTTCGCTCCGAAAAGGGTTCTGCCTGTATAACGCAAATCCGGTCTCTGATCATAAACTTCCTTGGTAATAAGGAAATATTCCTGCTCGGGACCTACTGAACTGACAATTCTTTTTACATCATCGTTTCCGAAAAGCTTAACTATTCTCAGTGCCTGCTTGTTGAGAGCTTCCATCGAACGAAGCAACGGTGTTTTCTTGTCTAATGCATGACCGCCGTATGAACAGAAGGCAGTCGGAATACAAAGGGTTTTTCCTTTAATAAACGCATAAGATGTCGGGTCCCAGGCGGTATATCCCCTTGCTTCAAAGGTGGCTCTCAGTCCGCCTGACGGGAAAGAGGATGCGTCGGGCTCGCCCTTTATAAGTTCCTTGCCCGAAAACTCCATAATTACTCCGCCGTCGGGCGACGGAGCAATAAAGCTGTCATGCTTTTCAGCCGTAATACCGGTAAGCGGCTGAAACCAGTGTGTGAAATGAGTTGCTCCCTGTGAAACCGCCCAATCCTTCATGGCTATTGCAACGGCGTTGGCAACGCCGATATTAAGCTCTGTGCCCTCGTCTATTGTCTTTTTGAGCGAATTATAAACCTCTGCGGAGAGCATAGATTTCATAACTCTGTCGTCAAAGACCTTGCTGCCGAAATAATCTGTTACGGTTTTCATAAGTGTATCCTCCTATATTAAAAAATTGTAAACAAGAGAAGAGACGCCATTGCCTTTTATAAGTTTATTATAAAGAGAAAGGAGTCTTTGAGAATAGTGCTCAAAGACTCCATTGCCTTAATATTCCGTTTTAATGAGAGAGGCGCCTTTGAGAAATCTCAAAGACGCCGTTGCCTCTATCAATATGTGAAAAAGTTTACACCCGCAAAAGAGGTTTGTCAACTGTTTTTTTAAAAATTTTTAAATTGTGCTTGACTTTTTTGAAACATTTGGAATATAATACAAAAAAAGAGCAATGGAGTTCGTCCATACACTTGTACTGTGTGGGACGGGCTCTTTTTCTATTTATTCTGAAAAGAGGCGACCGTAAACAAATGTTAAAGGAAGGTCAGATACGGATACCGTCAGGTTGCGCAATAGCTGCGATAATAGACCGGAAGGGCGGACTTATTAACGGCTCTGAAATAATAAAGTCCATTTCACTTATGCACGACCGTTCAAACGGTCTTGGCGGCGGCTTTGCAGCCTATGGAATTTACCCCGAGCATAAGGATGAATATGCATTCCATATTTTCTTTGAAAACAAGGAAGCACATCAGAAGTGCGAGGAGTTTCTGTTCAAACATTTCAATATAGATGTTGCCGAGAGGATTCCGACAAAAAAGGTTGCGTCAATCAGCAACGGTCCCGATATATGGCGTTATTTTGGCAGAGTCAACCGTGTGCGTATGAAGAATTCCCGTCTTGATGAAGGCGAGTATGTTGTTCAGTGCGTAACAAAAATTAACGCAGCCTATGACGGCGCATACATTTTCTCGTCAGGCAAAAATATGGGCTGCTTCAAAGCCGTAGGCTATCCCGAGGATGTCGGCGAATTCTATATGCTCGACCAATATAACGCTTATCTCTGGACGGCGCACGGCAGATTTCCTACCAACACACCGGGCTGGTGGGGCGGCGCGCATCCGTTCAATATCCTTGACTGGTCCATTGTGCATAATGGCGAAATATCAAGCTATGACGCTAACAGAAGGTATATTGAGCAGTTCGGTTACAAATGCACAATGCAGACAGATACCGAAGTAATTACTTATCTTTTCGACCATTTAATCCGTCATCACGGTCTGCCCGCAAATGTTGCAGCGGATGTTCTGACAGCTCCCGAATGGGATGAAATTGACAGAATGGATAAGGAAAAGAAGGAGTACTTTACCAACCTTCGCGCCATTTACAGCGGTGCGCTTGTCAACGGACCGTTTTCCGTTATACTCGGCTCCAACAAGGGACTGCTTGCAATCAATGACCGCTTAAAGCTTCGTTCACTGACGGCAGCAACCAAGGGCGACAGAGCCTATTTTGCAAGCGAGGAAAGCGCGATTCGCATTATATGCCCCGATCCCGAAAAGGTTTGGTCGGTAAGCGGTGCAGACCCTGTTTTTGTTCCGCTTGAAACCCCTGAAAAGGAGGATGACTGATTATGGTAAATTACATCCCCCGAAGATTTACTGTCGTTCGTGACAGAGAACTTTGCATTGACTGCGGATGCTGTGTCCGTCAATGCTCCAACGAATGCCACTATTTTTCAGACGACGGTAAAACAGCACTTGTAAAATCAGATAATTGCGTTGCCTGTCATCGCTGCGTTGATTTATGCCCGACAGGCGCTTTACGAATAGAAAAATATATTTGTGATTACAGGGATAACGCCAACTGGACACCGCAGTATCAGCAGGAAATCTGCCGCCAAGCTGAAACGGGAGGAGTTTTGCTTTCGGGAATGGGAACACCTAAACCGTATCCGATTTACTGGGACAAAATCCTGCTTAACGCTTCTCAGGTAACAAACCCGTCCATTGACCCCTTGCGCGAGCCGATGGAGATAAGAACAATTCTTGGCAGAAAGCCCGAAAAGATAACTGTTGAAAAAAAGGGTAAATCAACTGTTGAAATGCCGCCTCAGGTAATAATAGAAACACCGATTATGTTCTCGGCGATGAGCTTCGGTTCAATAAGCTTAAATGCACAGAAATCGCTTGCTATGGCGGCAAAAAGCCTTGGCACTCTTTTCAATACGGGCGAAGGCGGCTTGCACCCCGATTTGGCTGACTATACCGATTGCGCCATAGTTCAGGTGGCTTCGGGAAGATTCGGCGTTCATAAGGATTATCTTAACAATTCACGCTTTGTTGAAATAAAAATCGGTCAGGGCGCAAAGCCCGGCATAGGCGGACATCTTCCGGGAGAAAAAGTTAATGTCGAGGTTTCAAACGCACGCATGATTCCCGAGGGCAGCGACGCAATTTCACCTGCTCCGCATCACGATATTTATTCTATCGAGGACCTGCGCCAGCTTATCTGGTCGATAAAGCAGGCAACCGATAATAAAAAGCCCGTTTCCGTAAAAATTGCGGCTGTGCATAACGTGGCGGCAATCGCCTCGGGCTGTGCAAGAGCAGGTGCCGATATAATTGCAATCGACGGTTTCAGGGGCGGTACCGGCGCGGCACCGACGAGAATAAGGGATAACGTAGGTATTCCGATTGAACTTGCACTTGCGGCTGCAGATCAGCGTCTTCGTGACGAGGGTATCCGTTCAAGAATTTCACTTGTTGCGGCAGGCTCATTCAGATGCTCCGCCGATATAGTTAAGGCGATTGCTTTGGGTGCCGACGCCTGCTACTGTGCTTCGGCTCCGCTTATAGCAATGGGTTGCCATATGTGTCAGACCTGTAATACGGGCAAGTGCAACTGGGGCATAGCTACGCAGCGACCCGAACTTACCAAACGCCTTAACCCTGATATTATGCACGAAAGAGTTGAAAATCTTATCAATGCTTGGAATCACGAGATTAAAGAAATAATGGGCGGTATGGGTATTAACTCCATTGACTCGCTCAGAGGCAACAGACTGATGCTTCGCGGGCTCGGGCTCAGCGAAAAAGAGCTTGAAATCCTCGGAATCAAGCATGCCGGAGAATAGGAGGCGTTAGTATGAAAATAGTCTATGCAAAAGAAGAATTATGCCTTAACTGCCGTCTTTGCGAGGTTTACTGCAAAACGGCTCATTCAAAGACGAAGGATGTGCTTAAGGCTAATAAATATGAAAATCCCGCACCCGTTTCAAGAATAACGGTTTACGGAGATAAAATGCTTTCGGCGGCTGTCAACTGCCGTCACTGCGATAACCCGAAATGCGTGCAGGCGTGTATAACCGGCGCGATGACCAAGGACAGGAAAACAGGTGTCGTGTCCGTCAATGAGGACAAATGTATCGGTTGTATGACCTGCCTTGCGGTATGTCCGTTCGGATGTATTAAAACGGGCAAATTTGCCGTTAAGTGCGATTTGTGCCAGGGTGAAGACGAGCCTGCCTGCGTAAAAAACTGCCCGAACAGAGCGCTTGTTTATGTCGATTTAGGAGGTGCAAGGTGATGAAATATGTGATTATCGGAGCCTCCGCCGCAGGACTTGCCTGCGCAGAGCAAATCAGAAAAGAGGATAAAAGCGGCGAGATTACCGTTCTGACGAAGGAGCAGTATTTTCCTTACAGCAGACCGTCCATCTCCTATTATCTTAAGGGCGCAGTCAAGGAGAAGGAAATGTATCTCCGCAAGCCGTCATATTATGCGGCAAACAGAATTGAAATTGTTACGGGCGCAAAGGTAACGGGAATTGACAGAACAGCAAAAACGGTGAAAGTCGGCAGAAAGATTTATCCTTACGACAAGCTGTGTATCTGTTCGGGCTCAAAGCCCTTCATTCCGCCGATGAAAAATGTCAGCGGTAAAGAAAACGCTTTTACCTTCCTTGATTTAGCCTCTTCAAAGGCGATTAAGGAGAAGGCAAACGGCAACACAAGAGCGGTCGTTATCGGCGCCGGCTTAATCGGTATGAAAGCGGCGGAAGGTCTTTCCAAAATCTGTAAAAGTGTGGATGTGGCAGAGCTTTCTCCCCGTATTCTTCCTTCCATTCTTGACGCCAAATCCTCCAAAGGCGTAAAGAAACATATTGAGGAAAAAGGACATATTAAATTTCACCTCGGTGATACGGTAACCGAAGCCAAAAGCAGAGGCAAAAAAATTACATCGGTTATTTTGAAAAGCGGCAAGGAGCTGAAATGCGATATGCTGATTCTTGCCGTCGGTGTCCGTCCCGAAACAGACCTTGCAGAGAAGGCAGAACTTGAAACAGACAGAGGCATTACCGTAAATCCCGAAACAATGCAGACGAGCGATAAGGACATCTATGCCGCAGGCGACTGTACGGTTTCCGTAGATATGCTTGACGGCAGAAAAAAGGTTATTGCGCTTTGGGTAAACGCTGTTCAGCAAGGAAGCGTCGCAGGCTCACAGATGGCAGGCGGAAAGCAGACTCTTGGCGGTGCATATTCCGTGAATGCGATTGATTTTTACGGACTTCGCATCTGCACCTGCGGTCTGATTAACGCCGAGGGCGAGCAATACAGCGATAAGGTCCTTCAAAGCGGTGACAGTTATAAACGGCTGATTTTTGAAGGCAACCGCCTTGTCGGTTTCGTGCTGATAAATGCAAGTGATAACGCAGGTATTTATACAAGCCTGATTGAAAACCGAACCGATTTGTCAGGTCTTGAAGGCAATATATTTGAAACGCCCTCACTATTTTTGTTTGAAAAAAGCGTGAGAGCACAAAGGTTGAAAGGAGAAGCAGTATGAGTATTACGGCAGGACTTCGCAGATATTCCGAGGTAAATGATGAAATTAAAGAAACGCTCCTTTCAAAAAATAAAGCAGTTGTTAACGATGTCAACGGACAGCGGTATATCGGCTGTGCGCTTGATACCGGTAAAACAGTAGAAATCCACGGAACAGCAGGTAACGATCTCGCCTGTTATCTGAACGGCGGAAGAATTATTCTTTACGGTCACGGTCAGGATGCTGTCGGCAATACAATGGGCGGTGGGCAGATTATCATTCACGGTCATTCGGGTGACGCGCTCGGTTACGGTATGCGTGACGGAGAGATTTACATCCGTGACAATGTATGCTGCAGAGGCGGTATTCACATGAAGGAATTTCGCAGTATGAAGCCCGTTCTTGTTATCGGTCAGAATGCAGGTTCTTTCCTCGGCGAGTATATGGCAGGCGGCACTATTATTCTGCTCGGTCTTAATATGAAGCGGGGCGAAAAACTGTTCGGCACACATTGTGCAAGCGGTATGCACGGAGGAAAAATCTATGTAAGAGGCGCTTTCCCGAAAGAAAATCTTTCGCCGAATATTAAAATAAGCTCTCTTACCGACGAGGATAAAAAAGAGCTTAAAAAATATGTAAAAAACTATTGCAAATATTTCGGTCAGGACTATGAAGCGGTAATGAGTAAGCCCTTCAAAAAGCTTACTCCGGTTACCTCAAGACCGTATGCAAATCTATATACACCTAACTGACAGGAGGCAATATGGTTAACACATTACACGAAGAGTGCGGAGTTTTCGGAATATACAGCAAAAAATCCTCCGATTTGTCGTCACTTACTTATTATGCGCTTTTTGCGCTCCAACACAGAGGGCAGGAAAGCGCAGGAATTGCAGTAAACGACGACGGTGTTTTCCGCTATGTCAAGGGTGAAGGAATTGTCAGCGAGGTCTTTACAAAGGAAAAACTGAATTCTCTCGGCAACGGCAACATAGCAGTCGGGCATGTACGCTATGCAACGACGGGCGGTAAGATGCTTCAGAATATTCAGCCGCTTCTTGTTAACCATCACAACGGAAGAATGGCTCTTTGTCACAACGGTAATCTTTCGAATTCATTTGAATTGAGAAGAATGCTTGAAGAAAGCGGTTCACTGTTTCACACAACTACCGACACCGAGGTTATTTCATACATAATAGTTCAGCAAAGACTTGTTACGGGTTCTATTGAGAGCGCAGTCAGCGCAGCTATGGAGATAATCGAAGGCGCTTACTCGCTTGTAATAAGCTCTCCGCAAAAGCTGATCGCAGCGCGTGACCCACACGGATTTCGTCCTCTGTGCTACGGCGAAACTTATGACGGTTCTATAGTTTTTGCTTCGGAGTCCTGTGCGCTTGACGCAGTCGGCGCAAAGCTTGTCAGGGATCTTAAACCCGGTGAAATTGCAGTTGTTGACTGTGACGGATTACATTTTGATGACTCTCATTGCAAGCTTTGTCCGAAACGCTTCTGTGTTTTTGAGTATATCTATTTTGCCCGTCCCGACTCGGTAATTGACGGCGCATCAGTAAGCATTTGCAGGCAAAGAGCAGGGCGGTTTCTCGCAAAGGAACATCCGGTTGACGCTGATATCGTCATCGGCGTACCCGATTCAGGACTTGAAGCGGCAATCGGTTATTCGCACGAATCGGGCATTCCCTATACAATTGGATTTACAAAAAACAAATATATCGCACGAACTTTTATTTCTCCCGGGCAGTATTCCCGTGAGCAGGGTGTCGGAATAAAATTAAATCCAATTCGCGAAGTAGTAAAAGATAAGCGCATAGTACTAATTGATGATTCAATCGTAAGAGGGACAACCTGCCGACATATTGCAAATCTTTTGTGGCAGGCAGGTGCAAAGGAAATACATATGCGTGTCAGCGCACCGCCGTTTATAAAGCCCTGCTATTACGGTACTGATATTGATAACGCTGATGTTCTCATAGCAAATAAGCTTAGTATTGAAGATATTGCAAACGAAATAGGTGTGACTTCTTTGGGTTATCTGAGTATTGAAAATGTTAAACATCTTGCCGGCGAGGACACGGGCTTTTGTACCGCCTGCTTCGGCGGAGAATACCCGACACACATTCCCGATAAAACAGCTAAAAACCGATTTGAAACTAAAATAAGTGAAAAATAGTTAAACTTTTTTATTAACCCACAACGGAAGCGACAGGCTTCGTCAACACCTGTCGGTTCTGCTCTGACTCCTGGAGGTGGGAGGTGCTCTCCTTGTTCAAAAGACAGGGAGAGCATTTTGCGTATATGAATTATACTGTCACTATCACGGAAAAGCGTTTTTGAACTATATGGGACACTCGGACATCAAAGTCACGCTCGACACCTACGCAGATGTATTTGACAACTTCCAATCAATAAGCGTAGAGAAAGCAGACAGTTATCTGACAAAGGTCGGCTTGGCGGTGTAAGAATACGAATATATGAAAAGAAGAACCCCGAATCGTGAGATTCGGGGTTTAGTGCTGTTTACTTAATTATTCGTCTTCTTTTCTTTTTCTGCCGTAAACTGCCGCAAGGCAGGAGCCTATGAAAACTGCAAGACAAATCGACGAATTAAATGCGTTGCCCGTTTTGGGTATAGGTTCATACCCGGCAGGTTTTGAGTCATTCTTTTCAGGCTCGGTTGTCGGTTCATTCGTCTTTTCTCCGTCGGGTTTGGCAGGTTCTTCCTTACCGTTGACCGTGAAAGATGTTTCAGCTTCGCCGTCGGTGAAGAGAAGCTTCAGCGTATGCTCGCCTTCCGAAAGAGTTTCGAGATAATCTGCGCTGAGCTTAATGTTTACGCTGCCCTTTGTTGCAGTGTAGTTTTCCTCGCTTACGGCGTTTCCGTCTATCTCAATACCGAGGAAGAGTCCGAATGTTTTGTCATCATCTGCGCTGCGGTTGACAGTGAATTCAAGTTCCTCGCCGCTGTCCTTTGTCCATTCAAGATTATCTTTATCAAATGTGTATTCGGGAACAAGCGGGATAACGGTTTCGGTTATTTCGTTTTCACCGTTTTCGTCCGAGAAATACTTATGGCACTCTTCGCAATACCAGTATTCGACATTGCCGTCCTTGGTTGAGGTGGGCGCAGTGTACGGATAATGCGTGAGTTTATGACCTGCCGCCTCAACATCCTCAACAGTCTTTGTCTGTGTTTCAAAAGCGGGGTTCGTAAAGGTTGCCGTATATGTGTTTTCACCCTTATCCGTGCAGGTCGGGTCCTTGGTCTGCTCGGCAGTCGGATTTACCGTTTCGGTTTCAACCTCTCCGCAGTAATTACAGGTACGGCTTGCGGTTACGGAATCCGTTCCGTTCCACTCGTAAGTGATTTCACCCCAGGTGTGCGGGTTATCGCCGACAACGTATTTGCCGTTCTGAACAGTTATATTGTAGTTGCTGTTCGGAGTATATGAAACCGTAATATCATACGTTCCGGGCGTCTTGTTATCGGCGTCTGTCGAAAGAGTAATCCCGAGATCTTCGCCGTAATAGTCGCCGGTTATTTTGTAAGTAAGCTCATCAAGATCATCGCCGTGGTTGGTTTCCTTATTGTCAGCGGCAATCGTTATTTTTGCAGGGTTAACCTTAAGCTTAATCGGCGTTCCCATTGTCCAGCTAACAGTATAGTTTCCGTCATCATATACGCAGTTTGCTTCAACGGGCAAAACAGTGTATTCGCCGGCGTTCTTTCCGCTTACCGAGGTACTGCCCGTGTAAGTGAATTTTGACGCGTCAAATCCCGTGTACGGGCAGGTAGCGGTGAATGTGCCGTTAAAGGTCTGCTGAGAACCGTTATATGTTTTTGTATCGCTGTTGCCGTTTACGGTTACGTTAATAGCTTTAGGATTAATTTTGAGCACGCCGTTTACGTATGTAACATCATAATTGCTGTCCGCCGCATTTGTACCGTTAATAAATGCGCTTTGCGGAGTAAGATCATAATCGTCACCCGCATTTTTTCCTTGTCCGTCAATTTCAATTTGTGTTACTGTGTCCGTGCCCTTAAGTCCTTCTGCAGTAATTACATTTGCAATTTCCTGAGCGTTTTCATACACCGTATCTCCGGGGCCCTGGTTAGAACCGTTATACTCATATTTCTGATTTTTTGCTGTTATTTTAAGAGATGCCTTGTTAATCGTAAAGCTTTTTACAATATCAGAATATACGCCGCCGAAGGTAATAACCGCACGGTACTCGCCTGCGTTAATACATTCGGTGCAGCCGTCCCAACTGTCGCCGTTTTTCACCTTGTAATTTACGGTATAATCGGCGCCCGAGGTCAGCTCGTTACCGCCTATGGAGACGGAGGAAGCAACGGGCTTTTGCTCGGTTGCATTATAGGTATATGAATCCGAACCGCTCCAAATAACCGAAAGTTCAATCTTTGCGGGCCATTTATCGGGAGAGATTTCTTCGCCCGTCTGCTGTGCGCCGTTGCCGTCATGGTTAAAGCCCTTCAGGTGCGGATAGAACATGTAATACTTTCCGTTGGTATCATCAGCTACGTCCTCTTTCATAAACCAAACAAAGGAATCGGAAAACTCCATATTTGTTAAAGCGTATATACCGGTCATCTGTACTGTAGTAAGACCTGTTACATTTATTACTGTTGTATCGCCCGTGCTTTTTCCGATTGCATTCCAGTTGTTTTCACTCGTAGCGCTGGGAACAGTTACAACGTTTCTGTCATAATAACAGTTTGCAACCTTTGCAGTTGCGCTTGGAGCGAAATTATATCCAACTATTCCGCCGACTCCAGCAGAATCGGCGGTTGCTGTAACTGCCCCTGTGTTATAACAGTTAGTAACTTCTGCAGTTCCTCTTGGAGTGTAATTCTCTCCGACTATTCCGCCGACATTAGCATTACTGCCCGTTCCTGTAACTGCCCCTGTGTTATAACAGTTGGTAACATTTGTTTTTCCGCCTGGAACGTAATTAGATCCAACTATTCCGCCGACACAAGCATTTTTGTGCGTTCCTGTAACTGTTCCTGTGTTATAACAGTTAGTAACTTCTGCAGTTCCGCCGCTTGCAGCGTAATTCTCTCCGACTATTCCGCCGACTTGAGCAGAATCGTCGGTTGCTGTAACTACTCCTGTGTTATAACAGTTGATAACTTCTGCAGTTCCGCCTGTGCTGAAAAAATATCCGACTATTCCGCCGACAAAGTTACTGCCATTAACAGTTCCTGTGTTATAACAATTCTGCACGGTGCCTAAACAGCTACCGACTATTCCGCCGACATTATAGCTTCCGTTTATACTTCCGCCTTCAAGGCCGACATTCTTTATAACACCGCCCTCACCGACGTAGCCGAAAAGTCCTGCGTAATCACCGTAATTCTCAGGAGTTGTAAGCCCTGTAATCGTATGCCCGTCGCCGTCAAAGGTGCCTGTGTATTTTTTTGAGCCATTGCCGATTGGCGTCCAGTCCGCGCCTTCAGCCGTAATATCAGCCGTAAGAATGGCACTTGCACCCGTCTCACTGTCAATGTTTACCTTTTCGGCAAATGCTTTAAGCCCGGCATAGTCGGAAATCAGATACGGATTATCCTTACTGCCGTCACCTGTCAGCTCCGTCGCAGTTACCGTAAACGGAATCGCAGCGATGATACTGAACACCATCACCAGTGATATAATAACTGAAAAAGTCTTTTTCATATTCTCAAGCCCTTTCACTTTATTAGGGAACCTGTGCTGTATTTAATTATACTATATATTTTTCTTATAGTAAATGTCTTTTTAACTAATAAGAGTGATTGGTGTATGCTGAAAAAGAGCTTTGAAACCGCCAAGCTCAACCGCCAACCAAACGAAAACTTAACAACCGCCGCAAACAGTAAGCGAGAGTGGGAAAGCATACCCCACTCTCGCACCAAATAAGAGCATATCCGTTCGGATATGCTCTTAGCTTTTTATATTTTGTATGAATACGGTATAAAACAGGCAGGGAGTGAACTCGCTCCCTGCCTGTCAATGATTATTGAATTGTCAAATGAGATTATTGATTCTCTTGTCAAGATAGAACAAGTCGAAGGCGTCAACCGCCTTGTCGCCGTCATAGTCGGCGCAGTAATACTGCTGTGTGATTATTGTGCCGTTGGGATAGTTATCCTTTATGCTGTCATATTCGGCAGTAAGATAGCTCTTATCAAGCAGGTTTGCGGGAGTGTTATTGTCAACTGCTACACCTGAGATATGCGCCTTTGTCATAGCGTAATCAGCAAGGTCGGTATTTCCGTCCTGATTGACATCACCCTTTGCGGTATTAATTGAATAAACATACCTGTCAACCTCTGCCGCATCGAAACCGTCAATCGCACCGTCAAGGTTATAGTCAGCGACGATTTGCTGAACTTCGGTCATATTTTGGAGTAAGCCGACGGAGGCGCTTATAACTGCGCCGATATCGTTAATGTCAATCGTGCCGTCCGAATCCATATCGCCGAGATATGTGTTTTTTGAAGAGTTATATGTCGCCGCATAAGAATCCTTGTAACAAATGATGTTTGCAAGTGCAGCGCAACCGTTGAACGAGTTACCCTGAATGCTTGTTACGGATTCAGGGATTATAATATATCTTAATCCCGAGCAACCTTCAAAAGCCCAACTGCCAACAGTCTGAACAGAATTGCCCAAAACAACATTGTCAAGCGAGCGGCAGTTCCAGAAGCACTCATAATCAACAGCGGTAACGCTGTCGGGAATTGAGATACTTGCAAGCTCATAGCAGTTGTGGAACATATAGCTGCTCAGCCTCGGCACACCGTTTCCAACGGTCGCTTCTTCAAGAACCGTACAGCCTTCAAACATACAGTCTCCGACTGTTGTCACGCTTCCCGGTACCGTTATGCTCTTTAATGCCGTCATATTTGCAAATGCGTAGCCGCCAATTGAGGCAACCGTGTCAGGTATTTTAATGCCGACAAGACCGGTATTGCCGTTGAATACGCCCTCTCCGATTGTAAGAAGACCGCTGTTAAGAATAACGCTGTCTGTTGTGCTTTGGTAAAAAGCATACTTACCAATGGCGGTAACATTGTCTGTAAAGACAACATCATTGTCAATTCCGGCAAAAGCGAACTGTTTTACTTCTGTAACAGTGTTCGGTACTGTTACTTTTGAAAGTACATTATTTACATAAAGATTATGCGCTTTATATAACGGGTTTGAATCCTCTTCCGAAAATGCAATATTGCACCATGCTTCAAGATCTGTTACATAAACCCCGTTAAGTGCGCTGTCGTTTTCAAATGCGTTACTACCTACCGAAGCAAGATTTTCGGAAACATACACACTTTCGAGAGCAGAGCAGTTCCTGAATGTATCATTTCCTATTGTCTGAACGGTATCGGACATTGTCAGACTTGTCAGGGGTGTACAGCCCGAAAAAGCACCTTTTTTAATTTCTGTAACGCCGTCCGGGATTACAAGATCAGTTACAAGCGTTCCGTTCAGATAAAGGTTGTGTGCAGTATCCAACGGATATGAATCAAAATTGACACAGCACCATGCCGCAAGATCGGTTATATGAATTGCATTAAGCGAACTGCATCCGTTGAAAGCGCTTCCTGCTATTGATGTCAGGGTTGCCGGAAAATACAGACTTTCAAGATTTGAGCAACCTTCAAAAGCCCAACGGCCAACAGTCTGAACAGAATTGCCCAAAACAACATTGTCAAGTGAGCGGCAGTTCCAGAAGCACTCGTAATCAACAGCGGTAACGCTGTCGGGAATTGAGATACTTGCAAGCTCATAGCAGTTGTGGAACATATAGCTGCTCAGCCTCGGCACGCCGTTTCCAACGGTCGCTTCTTCAAGAACCGTACAGCCTTCAAACATACAGTCTCCGACTGTTGTCACACTTCCCGGTATCGTTATGCTCTTTAATGCCGTCATATTTGCAAATGCGTAGGCGCCAATGTTCGTTACGGTTGAAGGTATAGTTATACTTTCAAGAGCCGTACAGTTGCAAAAAGCATATGGACCTATTATTCCGACGGAATTACCTAATGTCACGCTTGCGAGATTAGTACAGTCCTGAAACACATTATTTGAGATAGTGTTAACAGTATTCGGAATAACAATGCTTTCAAGCGTTGTATTTCCCTTGAAGGTGTACTGACCGATAGATACGACATTGTAGCCGTCAAGGGTTGACGGAACGGTAATATCCGTATCCGAGCCGAGATATGCGCTTGAACTTGTACTGCCCGAATAGATTATCGCCTCGTTATTCTCGTTAAGGTAGTACATCCATTCGCCGTCCTGACTTGTGTGGTAGTCAACCGCCGAGCTTTCTACCGCCGAAAACGGCAATGCCGCTAATACGAGTATCAGCGACAGAAGAATTGATAACGCCTTTTTCATAGTAATTCCTCCTGATATTTCAACTTTTAGGTATGTGCTGAATCATAGGGAATGTGCCGGGAATATGCGCTAAGAGTATATTATGAATAATAAATAATTAACCATTCTTATTATACTGTACAAATATATGTGTGTCAACGGAAATAAGCTTCCCGAAATACTTTCCATAAACCGTTGACAAAGACTGCAAACAGAGTTAACATCCGCACGAGCCGAGAAAGGAGGATTTAACTTCCAATCCATAAGCGTAGAGAAAGCAGACAGTTATCTGACAGAGGTCGGCTTGGCGGTGTAAGTACAAGCCGCCGATAACAATTTCACAAGGCAAAATTAACCCCGAAGCGTTAATTTGCTTCGGGGTTTATATTATTTTACCGTTCAATGCTCTGGTCAATTTCTGCCGTTCCGCCTGTCACGGCTTTCAGACGTGCGTAGTCGTTGAGATTAAAGACACCGTCGCCGTTTACATCCGCCGCTTCGTGATACGCTCCGCTTAAGGTTGTAAGCCCGTTCAGCGCCTTGTCGCATTCGAACAGATCAAACGCATCAACTGCGCTGTCGCCGTTAACATCGCCGTAAATGACAAGTGCCAGCTCATCGAGAACAACCGTATTGTAGCTCTCATCAAAAAGTCGCACTGTTGCGCCCGTAGCTATATAATCGGAGAAGCCGAGCGCATTTCCGTCTTTGTCAAGAATCCTTATCTGCTCATGATTATTTGAGAACTGACTGAGCAGGTGCGGCAGTTTCATAGCGCATGAAAGGTTATAGATAAAACCGTCATCACGGTTTATTTTAACCGTCGCATCGTCGTAAAGTCCGATATAGGTTTCGGCGCTTCTCCACTGCGCGTAAAGGATAAGCGAATCCGTCGGTGTGATTGTTTCGCCGTCAGCATAAGCCGTGCCCGAGCCGTCTGCGGCTGTGTTCCAGCCGAGGAAAATATAACCCTCTCTTGTATATGGATTTGCGAGGATATTTTCGCTGTCGCCTCTCGGGATTTCCTGACGGACGGTTTCATCATTACCGAAATTGCTGTGAAGATTAACGGTATATGACCTTGTCCACTGTGCATAAAGAGTCATATCGGCAGAAAGAGTTACGTCTGTATAAGGCGCATATGCAGTACCGCTGCCGTTCGCCTTCGTATTCCAGCCCGTGAATGCGTAGCCGTTTCTTACATATCCGCATTCGGGAACGGTAAGGACGGGGTCGGCCGTCAGGCAGTATAGTCTTGACATACTGCCCGTGCCGCTGTTTTTATTGAACGACATATAATAGGCGTCGTCCCAGATTGCATAGTAGGTAGTATCTTCCGACGGAAGCGATGTTGTCTCATTCGGAATATAATAGTCGCCCGTACTACCGTCGGAAGAAGTATTCCAGTTGTTGAAAATGCCGTGCGAATTACTGAAAGTGTTTTCAGGAAAAGTGAAAGACGCTTGCGTTTTAAGATATTTCTGAGTGAAATAGTCGCTGTTGTTTGTATTTCTGAAATACAGCGTTGTGTAATTCTGCCTCGAATAGAAATGCAAATTAAGCGTAACATCACCTGCAGGAATGAAGCTGTATCTTGTTGTGCCGTCAATTATTTTGATTGTACTGCCGCCGTTGATTATTGTTCCGTCACAGCCGTAGCCGTCAGGAACATTCAGCTTGAGAGTAAGCATATCGTCTTCCGAAGCCATACCGCCCGTGGGAACATTGACCGAACTTCCCGAAGCATAGCTGTTGTCATAGCCGTCTTTAAGCGTCCAGAGAGTGCTTGCATCAAGATTACCGTCAGCCGTGATATTTACCGAAACTGTCGGAGTTGACGAGAAGCTTATATTGACGGTTGAATGTGAGCCGTAATCAAAAACATAGCTTGACTGACCGTTAATAATATCGGTTATTCTCAGGTATTGAGCGCCGCCGCTCATTGGTATTTCCGACTGAATTGAACCGCTGTAGCTGTAACCGCTCGCAGCAGTTATTTCCATAACTGCATCAGCAGGGACGCTGACCGTTGCAGTCTGCTGTGTTACGGTTGCAAAAATTACGCTGCTGTAAACCCTGTCACGGAAAACGACCTGATTGCCTGCTCCCCCGCCCGTGATATTGACCGTAACGGAAGGAGCCGTAACCCATTTCGCATAAAGGGCAAACTCGTCAAGAACGGTTTCGGAGAAATCGTATTTTTCACCGCTGAAATCGCTGTTCTTATACCAGCCCTCAATATATTCGCCGAAAACAATCTGACCTGCGGGTTCGATTACCTTATTGCCGCTCGGGACAATCTGAAAGGCAGGAGTTACGCCCTTTGAGGTATAGAATGTAATTATGTTAGTTTTCGCAGTCCATACGGCAGAAAGAGTTACAGGGTTATCGGGAACCGTAAATGAGCTTCCCGCATTGTATTCATTATTAGCCGCATCCTTCCATTTGCCGAATGTATATCCCTGAGCAGTTAGAGAAGGAAGAGTAATCTGACTTCCGTTGTACGGATAAACCGTTGCGGGAGCGGTTCCGTGTTCGGTAGAAAACGAAACGGGCACACGGTAATGAAAAACATTTCTTTCGTAACGGTTTTCAAAATCAATCCTGTCAAGAAAACGCTTTTCGCCGTCGAGGTAACAATAATCAGCCGGACCAATTGAATTTTTATACACAGTTATAACCGAGGACGGTACAGTGATTGATGTTTCATCTTTGCACCCCTCAAACACATGACCATTAGTGCTGTTTTCAATATAGCTTTCGCCTATTGTTTTTACTCCGTAACCTATTGTAACAGATTTAAGAGCACTACAACTGTAAAACGCATAAGCGCCTATATTCGATACAGAGCCGGGGATATAAATTGACTGAAGAGACCTGCAATTACGGAAAGCATTGTCATATAACAAACGAAGATTCGACGGCAAAGTTACATTATCAAGGGAACGGCAGTCCATGAACGCCTCATACTGAATGCTCTGAACGCTTTCGGGGATTGTTACGGTTTCAAGGGAATAGCAACCGTAAAACAATCCTTCGGGAATAGCGGAAATGCTATTCGGCAAAACAGGATTTTCAATTGAACTACAGCCACGGAAGGCCTCGTTTCCTATCTGAATAACCGAATCCGGCAGGATGACGCTTTCCAATAAATAACAGCCAATAAAAGCTCCATTACCTATGGCTTTTAGTCCGTTGTTAAAATTCACGGTTTTAAGAGAACTGCATGAAAAAAATGCACCATCTCCTATACTTATAAGGGATGAAGGGAATGTAAGCCCTGTCAGAGAAGCACAATTACCAAAAGCGTTTTTATCAATATACTTAAGTCCCGACGGAAGGTTAATGCTTGAAAGACTAGCGCAATCATTAAAAGCATTTTCAGAAATTCTTGTAATGCCATTCGGCAAGGTTACACTTTCAAGCGTAGTGCAACCATTTGCAAACTTTTTCGGTATTTCCGAAACCTGAAGCTCAAATGTAATGCTTTTTACATTGCCGTCACGGATTCTTACAATATTTTCATCGGAAAAACCCGTAACAGGGACTGCGCCTATATGGTCGGGAACTACAACATTGACTGCGTCTCCGTTATAATAACTCAACTCCGCATATCCGCTCCAGTAATATCTGTAATACCAGCCGTTTGATTCAAGGTCTGCATAGCTTTCCGCAAAAGCAGTAAGCGGCAGAACGGAAATAATCATTATAACCGCAAGTAATATTGATAACGCTTTTTTCATATTCTCAAGCCCTTTCATTAAAATGAGCGATCGGTCTTTGTTACTTTTTATTATACAACAATATTTCAGCAGAGTAAAGAAAAACTGTCCCCGAATCGAAGGATTCGGGGTTTTGGTTTGTTAAATAAACTTATGCGATATTATTTAATCTCTTATCAAGATAGAACAAGTCGAAGGCATCGACTGCCTTGTCGCCGTCATAGTCAGCGCAGTAATACTGCTGAGTGATTATTTTGCCGTTGGGGTAATTGTCTTTTATACTGTCATATTCGGCAGTGAGATAGCTCTTATCAAGCAGGTTTGCGGGAGTGTTATTGTCAACTGCGACGCCTGAGATATGCGCCTTTGTCATGGCATAGTCTGCAAGGTCGATTTCTCCGTCCTGATTGACGTCACCCTTTGCGGTATTGATTGAATACACATATCGGTCAACCTCTGCGGCATCAAAGCCGTCAACCGCACCGTCGAGATTATAGTCGGCTACGATTTCCTGAACTTCGGTCATATTGAGATTTCCCGCAGATGCGCTTATAACTGCACCGATATCGTTAATGTCAATCGTGCCGTCGGAATCCATATCGCCCATATAGTGCTTTGTAGATGCGCTTCCCCAGAAGGTATCGCCTCTTGTTCCCTCGAAGCAATAATAGTCGGTAATCGCAGAGCTTCTTGTGAAAGCGGAGCCGCCTATTGACGTTACATTTTTGCCTATGACTACGGTTTTGAGCGCGTAACAGTCAGCAAACACACCGCCGCCGATTGAAGTAACATTATTCGGAACAACTACCTTTTCAAGAGCGTAGCTGTGCTGAAAAGCATTGGTGTTCAAGGTCTTGACTCCGTGCCCTAAGTCAATATCTTTAAGCGAGGTACACATTGAAACCGCAGCATAGCCTATCGAGGTAATATTGTCGGGTATTTTTATACTTTCAAGCGCCGTGCAATTGTAAAATACATAGTTGGCAAGCGTGGTCAGACCGCTGCCTATATTTATTTCGGTCAGCGTATTACAGTATCCGAAAGCATAAGAGTCCATACCTGTAACGCTGTCGGGAATATCAATGCTTTCTATTCCCGTACTGTATGCGAATGCATAGCTGCCGATACTCTGCAATCCCTCGGGCAAGCTGATTTCAGATATACTGTTTTCATAAAAAGCATAGTTGCCTATTGAAGTAACCGAGCCGCTGAGAACGACGCTTTCGTTTGCGCAGCCTGCAAATGTGTAGGGCTTGATTGTTGTAATTGATGAAGGAATTGAAATTGTATCGGGTTTTACGCCGTTAATATACAAATTATGTCCGTAATAAAGCGGATTTGACTGCTGGTTGCCGAAGGTAATATTACACCATGCTTCAACGCTTGAAATATTTACCCTTGTCAGACTGTCACAACCGTAAAATGCGTTGGCGTTAATGGCTGTTACACTGTTCGGTACGGTAACGCTTGTTATGCACTTGGCATTGTAAAATGCATTTGCTTTAACGGTTGTAACCGTGTCGGGAATAACAAGGTCGGTGACAAGCACGCCGTTAAGATAAAGATTATGAGCATAGTCAAGCGGGTTGCTTGAATTGTCAACATTACACCATCCGGCAAGGTTTGTAATATATACGCCCTCAAGATTTGAGCAGCCTTCAAAAGCTCTGCCCGCAATAGAGGAAATACCGTTACCGAAGGTAACCGTTTTAAGTGATGAACAGTCTGCAAAATCGGCATTTCCGACACAGGTTGCCGCATCGCCGAAAATAACTGTTTCAAGCGCATAGTCACGGCGGAATGCCTGATTATTGCTGTAGGTTACGCCGAGGATTTCGGCATATTTAAGAGATGTGCAGTCTGCAAATGCACCCTGATTAAGAGTTTTTACATTTACGGGTACAATAAGATTTTCAAGCGAATAACAATGCTGGAAGCAGTTCATACCTATTGAAGTCAATCCGCCGCCTAAATCGAGATTCTCAAGTCCTTCGCAATGTGTAAATGCGCCTTCCGACAAAGATGTAACATTATCCGGAATTACAACATTATCAAGTGAATTGCAATAAGCGAAAACATATTTATTTATTGAAGTCAAGCCCGTTCCGATACTTATACTCTCAAGGGCAGAACAGTAATAGAACACATGTGTTCCGAGAGTTGTAACGCTGTCGGGAATTGTAATTGCCGTAACACCGTTTGCCTTGTAAAACGCATAATTGCCTATTGACAAAACGCTTGAAGGGATGTTGATAACCGTACTGTTGATACCGCAGAAGGCATAAGCTTTAATTGCCGTTACCGTATTCGGAATATCAAGCGTTTGTGCAAGGACATTGTTTACGTAAAGATTATGCGCATTGTAAATCGGATTGGCAGATTCGTTACCGAAGCTGATATTGCACCAAGCATTCAGGTCGGTTATGTAAACAGAATTCAGAGAAGTGCAGTTGTTGAATGCACCTGATTCAATACTTGTTACACTGTCGGGTATATTTACGCTTTCAAGTGCCGTACAGTTATTAAAAGCATTGGATTTTATAGTTGTTACGCTGTTAGGAATCGTAACGCTTGTCAATGATGTGCAACCTGTAAATGTGTTGGAATTCAAAGCTGTTACGGTATTTGGCACCGTAAGATTAGTAAGAAGAACACCGTTGACATAAAGCTTGTGAGCAGTTGACAGCGGATTTGTCTGAAAATTGATGTTGCAGTATTTTTCGAGGTCGTTTGTGTGAACCTCTTTGACATTTCCGCAGCCGTTAAACGCAGATGAACTGATATAGGTAACATTATCTCCGAATGTAACTTTTTCAAGAGCGCTGTCACGGCAGAAAACCTCGCTGCTCATACTCTGTACACCGTTGAGTTCAAGAGTTTTAAGGGCGGACATATCGGCAAAAGCACCGTTGCTTATTGAAACAACGCTATCGGGAATTACAAGCGCAGTCACCGCACGGCAATTCTGGAAGCAGTTGCTTCCTATCGTTGTTACGCCCTCGCCCAAGTCAAGCGCTGTCATCTGATTGCAGTTATAGAATGCGGAATTGCCTATAGTTAAAACACTGTCAGGTATTGTCACACTTGTAAGAGTTGTTTTCCCGCTGAAAGCAGAGTTACCTATTTTTGTAACGGGATATCCGCCGAGAGTTGACGGAATAGCAATGTCAGTCAACGAACCCGTATAGCCCGTAACCGTAGCTTCGTTGTTGCTTACGGTGTATGTGAAATAGGGTTCATAATTAACAAATGGTATAGAATTATTATTTGCATAGCTTTCCGCATAAGAGCCGGAAAATCCGTAATATGTCAGATTCGGACAGTATCTGAATGTTTGGTTGCTTCCTATGCTTACTACACTTGAAGGAATAATAAAGCTTTCAAGATTGGCACAGTTGTAAAAGGCAAGATCGCAGATTTCGGTAATGCCATCATGAAGCACAACACTTGTTATTGACGAACAGCCCTGAAATGTGCAATTTTTAATTCTCGTAGCAGCCGACGGAATAACAAGATTTGTTACAAGCGCACCGTTCAGATAAAGATTCCCGGCAATCTCTAAAGGATTTGAACTCCAGCCGCCATAATGGAAATCAATGTTACACCACGCTTCCAAATCGGAAATATAAACCGCATTCAAGCTGCTGCAGCTGTAAAAAGCATAATAATTTGAAGCAGTTACGCTTGGCGGTATAATAACGCTTTTGAGGTTTGAACAGCCGTAAAAAGCCGACTGCCCTATTGTCTGTACAGAGCTTCCGAGCTCCACGCTCTCAAGAGAAGTCATATAAGCAAAGCAAGCTTCTCCGAGCGTTGTTAATCCGGTGCCCATATCTAAATCCGTAACGCTTCTGCATCCTTCAAACGAGCTGTGACCGAGTGTCTTAACGGTATCGGGAATGCTAAGCGTTTCAATACCCGTCTTGTTCATAAAAGCATAATCGCCTATTGCCGTAACACTGTAACCGCCGAGAGTTGACGGAATAGCAATGTCAGTCAGCGAACCCGTATAGCCCGTAACCGTTGCTTCGTTGTTGCTTACGGTGTACTCCCAATCGCCGTCTGTAAGTGCGGACGATTCTACCGCCGCAAGAGGTAATGCGGCAATTACAAGTACAAGCGAAAGTAATATTGATAACGTTTTTTTCATATCGGTTCATCCCTTTCATATTATTGGGGTGCCTACTATTATTTTCATTATACTATATACAACTCTTTGAGTAAACAACTTTTTAACACGGCAAAATTCTGCCAACCTCAACCGCCAACCAAACAAAACTTAACAACCGCCGCAAACAGTAAGCGAGAGGGGGAAAGCATACCCCACTCTCGTACCAAAAAGCAGGATTGAAAGTCTTTTCAATCCTGCTTTTTCTGTTGTGTTTGGTTGTATTCAGTTGCATTTTCGCCGTAAATACTGCTGATGAAACTTTCCCATATTTCACCCTGTGTCAAACAGTGCATTACAGTGTTTTCTATTTTTGCGCAGAACTGCAGACGATTTGCAACGGGGAAACGTATGGAGGATTAATTATTATTACTTCAAAACTAACTGTTATAATCAGTTTCTGCTATTTGACAAGCGTATGATGTTATCTGTAATTGCAAGCAATTTTTCAAAACTATCAGCATTATCTACTTCCAATTTATATGCTTCCTTTTCCAATTTCTTTAATTTTGGGAAACCATTATCAATGATAAGCTTTATTAAATGTTTTCCTTGTTGTTCTGTCATTCTTTCACCTCAAATCTATTTATATAAATAAAAAAACAATAAAGTCAGGAGCCAAATCGCAAACACCCCTGACCTCTTTACCTGATTTTATGTGCTAATTACTGCTTTTTCTTAAAGCAAAAAGCCTTCAGCCCATAATTGCGTGCGTATATGCGCTTACCATTTTTTAATGTAATAAACGCAGTAAAAACGCAATTGTCGGATTTTACAAATGTTCTATTATCCGACGTATTGCCATACTTTTTTATAACATTTGTTCTCCTTTCGCAGATTTTTTTTCAGCAAATCCGAAAAAATATTGCGAAAAGCATCTGAAATGTGTATACTAATAAATGCTACTAGATTAGTATCAGCGATTTCATCGCAGATGCTTTTCAAGAAAGAAGTTTCGCCTTTGGCGAGGCTTCTTTTTTTATGTAAAAGAGCAAGCTCTTAACATACTAATATGGGATTTCATTAGCTTTTGACAAATCAAAAAGCATAGCATTATCTTCAATAAGCATGACTCCATCCGCACGATATGTGGACTTATCAAGATCCCAACTCATCATTTCGTTTACAGTATTTAATAAATCTTTACCGTTCCAACGAACTGACAAGACTCCTGATTTTTTTTCTTTAAAGAATTTTGTGGCATTTGGAGTTTCTTTTTCACAAACTTGAATAGCCACTTGCCTTGTTTCCTTATTGATAAGAAAAACTACAAACTCAGGTTTATTCAATTTTAAAATCACCGATTTGTTAAAAGTAATGCCATTTTTAGTTACCGAAAGATATGGTGAGCCTTCATTAAAGTCAAACGCCTTAAACCCGTCTAACATTGACATTTTATCACACTCCTTATGTCTATTATTATATATGCTATTCGCTTGTTTGTCAACATATAAATGCGACAATCACATTATTTTGTGTTTTTTCCTTGCGTTTTTTGCGTTTCATAAATGTTTTGATTTTGCGCTGGATGTTTATCTGTTCCCTTTTGCTCGGTTGTGTGTTTTGCAAAGCATGGTACAGTTAGTTATGTCTGTCGCTCCGCCGTTACTCCAAGCGGTAACATGGTCGGCATCCATTTCGCTTTGCTTGTATATGCGTTGTTTATTGTTGTCATTACCAATAGCGCAAAGCGGGCAGTTAGAAGTGTTATTATCTTTTGCTTCTTGTGTCTGCTGTTCATATACAGTTTTCTTCGTAACATCATCAAAAACACGAATTTCAAGAAGCTTTGTATCAACACAGCCGCCGAGAATGTATTCAAAAACACCTTTGCGATTTTTTACAAAAAAATCGGCATATAAGTCTTTCAGTTTGGTGTGAACGGCGTTAGGGTCATAGGCATTAGCATGATATTTTTCATAAAGCTCACCCCAATTCAAGCCACGCATTTCACTTTCAACATCCTGAAAAACGCTTGAAATCCAATCAATAACGCTATTAAAATATGTTGTTAATTCATTTATATTATCATCGAATCTATGGCGGCTCATATAATCGTCAATATTGCCTTTGCTAACCCACTCCAAAGCAGTATGAAGATAATCCTGTCTTTTAACATCGCCTTTGATATAAGCAGACCATTTTTGAATATTAGCGTTCTGACTGTTACTGAATTCTGCTTTTGCAAGTGTAACAAATGGACCTGAGTAAATTGCATTCATCAGCTCCTGCTCATTAAGAGGAACGCCGACAATGTTTATTGTTCTGAACCACTCCTTGATTTCGCTTTCTGTTCCGCTGCATTCATAAACAGTAAGTTTTGTATTTAGTATTTTAGCTTTCAGGTCATCAGCCAATCCTCTGAAATACTGTTGAACTCCGTTTTGGTCAACAATAGGAAATTTGTTGGTTAAGAAGCGACCTATACTTGTAATTCTCTGTTGACCGTCAAGCACCTCGTATTTATCTTCCGCAACCTTTGTAAAATATATCAGACCGATTGGATATCCTTTTAAGATTGATTCTATAACGGCAACATCTTTCTTACCGTCAGCATAAATATAATTACGCTGATATTCGGGCTGAATTGTCAGTTTGCCTGCAAGTCCAAAAAGTCCTTTGCCCTCATATTCGTTATAGACAAAGCCTTCACATATTTCTTCAATGGTTATTTCTGTATTCAAATATGTATTCACTAAATCACCTTTTTCCTAATAAAAATTCTTGCATAAGTTGTTTTTCCGTTTATAGTAGGTCTGGCATCACCTGTCATTAAAACAGGAATTCCAACAATATCCGCATTATAACCTGCTGATGATTCCATTCCTAGTATTTCAAATTGTTCGGGACAATACTTATCAATAAATGTTATTGGAACACCCATTATTCCAAAATAATCACTTGGTATGGCATCGGAATAGGGTATTTCAATTGCATCATAGTTATCATATTTTTGATATCCATTTTCCTTTATCTCTTTATGAGAACTGTATTTAACATTATCTGCCATTGTCATCAAAGAGATAGGCTGATGTCGCCTACCATGATCTAGATTAGTAAACCACCGTACACCTTTAACTCGAATGAATTTATTTCCTTTTTCATCAACTCTATATCCAGCAGCTTCTAAAGGGTATGTGCTAGGCACCCCAAATTCTCGGTCCCCACTGTGAATACTCTCTCCAAGCCAAACACTATTGTTTTTAATTAAAGGAAAAGTTTCTTTATAACTTATAGCATTAACATTTCCAATTATCAAAAATTTCTTTTTAGCTTGCATAATCCAAGCAAGAAATTCCCGAAATAATGAGAATGGAGGGTTTGTTACAATAATATCCGCCTCATCACGGAGTTTTGTTACCTCTTCGCTTCTAAAATCACCATCGCCCTCAAGATATTCCCATTGTAAATCATTAAGGTCTATTCGCCCGGAATTGTTAATATCTTTTTCTAAAATAAAAATCTTTCCGCATACTTTTGAAGTATCCTCATCATAATTAGGTGAGTTCTTTTCAAAATCAGTAAGGAAGTCGTCAAAAGAAATCTGAACGCTTTCATGTAACTTTTTGCTTTCTGTGGCATAACTTGTGCTTATTAGTTTTTTCAAACCAAGGATATCAAAGTTTTGTGCAAAAAAGCGTGTAAAGTTACTCCATTCAGGATCATCACAAGGCAGTAATACTGTCTTTCCCTTGAAAGTGTCTGGATTATATTCTAAATATGCATTCACCTCACGCTGAATATCTTCAAATTGTGTATAGAATTCATCACTCTTTTTGGTTTTTGCTTCAGACAGAGTATCGTTTTTCTTTGGCATAATATCACTCCCGATAAAAATAAAAAAAGCGCGCCACCGGAGTGACACGCAAAAAACACATTACTCCTTTGACGCCAATCAATTCATGTTTTACCTATAACGGCAAGCAGAATAGAGCAAAGTGTTTTTATCGGGTTGATAAAAACAGCTTGCCTCGTTATAGGTATAATTATTCATTTGAATTGATTGGCATTTTCATTCTAACATTTCGGACAGTTTAAGTCAATAAAAAAACGAGCCTTAAAAGGCTCGTAAGATATTAAAGTCCACATTATAGGACTAATCAGTGGGCACGGGCTTCTGCCCGGTCTTTCGGCTTGCCGAAACAAGACGCCTTCAGGCGATGCTTGGACTCACGGTTAAAGCTAAACCCCGAGGGAAAAATCCTTCGAGGGTTATGATTATACTTTTTCATTTTCAGCTTGTTTCGTGTTATCTCTTCTTACTCTTCCACGGGATGCAGCGGTTGACGGTTTTGCAGTAATCCGTGTACTGCCGACCAAACATATCGAGAAGCCATTTCTCCTCGGTGTGCTTCATCAGCACCGTCAGAAACACCCAATAACCAAACGGCAAAATAAGAAGCCATAGATTATTCGCAATAAGCAATGCTCCGACATTCACGAACGTAACCGCCGTGTAAATCGGATTGCGGCAATACGCATAAATGCCGTGGGTTACAAGGGTATTCGATTTGATACCGTCATCGATTTTTGCGATTATTACTGCAGAAATCCACACGGCGACACCGCTGAGAATAAAGATTATTCCGAGTATGAGAAACGGGATTTTAAGCCCTGCAATACTGCCCGATTTAAAAAGTGTTTTTGCGAGAATTATCATTAAAACGCTTATTGCCGAGATGCCGATGCCGTAAATCGGACCGACACCGTAAACAGGAAGTTTATCCTTCATATCACTTCACACACCTGAAATATGCAATGCTCTTGACATTGTCGACAGTTACGCCGCTGTACGTATTTCCAAGCCTTTCTCTGAGACTGTCAACCGTTTCAAACGGCGGAGTGAAAAAGCCCTTCTTAACATAAATGCTTTTAATAATTCTATCGGTATGCGCATTTGCTTTTTCAACATAAAAGCAGCCGCAGAAAATACCGCCTTTTTTCAGCACTCTGCAGGTTTCTGAAAATGCAGCTTCCTTATCGGGAAAAGCGTGAAAGCCGTTAAGAGATACAACGGCATCAAAGTATTCGTTTTCAAAAGGCAACTGACCGACATCACCCTGCAAAAAGGTGATGTTTTTTATTTGCATTTCATTTGCACGGCTTTGCGCTGATTCCATCATTTTTTCGGAATAGTCAAGGCAGGTAATATCAGCATCCGGCAAGGTTTTGAAAACGGGCATTGAAAGAACTCCCGTGCCGACGGGGACTTCAAGCAGTTTGCCGTTAAAATCCTTCGGAATTGCCGCAAATGCCTCCGACTGGTATTCAAGTACCTCGTCATGAGTCATATTCCACACGGCTTTATCCATAAATCTGCCGACAGCGTTTGAGCCTGTCATCATACCGTCATAAAACCCGTGTACCTTTCCGAGACTTTTATAGGCGCTTTTTATTTCGCTTTTTCTGTCATTACTCATTTTTACACCTTCTTTTTATATCCGCAATCGCAGTACGGTCCGCCCGATGCGAGAGTGTAATCCCTTACAAATTCCGCTGTGCCGCTCGCATCTGTCATGGTGTAATCAAGATGACAAAGGGCAGGCGTTAATTCATATATGCCGTACTCCTTCATAAGCTTACATATTCCGCAGCTTGAAAACCTTGCTTCGTAGCCGCTGCCGTCATCATACGGGTAAAAATCCATATTCCAAGAATAGGGATTTCTGTCGGCAGCTTTGAGTGCGGCGGTCTTTTTCATACCGTCAATATCTTTTTTGGAAAACTTGTTTTTACCGCCCATTCTGCAAAACCATTTCATCGGCTTTGTCATCATTGCCTTTGCATAATAATCGGTCAGCAGTTCCACGCTTGGCTTTTCATCCATTTGCAAAAAGAAAGCGACAACCATAGCACAGTTGACGATATTCATCTTGAAGCGGTCATTTTTTTCAAATTCCGGTAGCTTTGAAATAATTTCCTTATACTTCGGTTTTGCTTTAAGTGAAACAGCTTTTGCCGTTTCATTATCAAAGCCCAGAACCGTAACGAGTTTGTCTTCAAAGGAATTTTTAAACAGAAGCCACATGCCGGCAGGCATACCGATATATTTCATATTTTCACCTCACAAAAAAACTTGACTTAACCCTTAACGCGCAACAAACTGATTGAGCTGTTCACCGTAGTAATAGCCGATGTCAGCCGGTTTTTCTTCAAGCTCCGTGCGATTCTCACCGAGGTCGTCGCACAGTATATCAAGGTTTGAATAATAATCCCTGAGCTTTGTATTAACTGCGCTCAAAAGAAGAAAAGAATCATTCGGCAGATTCATATTTGCTCCTTTCTGTCTCAGTAAACAATTCTGTATGCAAGTATGTGATTATTTTTTTGCTGTTACCGTAATCCACGGTTTTGAAGGATGATGCCCAGACTGAACTGAAGTGAAACCGACGGATTTCAGGACGGCTGTCAGCTGTTCGGGAGTATAGCATTTCATACCGTCAATTATCTTTTCAAATTTCAGACTTGTTTCGTCCTTTCCGTCGGATTCGTTGCAGATTAAGAACGTGCCGCCGTCCTTAAGCACTCTGCGGACCTCGGAAAAGCACTTCTCAAGGTCGCCCCAGAAATACACCGTTTCAAATGCCGTGGCAAGCTCAAACGAATCGCTGTCAAGCGCCAGCTTTGAAACATCGCCCTGAAGCACCTTGCATCTGCCCGACGAAATCATGTCCTTGTTGTATTCTCTTGCCTTCTCAACCGAAACCTCGGAGTAATCGATGGCGGTAACCTTTGAGTGAGGATATTTATTCATTAGTTCTCCTGCATTCCTTCCTCCGCCGCAGCCGAGGTCAACTGCAGATTCGGGATTAACTTCTTTAAGAAAAGACATACCCCAATCAGCCAGTTTTGCGTGTCCGCCGTTCATTCCGTTTACCATCATCTTGCCGAGAAAGCCCTCGGGTTTTCTTGTCTGGTTAAAATATTTTTTCAGAATTCCCATATTTTACCTCTCAAAATCAATTCTTACTATCTGCATTTTCATAAAGCCGTCGCCGAGCTTTGACATAAGCCTGAAGAGAGACGGAACGGATTTGTCCTTCAGATTATTGTAGCCGAGCATATAACCCTTTGAACTGACAGCCGCATTTTTAAGCCACGGCGAAATATCGTTTTCAATACTGTTCACGCTGAAATAGTCGGCTATGCTTGTAATGCCTGCCTCCTTAACCCAGGTTTTGAGCATTATTTTTACGGCTCGTTCGTTTGCCGCGTCAAAGCAAAGCTTACCGCCCGGGAAGCGCCTTGCCATAGCGTTAAACAGCTTTTTAATATCGTCCTTTCTGAAATAATAGAAAACGCCCGCCGCTATAAAGCACACGCCGTTTTCGGCGTTGATTTTGTCAAACCACGAAAAGTCGTTGAGGTCGGCGGCTATGTTTTTTACTCTTTCACTTTCGGGCAGAAGAGTATTACGAACATCAATAACATCCGGCAGATCAATATTATAAATACGGCACTGTCCGTTATCGCAGTTTTCGGCGGTCTGGTCTAGTCCGCAGCCGAGATTGACTATTGCCGCCTGAGGATGCTCTTTGAGGTAGTTTTTTGCCTCAATCATAAGGTCATTTTCACGCATCGCTACCTCCAATGCGCCGAAACGGTAAGTTGTGCTTTTTGCTCTTTTTTCAAGCTCCGAGAAATCATAATCAATTCTGTCAATCAGCTCAACTGCTTTTCTGTCCTCAAACAGATTCGGAAAAAGCTCGGTGCAGAGCTTTCTGCCGTAAAGCGGAATTACAATCGTTTCCTGAACGCTGTTCTTTTCAATGTGATACCTTTCCATTTTTATAGCGAACCTCACTTTCAGCGCAAATATTCGGTTAGCAAACGCTAACCGAATACCAAAAAAATTAAAGCTAATTCTTAAATGACTTGGTTTGCAGTTAGCTTACGCTAACTATAATACTACTTTTTCCTTTAAAAGTCAATATGAGCATCTAATCCTATTCTGTAAACCGGGCACGGACTTCTGCCCGACTTCGAGGCAGTTTGCGTTACGCAAGCCGTGCCTAAGCAAGAAGCCTTATGTCAAAATTCTTAACGGAGTGTTGCAATTATCGGCACTGTGAAAAACGTAAAAATGACAAAGCACCCTGCATTTGCAAGGTGCTGACAATTCGACAAATCAGAATTTGTCGGGTTCAATTCTTTGTCACAACCGCACCGACAGGACATACGGATTGACAGTTCCCGCAGTGAAGGCAGTTGCTCTGACTGATAACGGCGGGAATGTTGCTGAAATCAATACAGTTTTGAGGGCAGACGGTGCCGCAGGTCTGACAGCCGATACAGCTGTCATTAATGAAGTATCCCTCCTGTGTTTGCTCGGCACCGCCAAAGGTAAAGCCTGCTCTTTCAATCGGCTTTTTGGAAAGGTCAAACCATTCGCCTTCGCCCTCGTAGAGCTGAAAAACGGTCAGCGCTTGTCTTGATTCCTCTGTCGGATAAATCTCAAGCATATACGGATTTTTTTCAAGGAGAACAGGCAGTCTTTCGCTGCCGATTTCCTTTACCTTTCCTCTGACGGATACGGCAACGCTCGTCAAGGTGCTTTCGCCTTTAAGTGCCGTCAATGAAAGATAACCGCTTTGCACCAATCGTTTATAAAAGTTTTTGCCCTTTGCCGTAAGAAAATATAAACCGTTTTCGTCCGCATCCATCATATCCACGGCGCAGGTAACGGGCAAGCCGTTTTCATCCACGGTTGCTGCTATGGTTGAGTGTATTTCGCCTACGAGGTATTCAAGATAGTTCATTTTTGTAAATCCTCAAGCACGGTATTAATATCGCCGTCAATGCAGATTGACTGCTTTTTGATTTCCGTCGGTGCGTCCGCTTCGCCTAAGTTAATGCAAACATAGGTGGCTTTTTCATTCTGTGCCGTCCATTTCCAAAACGGATATTTTATGATAACGGGCGTGTTGTAGCCTACGCCGAGTTCAAGATAAACGATTTTCATTCCCTCATGGCGGCGGATAAAATCCTCGTACTGATTGTAGGCGACATACCAGCCCTCGTCCTGAACGAATTTATCGTCCGAGCGAAGATTCATTGTCATCGGCTTGCCGCAGACGGGACACTTCGGAACAAGCTCCGTCGGAATTTTCATATCCTTTTCGGCTTCATACATCTTTTTGACAATCTCTTCGTTGTCATAAGTCTGCTGATGGCAAGGCTCGCTGCACTGAAACAGCCCGTAATCGCCCTGTGTATAGAATAAGCGCTTCTTATCAAAGCCCGCTCGCTGAAAGCAGTGGTCGACATTGGTGGTAAGGACAAAATAATCCTTGTCCTTTACAAGTTTAAACAGCTTTTGATAGGTATCCTTCGGAATCGGCATATAGCGGTTGATATAAATGTTTCTTGCCCAGAACGCCCAAAGCTCCTCGGGACTGTACTTCGCCATAATGAAACCGCCGTAGTACATATTATCGAAGCCGTACTTTTCCTTAAAATCGGAAAAATATTTGTCAAAACGCTCGCCGGAATAAATAAATCCTGCGGCGGTGGAAAGCCCTGCGCCTGCGCCGATAAACACGGCGTCCGCACCGTCAATCAGCCCTTTAATCTCTTTTATTTTATCCGAGTATGTTTTCATAAATTATTCTGTCCTCATCCTTAAAAACATTGAAAATAACCTTTATACCACTTTTTGTTTCAGACTTACAGCGTCTTACGGTTTTGACTGCAATTTCAGCCGCCTCTTTTTGCGGGAATCCGAAAACGCCCGTTGAAATACAGCAAAAGGCAATGCTTTTTATTCCGTGTTTTTCCGCAAGTTCAAGGCAGGAACGATAGCAGCTTTCCAGTTGAATACAATTGTTTTCGGTAAGTTCTCCGTTTACAATAGGTCCGACAGTATGGAGAACGTACTTACACGGCAGGTTGTAAGCAGGTGTGATTTTTGCAGTGCCCGTTGGCTCTTCGTGCCCCTGTTTTTTCATAATCTCGTCGCATTTCATCCTCAGTCTTATGCCTGAAAATGTGTGAATACAGTTATCTATACAGGTGTGGCAGGGAACAAAACAGCCAAGCATTTGTGAGTTTGCGGCGTTAACGATTGCGTCACATCGCAGTGTGGTAATATCACCTTGCCAAAGAAAAATATCGGGCTCTGATTCGGTTAAATCCTCAACCCTTGTTATACCGTTTTCCTCAATAAGGTTTTCAAGATATTCATCCTCAACCCTTAAATATTCTTCGTCAATCGTATTCGGCATACGCACATTGACAAGCGAACGGTAAAGCATAAACAGTTCCTTCTCTGATGAAGGTATTTCAATCGTATTATACCTGTCACTTTCGCCGATAAGATGCTTTGTTAAAAACAACAATCTTTCTCTCTGAGTCATTTTATCACCGTCTTTATTATAGCATAAGTGCACGGCAAAAACAATTTGCGTTGCGTTTTGAACATTATGGGAGGCTTCCCTCTGTTCTTGACTAAATTGTAACGCTCGTGGTATACTTTGTAAAGTAAGCACAATAAAGTGCCGTAGTTACCAAAAAGTAACTATTGCGTGTTTACGCGGCTTTTCGGCTGAAATTTTTTTTGGAGGAAAATGAAATGGAAGCAAAGACAGACATCAATTCTCTCCCTGCCTGCCCCGTTGAAACAACCCTAACACTGATTGGCAGTAAGTGAAAGGTGTTAATTTTAAGGGATTTAATTGACGGCAAAAAGCGCTTCGGTGAGCTAAAACGCTCCGTCGGCTCCGTATCGCAAAAGGTGTTGACTTCTCAACTACGCGAAATGGAAGCGGACGGCTTGGTTATCCGTACTGTTTATGCAGAGGTACCGCCGAGAGTGGAATATGAATTGTCCGAGCTCGGAATAACCTTGAAGCCGATTCTTGACAGCCTGTGGACTTGGGGAGAAGAGTATAAATCCAAATATGCTAAATGATATTCTGTTTTAATTCAAATGATAACCGCTTTCTTTTTTAGAAGGCGGTTTTTCTTATAGCGAATAATAGCACATCGTAATGTCTGCTTTGAATAATTTTTCCGAAATGATTTGACAAAAACTGCAAACATGGTTAACATCCGAACGAGCCGAAGAAAGAAGAATTTAATACGGCTAAACAAAAGACGAAAAATCATTTACGGCGAATGGAGTATATTCTACTCAAATTTTAAGAAAAAAGGTAAAGTCCTGCCGGTCGATAAATGATATGCCCATCCTAAAGATTAACAGCTCTGTGTTGTACCATAACACTTGAAAGAGGCTGTAAGATATGATACTGTTTACCCAAAGATATCAGTTTCATTTTCATAATCACTTATGTCCTGTAACTTCCCGGCATGAAAATTCCCCTTGATGTATATTCTGCACCAAGGGGTCTTTTTTTTATTATCCTTTTTTATTTCTTTTTAGAAATCAGATCAAGTATTTCCTGCTTTTCCTGCTTTGAGCAATTGCGGAAATAAGCAATTATGTTTTTCTCATCGGAATTAAGCTGGCTTAATACCATCTGTTTTTTGTTGATGCCGCTGTCATATTTTTTCTTAATATCGGACATCGGCACGGAGGTATCAAGGTTTACAATAAAGTCAACCGTAACTCCGAAGGTTTTTGCAAAGCTTGAAAGTGTATTCACATCCGGTCTGTTTCTTCCCGTTTCATAGGAAGCATATGTGGAACGCTCAATGTTAATGGCATCCGCAACCTGCTGCTGTGTAAACTTATTCGCCTTTCGTACATACTTTAACTGGTCACAAAGCATAAAATCACCTGTATTCAATATAATTCAATAATTAATTATAATTGGTAGTATTCAATATGTCAATAAACAAGCCTGATTTTGTTATTAAAAATCACGGCAGATACCAGAAGGAGTGAAATTTATACAGATATGTCTTCGCGCCTTTCGGCATTTGTGTCAATGCGTTGAACACATTCATATAATCGCCCACCCCCTCGGCAATTGCAATTGCGCCCAGGGAACCGAGTATCAAAAACGACGGAAAAATAAGAAAAATCACAAAAGGTATAAAGCCGAATACAACATTCGGCAAAAGCGCCATAAGGATAAACCGCGACTTGGTCATATCCTCGGGACCTACAACAAAGAGCATACCTTTTTTAAGATTGTTGTATATATATGCATCCTCTTTAAAGCAAAGCGCATGCAGTATTTCGTGCGGAAACATTGCCGCAACGGAAATAAGCGAGCCTATAAAGAACTTGCTGATATTAAAAGGCTCGGCATAAAAGAACAAAAACAGAATAAGCGGAATAAAAACCACAATGCTTACAATGTTCAGTATAATTGCAAAGCTTTTTGAATCCGGTTCCTTAAAAGCCACGGCACCGGGTCTGTGCGGCAGATGGGGCAAGGAATCCTCATCGCCGTTGTATTTACCCATAAAGTGTATTTTCATTGCTTCTCCTTAAAAACAGGGGCTGTAAAACAGCCCCTTGTTATCTGATTAAATTACTGAATCTCGGAAAGCTTAACGGGTCTGTGCTCGGCGACCGACTTTTTTGCGGCAAGACCGATTTTAACAGACTGCATTCCTGCGTGAATGCCTACGGGAACATCGGTGCCCTTTTCGCAGGCATCAACGAACTGACGCATCTCCTCGGAGAAGGAGCCCATATATCTTTCAAGGAAGAAGAACAGAGGCTTTTCACCGGTAACGCCGTTTTCATCGGCAATTACTGCAGATGAAAGGGTGTCATTTGAGGTGGCTACCATACCCTTTGAGCCGAAGAGCTCGGCGCGCTGGTCATAACCGTAAGCCGCACGGCGTGAATTGTCGATAACCGCAAGAGCGCCGTTTGCCATTTTCATTGTAATAATAGCAGTGTCAACATCTCCCTGCTCACCGATTGCGGGGTCGACAAGGACTGCCGAATTAACGTAAAGCTCCTCCACATCACTGTTTGTAAGGAAGCATGCCATATCAAAATCGTGAATTGTCATGTCCAGGAAGATACCGCCGGAAACCGCAATATACTTCGGGTTCGGGGGCTCGGGATCGCGTGAAGTGATTTTAAGGATATGAGCCTCGCCGATTTTGCCCTCGTCATATGCCTTGCGGATTGCGGCGAAGTTGTGGTCAAAACGGCGGTTGAAGCCAACCTGGAATTTGATTTCGGGGTGCGCTGCCAGTGCGTCGGCAACTGCCTGAATCTTGGCTACGGAATGGTCAACGGGCTTTTCGCAGAAAACGTGTTTGCCTGCGTTGATGGCCTCAATTGAAATAGAAGCATGAGTGTCGGTCGATGAGCAGACAAGAACTGCATCGATTTCGGAGTCGTTAAGTATTTCCTTATAATCGGTATAAATCTTTTCAACGCCGAAGCCTTCAATAAACGCCCTTGTTTCATCATTCATAAAGGGGTCCGCAACAGCAACTACGGTTGCGTTTTTAACGTGATAAGAAATGGATTCAAGATGAACCTTGCCGATGCGTCCCGCACCGATAATGCCTATTTTTAACATATTATTCCTCCTGTTAAATTGTTCCGTCCCAAGTGGAAACATTTGTGGATGTTTTCTCTTCTTCGTCAAACCAGTGAGTGGTAACCGCCTTTGACTCGGTAAAGAAGCGGTATGCGTCCTTACCTAAGCAGTGAAGGTCGCCGAAGAAGGACTGCTTGTGACCCGAGAACGGGAAGAAGCCGACGGGTACGGGAATACCGACGTTAATGCCGACCTGACCGCCGTCTGTGTAGCGTGCGAACTGACGTGCGAAATAGCCCGACTGAGTGTAGATAACCGAGCCGTTTGCATACGGATTGTCGTTCATTATTTTGAGACCTTCCTCAAAGTTCTTGCAACGTTTGATGCAAAGAACGGGTCCGAACACTTCATCTCTGCCGATAGTCATATCCTCTGTAACCTTGTCAAAAATTGTCGGTCCGACGAAATAGCCGTTTTCATAGCCTTCAACGACACAGTTTCTGCCGTCGAGTACAAGCTCAGCGCCCTCGGCTACGCCCTTGTCGATGTCGGCGATAACCTCCTTGTAGTGCTTTTCATATGTAATCGGTCCGAGCTTTGAGTCCTTAAGCCATGCGGGGCCGACCTTGATGTTCTGCGCCTGCTTTTTAAGCTCGGCAACAAACCTGTCGGCGATTGCCTCTTCAACAACACAGCAGGAAAGAGCCATACAACGCTGACCTGCACATCCGTAAGCAGAGTTGATAACGCCGGCGACAGTTCTCTCAAGAGCACAGTCAGCCATAACAAGAGCGTGGTTCTTTGCCTGACAAAGCGCCTGGCAGCGTTTGCCTGCGGCCGCTGCTCTCTGGTAAATTTTAAGACCTACGGGTGTGGAACCGACAAAGGTAATGCCCTTAACATCGGGGTGGTCCAGTATCGTGTTGATTTCGTTCCTTGAGCAGGTAACAATATTTATTACGCCGTCGGGAACGCCTGCTTCCTTATAAATCTTTGCAAAGAGCATAGCGGTTTTAGGTGTAAGCGAGGCTGCCTTTAATACCATTGTATTGCCGCAAGCGATGCAGGTCGGAGCCATCCAGCCGAACGGAATCATTGCAGGGAAGTTAACCGGAACAATACCTGCGAATACGCCGAGCGGTTCACGGTATTTAACCGTATCATAACCGTTGGAGGCGTCCATAATGCTTTCGCCCATCATAAGCGAGGGAACCTGAGTAGCAAGCTCCGTGCCTTCCTTTGCCTTGAGCACGTCGCCCTCTGCCTCGCCCCATACCTTGCCGTTTTCACAGGCAACGGACATGGTCAGCTCTTCCATATGCTCAATAATTAAATCTCTGATTTTATAGAGAATCTGCGCTCTCTTGATCGCCGGCACTGCGCGCCAGCCGGGGTAAGCCGCCTTTGCCGCTTCGATTGCCTCAAGCACCTCGTCGTTTGTACAGCAGGGCGCCTGACCCGTAACCTCACCCGTTGAAGGGTTGTGAAGGTCGTACCATGTGTCTGTTTTGGAATCACGGAATTCTCCGTTTACAAAATATTTGAGTTTTTCAACTGCCATTATAGTTATCCCCTTTCGGATTATTTACTGATTATAAGCCTGCTTTTTCTCTGATGTATTTTCTTGCCTTGAGAGCATACTCAAACGGGTTGGCAATTGCAGGATCCTGCTCCGCTTCAACAAGTACATAGCCCTCATAGCCCGTCTTTTCAAGCACGTCAAAAATCGGACCGAAGTCAATACCGCCGTCGCCGGGCACGGTAAAGGCGCCGGCTCTTACGCCCTGAAGGAAGCTCCAATGGTTTTCCTTAACCTTCGCCACTACTTCGGGACGGATATCCTTTAAATGTACATGGCGGATACGGTCGGCGTACTTTGTAAGAACAGACATATAATCCTCACCGCAATATGCAAGGTGACCGGAGTCAAACAAAAGTCCGAAAAGCTCGGGGTCCGTGTTTTCCATCATTCTGTCAATTTCCGCCTCGGTCTGTATAACTGTACCCATATGATGGTGGAAGCAGAGCTTAATGCCCATATCCTTTGCGACCTTACCGAGCTTGTTAATGCCCGTGCAAAGAAGCTCCCATTCGTCATCGTTCATAATATATTTTTCTTCAAAGATAGCCTTGTCAGTGCCCTGGATTGAGTGACCCTGCTCGGAAATACCGACTACCTTCGCACCCATCTCCTTTAAAAAAGTGATGTGCTCAATAAAGTCCTTTTCAACTTCCTCATACGGCTTTGTGGTAAGGAAGGAAGAGAACCATGCGTTACAAATTTCCATGCCTCTGAGGCTGAGAGCCTTTTTAAGCACCGCAGTATCTCTGGGATACTTGTTTCCGACCTCACAGCCTGTAAAGCCTGCAAGAGCCATTTCGGAAATGCACTGCTCAAAGGTGTTTTCGGCGCCTAAATCGGGCATATCGTCGTTTGTCCAAGCTATCGGAGCAATACCGAGCTTAACCTTGTTTTTGTCCAGCATATTTTTTCTCCTTAATATTTTCTTGCCTTTGACCTGTTTTCTTCTTTTGCGTCAAAGGCTTTATTTACCTTTTCGTTTTTCGAAACCGAGGGAACTCCCACATGCCACCATGCGCCGTAGCCGTCGGTCATGGTCTTGGGAAGCACCTTGATGTCGATAAGAGTCGAAACCTCCTGCTTGAGCGAATCCTTGATTGCCGCCTCAAGCTCCTCCATTGTTCTTGCGGTATAGGTTTTTACTCCGTAGCCCGAAGCCGCCTTTGCATAGTCGATTTCGAGAAGGTCGCCGAGCAGATTTCCGTCGCCATCCCTGTAACGGAATTCCGTAGCGAGGTTACCGATACCGTTTGACATTTCGAGGTTGTTGATACAACCGAAGCTTGCATTGTCAAAGAGCATTACGTTAATCTTTTTATGCTCCTGAAGGCTGGTTACAAGCTCGGAGTGAAGCATAAGATAGCTTCCGTCGCCGCACATTGCATATGACTCACATTCGGGCTTTGCAAGCTTTGAGCCGAGCGCGCCGGCAATTTCATAGCCCATGCAGGAATAACCGTATTCCATATTGTAGGAGTAACGGCTGTCCGAGGTCCACATTCTCTGAAGGTCGCCGGGCAGCGAGCCTGCGGCGGCAGTGCAAAGAGCATCGTCGGGAATAAGCTTTCTGATTAAAGCAACTGCGGCGGTCTGGGTAATAACGCCGAGCTTTTCGGCAAATTCGGGAATAGTCCTCTCGTCGCCTGCGGCAATAAGCGGCTTGAAGCTTTCGTCGTAGCGGTAATCCGAAAGGAATTGCATTTCCTTTTCCCAACCGTCACGCGCGGCCTTGATCTCGTCGGTATAAGCCGATTTATAACCCTTGTGTGCAAGCGCTTCGCCGAGCGCCTCTATACCGAGCTTTGCATCTGCGACAAGCTTAACTGCGTCGAGCTTGTATGCGTCAAAGCGTGAGGTGTTAATTGTTACAAACTTTGCGTCATCCCTGAAAAGGCTCTTGGATGCGGTCGTAAAGTCGGAGAAGCGTGTGCCGATACCGATTATGACATCAGCCTCTTTTGCAATGTCGTTACCTGCCGAGTTGCCCGTAACGCCGAGTCCGCCGAGATTATATTCGTCGGAGGAAAGGCAGGCGGTTTTGCCCGACTGGGTTTCGGCAAAGGGAATGTTGAACCTTGCACAAAACTCCTCAAGCGCTTCGCCTGCTTCGGAGTATCTTACTCCGCCGCCGCAAATAACGAGCGGTTTCTTGGCGCCCGCCACGATTTCGGCAATATCGTTTACCTCGTCCTCGCTTGCGGGCATTCTTGTAATTTTATGCACTCTCTTTTTGAAGAAGGAGTCCGGATAGTCATAGCTTTCACCCTCAACGTCCTGGCACAGGCTTATTGCGACAGCTCCCGTTTCGGCAGTGTCCGTAAGCACTCTCATAGCGTTAAGCATAGCGCTCATAAGCTGCTCGGGGCGCTGAATACGGTCCCAATATCTTGTAACCGCCTTATAGGCGTCGTTGGTGGTTGTAGCAAGTGAATTTACCTGTTCAAACTGCTGAAGCACAGGGTCGGGCTGACGTGTTGCAAAAGCGTCTGCAGGGAAAAGCAGAAGCGGAATATGGTTAACCGTTGCGGTTGCGGCGGCGGTAATCATATTTGCAGAGCCGGGTCCGATTGACGACGAGCAGGCAATTATCTTTCTGCGGTTGTTCATCTTTGCAAACGAAGCCGCCACATGAGCCATACCCTGCTCATTTTTACCCTGATATACCTTAAGTCCGCCTTTGTCGGAGTCAAGCGCCTCTCCGAGTCCGAGAACAATACCGTGTCCGAAAACGGTAAATATACCGTCTACAAACTTGGTTTCCTTACCGTCGAAGGAGACGTACTGATTGTCAAGGAATTTAACGAGTGCCTGAGCCATAGTCATTTTTGCCATTTCTTCACCTCATTTTTTATTCTTCAAGGAGCCATTTGTGCTCCGGTGCGTCTATTCTTGTTTTTCTCCACGGGTCGCCGTCGAGATGGCGTATCATCCATACATAACACATTTTATATCCGGGAGCCGCCGCCTGCTGATGAGTGTGCATCGGGGTGATGCAAAGGCATCCGCCGTCCTCAACCTTGTAGCAGTCATCGCCGTTAAAGCCTACGCCGAAGCCCTGCGGCTTCTCAAACTCATAGTAATAAACCTCAGGCTGAGGGTGATAATGCGGAGGGTAGCTTGTCCAGCAGCCCGGTTTGTGGAAGACCTCGCCGAGAACAAGATTGGAGTAGGGAGCCGACTCATAGTCAAAAACCGTAAGCACCTGCCTGTCGGCAGTGCCGTCCCACTGGTCTGCGCCGAAGTGCTGAATCATCAGGTCATCGGGAGTATAGAAATGAATACCGAAATCGTTTTTATTGTCGGTCTGTTGGATAACGAGCCTTGAATCCTCATTTGCTTTCAAGGTCACCTCGTTATTTTTTGAAAAATGAATTGCCGTTGCCTTGTCAAGGAACGGAGAACGACGCTTTGCGTTTTCGGTTTTTCCGTCAAAGGAGAAATCAACATCGCCCTGCATCAACAATACTGCGGTTTCGTTATCCTTCTCACACAGTGTAAGGCTTTCGCCTTTTTTGAGAATTTTAACCTTGATGTCCATCAGCATATCGGCATTTTTGCCGCCCATCTGACAGAGCGTTTTTTCATTTTGCTCATTAAATTGAGGTCTTTCGTACATATTTATCACCCTTAAAATTATTTTCTGTCATCCGTCTGCGAGCCGAGACTGCTCATTATCGGAACAGCATCTCCGAGGTAGGTCGGCTCGGGCTTAACAATGCACCAAAGAAAATCCTTTACGCGTGCAACCGCCTCACGGACGTCGTTGGTAAACGGATAAAGCAATTCCTCTGCGGCAAAGCCGTATGCGTCAATGCCGAGCTTGCGTGCGTCATATACCGCCCTGTAAAGGTGATATTTCTGGGTGACAATAAGCACCCTTTCAACCTTGAAAATATCCCTTGCGCGGTACATCGACTCATAAGTGGAAAAGCCTGCATGATCCATAAATATAAAGTCAGGCTCTACTCCCCTTTCGGCGGCATAGTCCTTCATTGTGTTTACTTCGTCATAGCTTTTTGTGCCGTGGTCGCCCGACATCAGAAGCCTTTCGCTGCAGCCTGTGTCAAGCGCCTTCAGCCCGAAGTCAAGTCTCTCACGGAGCATAGGCGAAGGTTCGCCGCTCCAAAGTCCCGCACCGAGTATCATAATACAGTCGTAGCTCTCCAACGGGAGTGCGTCAAAGCTGACGATATACTTTTTCGAAAATGAAATCATATATGCATTAACGCAGACCGAAAACACTGCCGTGAGCACTGCAAGACAAAGTATAATACAAACTATGCGCCGTATAGCTTTTGATTTTATAAATCTTTTCATTTTTTTGTTATTAATTATGTGCTTCTATTCCGAAATTCAAAGCTGTGCAGTAATGCATTCAAACGGAATACCAAAACGGTCAAAATCAAACTCTTGCAATCAGCTCGCCGTACTCTTCCTTTTCCTTCTTTATGAAGTCCTTAACCGCTTCAACGGAGGGCATATCCTCTGAGCAGGCGTGGGAGGCAACAAGCATTGAAGCCGAAGCAGAGCCGAATTCAAGGCAGTCGATTATGTCCCAGCCTTCAAAAACGCCGTAAAGGAAGGCGCTTGCGTAGCCGTCGCCGCCGCCGAAGGATTTAAGAAGCTTGACGGGGAAGGGCTTGATTGAGAAGCTTTCGCCGTCATCGGTATATGCGGTTGAGCCCTCCTTGCCGTGCTTGATAATAACAATTTTTGCATTTTGATTGTGCCAGTATTTGGCGGTTTCAATATCATCCATACCCTCTTTGATAAGCTTCTGGGTAAGGTCGTATTCCTCACGGGAGCCGAGAATAATGTCAGCCTCTCTTGCAACGGAGGAATAGTATATCGCAATTTCATCGCTGTTTTTCCAGTTGTATTCACGGTAATCAATGTCGAAAATAATCGGCACTCTGTTTTTCTTTGCAAGCGCAACGGCCTTGAGTGCGGCTTCCCTTGAGGGGCTTTCCGCAAGAGCAGTGCCCGAAATAAGAAGAGCCTTGCCCTGCTTTATGTATTCCTCGTCAATGTCGCAGACGTCGAGCTTTAAATCGGCGGCAACGTTGCGGTACATAACAATTGAGCTTTCGGTTTCGGATTTGATTTCGGTAAAGGTAAGACCGATTTTCTCGCCGTTTTCGCACCTTTTGATATGTGAGGTATCAATACCCTCTTTTTTAAAATAATCGGTTACAAATGTGCCGAGCTGGTCGTCGGACACACGCGCAAAAAAGCCAACCTTTTTGCCGAGCCTTGCAAGCCCTACCGCAATGTTTGCAGGCGAGCCGCCAAGGTATCTTTTAAAGGTTGTGCTTTCGTTAAGCGGGCAGTAATAGTCAACGGGGTTAAGGTCAACCGCAACTCTGCCCAGAAGTATTAAGTCGTATTTTTTCGAGTTGTCAAATTCTATGTATTTCATAACAGTCTCCTTTAATCTATAAAGCTGAACACCTTGATGTGCCTTTTAACGTTTTCATATACTCCCTGAACCTCTGCGGCGGAAAGCTCAAAATAATTTGCCTTTTCCTTACCGTCGCAGTACTGCTTTGCAAACAAAGCGAGTCGGTCAAAGGACGCTGTTGCAATGTTGATTTTCCTGACACCGAGTTTAATCGAATGCCGGAACTGTTCGTCGCTTATTCCCGTGCCTCCGTGAAGAACAAGGGGAACATCTACCGCGGAATGAATCTGCTCAAGCACGTCGAAGCGAAGCTCGGGAAGAACAGGGTAGTTACCGTGTGCGTTGCCGATAGCCACCGCAAGAGCATCAACGCCCGTTTCCCTGCAGAAGGTGACTGCGTCCTCGGGACGTGTACAAAGTATTTCGTGCTTTTTGCCTTCGCCCTCGTTTCCGCCTACAACACCGAGCTCTGCCTCCACGGTAGCGCCGTATTTGTAAGCCTCTGCAACGACAGCGTGTACCTGTTCTATATTCTCCTCAAGCGGTAAAAGCGAGCCGTCAAACATTACCGAGGTAAAGCCGAGCTCAAGCGCCTTCCTGACGGTTTCAAACTTCAGACCGTGGTCAAGGTGTACGGCGATGTCAACGCTGCTGTTTTTTGCCGCAGCAAGCATCATCGGTCCCATAAGCTCAAGCGGAGAGTTTTTAAGCCTGACCTCCGCAATTTGCAGAATAATGGGAGTACCGAGCTCCTCCGCCGCCTTAACGGCACCCATAACCATTTCCATATTACCGACGGAAAAAGCGCCGACTGCAATATTCTTTTCTTCTGCATAATCGAGGAGCTTTTTCATTGTAACCAGAGCCAAAACCAACACACGCCTTTCAACTGACCGAAGGTCAGAAAATAATGTTAAAATTATACATTATATTTATATCACTTTTTAATACTTTTTTCAATCATTTTGCATTATTTTTACAGTATTTTTTAATCGGTTTTTTACAGTCCGTTGACAATTTTAAAATAAATAAATATAATTAATATATAAATGATAGCGGAGGGATAATATGCTGAGAAAAATTGCAAGCATAATTCTGGCTGTTCTTATGCTGCTTCCGAGCACTGTTCTTTTCACCTATGCATATGAGCCGGATTTCCAAACAATCACCTTTGAAGGCGGAGAGGCGCTTCGTTTTCCCGAAGACGTGCCGACCGTTCCCGCAGAAAAGAAGGAGGCTTCGGTCCCGGGCAGAAGACTTTTAAAATCCATAAGTCCCGCCGACACGCCCTACACCTTCTACTCACAGCTGACTTCCGATGTCCAGAGAGAAATCTACAACGAGGTAGTTGCGGCTCACGGAGGTCTTGACGCTGTTACAAACGACAGCTCGTCTGCCGCCGCTGAAATCATTATTACAAAAGACGACGGAAGCTGGGATTTTACCGACCAGGCAGGGCTTGATGCACTTGCCCAAAATGCGTTCAACTGCATAGTTCCCGCCCTATCGGCTGTCGGCGAGGACCGCCCCGAATTTTTCTGGATAGGCGCTTACGGCGCAAACTTCTCATATAAGCAAAGAGGAAACAAATTCCAAGGAGTTCTCACTCTTAAAATTGAGCTCAACACCGAAGCGTATGCAAACTGGGGGGTAATCCGTAATTACTACAACAGCCTGCTTGACTCTGTAGCAAGCTTTAAGGTTACGGGCAACAACCGTTATCAGAAGGTAAAGTCCATTCACGATACAATCTGCTCAATGGTTGAATACGACCCGAATTACAACAACAGTAATATGAACCCGACAGCTCACGAGCCCGTTTCGGTTTTCAACTCTCCGTTCCTTGCGGTTTGCGAGGGCTACGCCGAAGCTTTCAAGCTTATCTGCGACAGAGAGGCTATTCCCTGCATTACGATTGTCGGACTCGGAAACGGGGGCGGACACAAATGGAATTATGTCAAAATGGACGACGGAAACTGGTACGGTATGGACGTAACCTGGGATGACCAGAGCTACACCTTCTACGACTATTTCCTTGCAGGCTCCTCTTCCCTGGACGCATATTTCGGAAATAATACCTTCTCCGGCTCACACCAGCCTACCGGGCAGGCATATGACAGCGATTTTTCTCTTACCTACCCCACGCTTAGCACTGTTTCCTATGTAAGCGCGCTGCCTAACCTGAACACTAAGTCGACCTTTGACGCGGTAAACGGCTTTATGTACATTTCAAAAAATGCAACTCTTAACAGTCAGTTTGCTTCATCCTCCGACTATACAATCAGCTATTCGGGCAACACCACCGGCGGCTCGGTCACAATCAACAACACAAATTCAGGTACAAAAAAATACACTGTTGTCCGCTGGGGCGATGTTAACGCAGACAACGCCGTCAACCGAAACGGCGACTACAACAAAATGAAAAATGTCGTTTCGGGCACGGATTCGCTGGCGGACGGTTCAGCGAACTTCCGCGCGGCGGACTTTGACGGAGACGGTGCCGTAGACGCCTTCGATATGTACTATATGGATATGTACCTAAACGGAAATATTGACAGGTGATTCTTAAACTAACTGTAAAAGGGACTGAGGCGAAGCTTCAGTCCCTTTCGTTTAATAAAGCTTAAATATATAGCACACAATCCCGTACACAAAAGCCGCCGTGCAGCCGTATGCAATAACCGGTCCCGCGATTGAAAAAATTCTCGCACCCGTACCGAGCACCCTGCCCTCGGGCTTAAACTCGATTGCAGGAGATACAACCGAATTTGCAAAGCCCGTAATGGGGACAATCGTACCCGCTCCGGCATGCTTTGCAATTTTGTCAAAAACGCCGATTCCCGTCAGCACCGCAGTGATCACAATCAGGCTTGAGCTTGTCAGTGCACGTGTCTGCTCCTCGTCAAGCCCGAGCCTTTCAAACACATACATAAAGCCCTGACCGATAAGGCATACCGTACCGCCGATTAAAAACGCCTTGACCAGATTTTTAAGCTTCGGCGAATTGGGCGTCGCCGCTTCGGTCATCTTTTTGTATTGCTTTTTTGTAGTACTCATCTTCCGCCTCCGTTTCCTTTTTGTTTATATTATCGGCAAAAGTTCATAAAATATTTATTGATTTATTCTTTCTCTTACTATAAAATACTCTTAAAGGCGGTGAAAAAATGAGTCTTATCGAGGTAAAGGATATTTACAAAATTTACAATCCCGGCGAAAATGAAGTTCGTGCGCTTGACGGCATTAGCCTTAAAATCGACCGCGGCGAATTTGTCGCAATTGTCGGTCAGTCGGGCTCGGGAAAGTCAACGCTGATGAATATGCTCGGACTTCTTGACGTGCCTACAAGCGGAAGCTATTACCTCGACGGCGAGGATGTTTCGCATATGACCGACGACCAGTTAAGCGAAATCAGGAACAAGCAGATTGGCTTTATTTTTCAGGGCTTTAACCTTATTTCAAGCCTTACCGCACAGGCAAACGTTGAACTTCCCCTTGTTTACAGGGGCATGAGGGCTGAGGAGCGACACCGTTTAAGCCTTGACGCACTTGAAAAGGTCGGGCTTTCGCACAGACTTACTCACCTGCCCAAGCAGATGTCGGGAGGCCAGCAGCAGAGGGTGGCAATTGCAAGAGCCGTTGCGGCGCGTCCGCCGATAATCTTAGCCGATGAGCCTACGGGTAACCTTGACTCCCATTCGGGCGAGGATGTTATGAATATTCTGACCACGCTTTACAAGGAAGGCAGGACGGTTATCCTCATTACTCACGACAACCAGATTGCCGCCAGAGCACAAAGAGTTATCAGAATTCAGGACGGGCAGATTACCGATGATTACATCAATGAAAATGCCGAATAATTTTATTCATTGCTATTGTAATTTGACTTTTATTAGTATATAATATAATTGATATAAAAGGAGGTGGCGTTTTGTTAGATCCAAACAAGACCATTCAATTTTCAATTAAGAACGAGTATGACGAGCAGATGAGGCAGACACTTATTGAGGTATACAACGCCCTTCAGGAAAAGGGCTATAACCCGATAAGCCAGATTGTCGGCTATATTCTTTCCGAGGACCCGACCTACATCACCACTCACAACAACGCTCGCAGTCTTATTCGCCGCCTTGACAGAGATGAGCTTTTGCAGACACTCGTTAAGGAATACCTTACGGGCGGCAAAAAGGATTAATTGAGGTGAACTATGGCAGAAAAAAAGCAGGACTTCCTGACCTATAAGGGCAGGCCGTTAGTCCGTAAAGACAACACAATTTACTACGGAAACATGACTGACGATTTCGTCATCATGATGCAGATTAATTCCTCAAAGGAATTCGGCGATCTTGATTTGTCGAGTAAGGTTTCAATTCAGCTTATCAACACCGACCCCGATGTCAGCATTAAGGAAAAGATTGTTAAATCCAGTGAAAAAAAGGGGCTTTACGCCGCTATGGACATTGCGGACATTTGGCTGACAAGAGCGCTTAACCCGAAAGATTAACCAACAAAAAAGGAACGGCTTTCCGTTCCTTTTTTTATGCCTTTTTTGTTCTTCTTTCATCCCGTGCGTACAGCATTTTAAGGGCTATCGGAGTGATGATTGACGAGGTCAGTATCAGCACAATAACGGGTGCAAAATATGCCGAGGAGATTATTCCTGACGACAGACCCTTCTGCGCCACTATAAGCGCGACCTCTCCCCTGGTCATCATGCCTACTCCGATTTTAAGGCTGTCCGACCTGTTAAAGCCGCAAAGCTTTGACATTACGCCGCAGCCGATTATTTTTGCCGTCAATGCAACCGCCACAAAGCCGAGAATAAAGAATATCAGCTCCCCCGAAACCTTGTCGAGGTCGGTTTTAAGACCTATGCTTGCAAAGAAAACGGGACCGAAAAGCATATATGAGCTGATGTCCATTTTCTCCGCAATATAGTCAGAGTCGTGAACACTGCAGAGAATTATACCTGCAACATACGCCCCCGTGATGTCTGCGATGCCGAAAAAGCGTTCGGCAACATATGCCATTCCGAGGCATATAGCAAGCCCCATAATGGGAATACGCCTTGTGTGAGGCCACATTTTGTCGGAGAAGCGGAACACCTTGTAAATAATATAACCGAATACAAATGAGAAGGCGAAAAACAATACCGTTTTAATTACTACTCCGAGAGGTTTTGACTCGCCTCCGTTGACTCCGATTACAAACGTTAAAACTATAATACCGATTACGTCGTCGATTATCGCCGCACTTAAAACAGTCGTTCCCGCCTCAGTTGAGATTTTACCGAGCTCCTTGAGCGTCTGAACGGTGATGCTTACCGAGGTGGCGGTCATAATTACGCCGATAAACACCGCCTTATAAAAATCAGGCGAGCCCCACGGCGAAGCACCGTAAAACGCAAAGTACAGCAGAGTTCCTCCGACAAGCGGCACAAACACGCCCGCACACGCTATTAAAAACGCCTTTAAGCCCGTTTTAACAAGGTCCTGAAGGTTTGTCTGAAGTCCTGCGGAAAACATCAAAAGCACAACGCCGATTTCGGCAAGCTGCGAAAGAAAATCGCTTTGCTGAACGATACCGAGCACACTCGGTCCGAGTATAACGCCTGCAATTATTTCACCCACTACCTGGGGTGCTTTAAGCTTTCTGGCAAGTATACCGCAAAGCTTGGCTGCAACAATAATAATGCACAGACTTTTAAATACGGAATATGCTTCCATTAATTATCTCCTCTTTTCCGTAGAGTATTATACTCCTTTATCGCTAAAATGCAAACATTTTTATAATTGTTGAAAAAGTTTATATAAAAGTATATAATAAACAGTAAATAAGTCTTACGGAGTGTGTAATGAAAAAGTATTTTTCACTCTACAAAAAACAATTTATTTTAGGACCTGCCTTCAAGCTTTGCGAGGCAATTCTTGAGCTGTTTGTACCGTTGGTTGTCGCACGGATAATCGACCGGGGAATTGCTCAGGCTGACAGAGCTTACATCTTTAAAATGGGCGGTGTCCTTTTTGCGCTTGCTTTTTTCGGCGTGGTATTTGCGCTTATTTGTCAGTATTGCGCCGCAGTCGCTCAGCAGGGAGTAGGCACACAGCTTCGCAACGACCTTTTCAGGAAAATCAACTCCTTCTCCGAAAAGGAATTGTCACGCTTCGGCACGGCTTCTCTTACGACCAGAATTACCAACGATATAACACAGATTCAGTCAGCCGTTGCAATGCTGATAAGGCTTGTTTTCCGTTCCCCGTTTCTTATTGCAGGCTCGCTGATTATGGCGGTTGCGCTTGACAGGAAGATGAGCATTATTTTTATTGTCAGCGCAGTGATAGTAAGCCTTATTCTGTACCTTATTCTTTCAAAAAGCATACCGCTTTACAAAAAGATTCAAGCAAAGCTTGACCGCCTTTCGGGAATTGTCAAGGACAACCTTTCGGGCGTACGGGTTGTGAGAGCATTTGCAAAAACGGATTACGAAACCGAGCGCTTTGAAGAGAGCAACGAAGAGCTTACACGAAGAAACATCCGTGCAGGCAACCTTTCCGCATTGCTCAATCCCCTCACCTTTGCAATACTTAATTCGGCAATAGTCCTGATACTGCATTTCGGCGCAATCAACGTCAACGTCGGAAGGCTCACCCAGGGTCAGGTGCTTGCTTTTACAAATTATATGACGCAGATTTTACTGTCGATTATTGTGTTTTCCAACGTTATCGTTATTTTTACAAAGGCAGGCGCAAGTGTAGCAAGAGTTAAAGAGGTGCTCGAAACGAATGCCTCGGTTACCGACGACGGCGCCGAGGATTTTACCCCTGACTTCACCAAGCCCGCCGTAAGCTTCAATAACGTCAGCTTTTCATTTGAGGGCTCCGAGGAAAAGGTGCTTGACGGTATTTCCTTTGAAATTCTTTCGGGTCAAACCGTCGGAATTATCGGAGGCACCGGCAGCGGTAAATCAACCGTTGTAAACCTGATTATGCGCTCATTTGACGCGGAAAGCGGAGAGATAAAGATATTCGGTGAGGATGTCGGAAAATACCGTTTTTCATCTCTTAGGAAGTTTCTCCATACCGTACCGCAGAAGAACACTCTTTTCAGCGGCACAATCCGTGAAAATCTGCTTTTCGGAAACCCCGAAGCAAGCGACGCCGAGCTTGAAAGCGCCGTAAAAACCGCACAGGCTGAGGAGTTTGTAAGAAAGCTCTCCGACGGACTTGACCACGTTATCAACACCGACAGTAAAAACCTTTCGGGCGGACAGAGGCAGAGACTCTGTATTGCACGGGCTTTGGTCGGAGACCCTAAAATATTAATTCTTGACGACTCCTTCTCCGCACTTGACTTTGCCACCGACGCAAGGCTTCGTAAGGCGCTCTCGGAGGACAGGAGCGACCGCACCGTAATAATTGTTTCTCAACGGGTAAACACCGTTAAAAACGCGGACAATATAATTGTAATAAACGAGGGTAAAATATCTGCTCAGGGAACTCACGGCGAACTGTTCGGGAGCAGTGGGGTTTACAGGGAAATCTGCCTGTCACAGCTTTCGGAAAGCGAGGTGGCGGCGGAATGAAAACACTGTTTGAGCTTATTAAATACGCAAAGCCATTCAGGGTAAGCTTTATCCTCTCGGTGCTTTCCGCACTTGCAGGCATTTCCCTTTCGCTCGCAGTGCCCGTGCTTATAGGCAGGGGCGTTGACTGTGCCGCAGGCAGGGATTCTGTTGACTTTGTCTCACTTAAACGTGTATGCATTGAGCTGGTATGCGTTATACTGCTGTCGGCATTTTTCCAGTGGCTTATGAGCTACTGCTCAAACAAGCTCAGCTATAAGACGGTCAAGCTTTTGCGTAACGAGGTGTTTGCAAAGCTTAACAGACTGAGCCTCGGATATATTGACTCGAAATCACCCGGCGATATTATCAACTCGGTTACAACCGATATTGACGTGGTGGCAATGGGACTGCTTCAGGGCTTTACACAGGTGCTTTCCGGCATTGTAACAATACTCGGTACGCTGATTTTTATGTTTTTAATCAACCCGTATATTGCCCTTGCGGTGGTACTGCTGACACCGCTGTCACTGTTTATGGCTTCATTTATTGCGAAAAGAGCTCACAAAAAATATACTCAGCAGGCAAAGCTGAGGGGAAAGCTGACAGGCTATGCCTGCGAAATGATTGACGGCGCAGGAGTGGTAAAAGCCTTCGGAAGAGAAAATGAAACGCAGAAACAATATGAAGAAATGAATTTGGAGTGGGAAAAGGTCGGCGTAATGGCTCATTTTTATTCGGCTATGACAAACCCCATGACCCGCTTTGTAAACGCCCTGATTTACGGACTTGTTGCGGTTTTCGGCGGTGTGCTTGTTATCGGCGGCACCATCACCGTCGGCGCGTTGGCTTCCTTTCTTGCATACTGCTCACAGTACACAAAGCCGTTTAATGAAATTTCGGCGGTAATTGCGGAGTTTCAGAATGCAATAAGCTCGGCTCAAAGGGTGTTCAATCTGCTCTCGGAGCCTGAGGAGGAAAGCGATGAAGCTTTGCCCGAGCTTGAAAATGTCAGAGGAGAGGTAAAGCTCCAAAATGTCTGCTTTTCATACGATAAGAATGATTTTATTAAGGACCTTTCCTTTACCGCAATGCCCGGTCAGACGGTTGCTCTTGTAGGGCCGACAGGTTGCGGAAAAACAACGCTTATCAACCTTTTAATGCGCTTTTACGACAGCAAGGGCGGTGTTATCACCCTTGACGGACATGATATAACAAGCGTTACCAGAAACAGCCTGAGAGGTCAGTTTGCAATGGTGCTTCAGGACACCTGGCTTTTCTCCGGCACAATATACGAAAACATTGCATACGGCAAGCCGCAGGCTGACAGAAGCGAGGTTATCGCCGCCGCAAAAAGGGCGTATGCTCATTCGTTTATTTCAAGGCTTCCCGGAGGCTACGACACCATAATCAACGAAAGCAACGACAACCTTTCGCAAGGGCAGAAGCAGCTTATCTGCATTGCCCGTGTAATGCTTATGGACCCGCCGATACTGCTGCTGGACGAGGCGACAAGCAGTATTGACACGAGGACGGAGCTTAAAATACAAAAGGCTTTCGCTCAGCTGCTTGAGGGAAGAACCTCATTTATAGTCGCGCACAGGCTTTCAACTATCAAAAATGCCGATACAATTCTTGTAATGCAGGACGGAAAGATTGTAGAGCGCGGCACGCACACCGAGCTTTTAGAGCACGGCGGACTTTACAAAAAGCTTTATGAAAGTCAGTTTGCCGTATATTAAGGAGACAGGATGACATTACACGAAAACACACAGTCGCCCGAAAGGGTAATGCTGATTTCCGTTGACAACGGCAGCTTTTCGGCGGAAGAATCAATTGAAGAGCTTTCCCTGCTGGTCAGCACTGCAGGCGGCGAAGCCGAGCTTGAGCTTATTCAGAAGCTTCCCGAAAAAAATCCCGCAACCTATGTCGGAAGCGGCAGAATTGCAGAAATAAAAAAAGCCTGCGAGGACAACGAAATCGACCTTATTGTAGCCGACGACGAATTAAGCCCCGCACAGCTTAAAAACATTGAGGACATCACGGGCGTGAGGGTTGTTGACCGCACAATGCTGATTCTTGATATTTTCGCCCTGCACGCACGCACAAGGGAGGGCAAGCTTCAGGTAGAGCTCGCTCAGCTTAAATACTCCCTCCCCTTTCTCACGGGTCGCGGTAAAGGAATGTCGAGGCTCGGCGGCGGCATAGGCACAAGAGGTCCCGGTGAAAGTAAGCTTGAAAGCGACAAAAGGCACATAAGAAGAAGAATCAACGCCCTTGAAGCAGAGTTGAAGCAGCTTGAAAAGAGAAGGAACAATATGCGAAGCCGCCGTAAAAAGGACGGTATAATATCAGTTGCGATTGTCGGCTACACAAATGCGGGCAAGTCCACGCTTATGAACCGTCTTACAAGCGCAGGCGTACTTGCCGAGGACAAGCTTTTCGCCACGCTTGACCCGACAGCAAGGAAGCTGACTCTGCCCAACGGTCAGGCGGTAATGCTTGTTGACACGGTGGGACTTGTGCGCAGGCTTCCGCACAAGCTGGTAGAGGCGTTCAAGTCAACGCTTGAAGAGGCGAAAAACGCCGACCTGATACTGAATGTCTGCGACGCCTCAAGCGAGGAATGCGCCGAGCATTTAAGGATTACGGCAGAGCTGCTCTCCGAGCTTGAATGCGACAGTATTCCCGTAATCTCGGTTATGAACAAATGCGATCTTGTCCCCGATATTTTTGACCTGCCGACTATCGGCAAATCGGTAATGATAAGCGCGCTCAACGGTCAGGGCGTGGATGACCTTCTGGAGGAAATTCAGAACACACTTCCAAAAAACAGAACAAGAGTGAAGCTCTTAATTCCCTTTGACAAGGGCGGTATACTTGCACAGATACGGGCGGACGGCGTAGTTCATTCGGAGGAGTTCACCTCCGACGGCACACTCGCCGACGTAACCGTCAACCTCCATTTTCTTGAAGAAATTAAGGAATACATTGCGAAGGAATAACGCAGAGCAATATAAAATCAGCCACTCGAAAGGGTGGCTGTTTTTTTGCTTATCCGTAGGAGACGGCGCGTTTACGGCTCCCTTGTGTAAAGGGAGCTGTCAGCCGCAGGCTGACTGAGGGATTGTGAATAGTGAATAGTGAAGAAGTAATAAGTGTTTGCTTTGCAAACTGTAGGGGCGACCATTGGTCGCCCGCCGAGGTTTGATGCGGTTTTATTACACCTCATCCGCCTCGTTACATTCGGCAACCTTTTTTCTCCGAAAACAGGAAACCCTCTGTCTGCTTCGCAGACATCTCCCTTAACAAGGGAGTCACCTCAAGGGGAAGGCTTTCATCCCGCCGAGGTTTGATGTGTTTTCATTACAACCTTACAAGCTCCCCTTGAGAGGGGAGCTGTCGAGCGAAGCGAGACTGAGGGGTAGATTTGTTGATTTGTTTCTTTGACTACCCCTCCGTTTGCGAAGCAAACACCTATTACTTCTTCACTATTCACTATTCACAATCCCTCAGTCAGCCTGCGGCTGACAGCTCCCTTTACACAAGGGAGCCGTAACGCCCCGTCCCCTACGGATTAAAAACTACAATCTTATAAAAGCAGAGGCGACCAATGGTCGCCCCTACGGTTTGCGTAGCAAATACTTATTACTTCTTCACTATTCACTTTTCACTATTTACGGCAGGAGCAAGGTTTGATGTGATTTTATGCGGACGAACGATGTTCGTCCCTACGATAGGATGTTGAGGAAATTCTTCGTCCCCTGTGGGTGAATGCTTCAAAAAAATAAAACAAAAAAGGCAGGATTGCTCCTGCCTTAATTTGTGCTTTTTACGAATTAATTATTCGTTGATAGCGATAACAACGCCTGAACCAACAGTTCTGCCGCCTTCACGAATAGCGAAACGAAGTCCCTCTTCAATAGCGATAGGAGTGATAAGCTCAACGTCCATTTCTACGTTATCGCCGGGCATGCACATCTCTGTTCCTGCGGGAAGAGTGATGATGCCTGTAACGTCAGTTGTTCTGAAATAGAACTGAGGACGATAGTTGTTGAAGAAGGGAGTATGACGTCCGCCTTCATCCTTAGTAAGAACGTAAACCTGTCCTCTGAACTTTGTGTGGGGATGGATTGAACCGGGCTTGGAAAGAACCTGACCACGCTCAATGCCTTTTCTGTCAACACCACGAAGAAGAGCGCCGATGTTGTCGCCTGCCTCAGCGTAATCAAGAGTCTTTCTGAACATCTCGATACCTGTAACAACAGTCTTTGACTTTTCGTCCTTAAGACCAACGATCTCAACCTCTTCGCCGAGCTTAAGCTGTCCACGCTCAACTCTGCCGGTAGCAACTGTACCACGGCCTGTGATGGTCATAACGTCCTCAACAGGCATAAGGAACGGCTGGTCAGCCTTACGGTCGGGTGTGGGGATGTACTCGTCAACAGCGTCCATGAGTTCCCAGATGCACTTAACGTCATCGGAGTTAACATCGGTTGCCTCAAGAGCCTTAAGAGCTGAACCCTTGATAATCGGGCAGTTCTCATCGAACTCATACTCAGCAAGAGTCTCACGAACTTCCATCTCAACGAGTTCAAGGAGCTCGGGATCGTCAACCTGGTCGCACTTGTTAAGGAATACGATGATTGCCGGAACGCCAACCTGACGGGCAAGAAGAAGATGCTCTTTTGTCTGAGCCATCGGGCCGTCTGTTGCAGCGATAACAAGGATAGCACCGTCCATCTGTGCCGCACCTGTGATCATGTTCTTGATGTAGTCAGCGTGACCGGGACAGTCAACGTGAGCATAGTGACGCTTGTCGGTCTCATACTCAACGTGAGCTGTGTTGATAGTAATACCACGCTCTCTCTCTTCGGGAGCCTTATCGATGTTTGCATAATCAACGAAGTCAGCCTGACCCTTTGATGCGAGAGTCTTTGTGATAGCAGCTGTTAATGTTGTCTTACCATGGTCAACGTGACCGATGGTACCAATATTAACATGAGGTTTGGTTCTTTCAAATTTTGCCTTTGCCATTGGAATTGTCCTCCTTTTACGAGTCAAATTATTTTTAAAATTTCTTTGCTTGATTATTTTACCAATAAATGAACAAAATATCAAGCCTTTTTACATAAATTATCAGTCTTTCTTTGCTCTTTCGCTGATAATCTTTTCGGAAATCGACTTCGGAACCTCTTTATATCCGTCGGGTTCCATTACATACTGACCTCTGCCCTGTGTTTTTGAACGAAGGTCGGTAGCATAGCCGAACATCTCCGAAAGCGGTACATGAGAATTAATCTGTTTAACGCCCGAACGGTCCTCAAAGCCCTGGATTTCTCCTCGTCTTGAGTTAAGATCGCCGATAACGTCGCCCATATACTCCTCGGGTACGATGACAACAACCTTCATTATCGGTTCAAGGATAACGGGGTCTGCCTTCCTTGCCGCATCCTTGAATGCCATTGAACCGGCAATCTTGAACGCCATTTCGGAAGAGTCGACCTCATGGTAAGACCCGTCGTAAAGAGTTACCTTAACGTCAACTACGGGGTAGCCTGCAAGAACACCTGTCTGCATAGCGCCCTGAATACCCTGGTTAGCGGGCTCGATGTATTCCTTCGGAATTGCACCGCCGACAATGTTGTTAACGAACTCATATCCGCCGTGCGGATTGGGCTCGATATTGATTTTAACGTGTCCGTACTGTCCTTTACCGCCCGACTGACGAGCATACTTGGTGTCGGAGGAGGCGGTTGCACGGATTGTTTCCTTGTAGGCAACCTGAGGCTTGCCTACGTTTGCCTCAACCTTAAATTCACGAAGCATTCTGTCAACGATGATTTCAAGGTGAAGCTCACCCATACCGGCGATAATGGTCTGTCCTGTTTCCTCATCGGTATAGCACTTAAAGGTCGGGTCCTCTTCTGCAAGCTTCTGAAGAGCGATGCCCATTTTTTCCTGACCTGCCTTAGTCTTAGGCTCAATGGCAACACGGATAACGGGATCCGGGAAGTTCATTGACTCAAGAATTACGGGGTGCTTTTCGTCGCAGAGTGTGTCGCCGGTGGTCGTGTTTTTAAGGCCTACGGCTGCAGCAATATCGCCTGCGTAAACAGTTTCGATATCCTCTCTGTGGTTAGCGTGCATCTGAAGGATACGTCCCATTCTTTCCTTATTGTCCTTAACCGAATTGTAAACGGTTGAACCGGCATTGATGGTACCCGAATAAACTCTGAAGAAACAGAGCTTTCCGACAAAGGGGTCGGTCGCAATCTTGAACGCAAGAGCAGCGAAAGGCTCTGAGTCCGAAGAATGTCTGACTTCCTCTTTATCGTTGTCGGGGTTTACGCCCTTGATTGACTCAACGTCTGTCGGAGCAGGCATATAGTCAACAATAGCGTCAAGAAGCGGCTGAACACCCTTGTTGCGGTATGATGTACCGCAGGTAATCGGCACCATCTCATTGGCGATAGTAGCTGTTCTGATGATTCTCTTAATGTCCTCAACAGAAGGCTCCGTACCGTCCTCAAGATACTGCATCATAAGCTCATCGTCACGTTCAACGACCTGCTCAATAAGCTTTGTACGGTATTCTGCTGCTAATTCCTTCATGTCGTCGGGAATCGGCTCTCTGCGGACGTCCTTACCGAGATCGTCATAGTAAATCTCGGCGTCCATCTCAACGAGGTCGATAATTCCCTTGAAGGTGTCCTCTGCCCCGATAGGTAACTGAATCGGAACAGGGTTGCATTTAAATCTCTCGTCTATCATATTGAGTACTCTGAAGAAGTCCGCACCCATGATGTCCATCTTGTTGACGTAAATCATGCGGGGAACCTTGTACTCATCAGCCTGACGCCAAACGGTTTCAGACTGAGGCTCAACACCGCCCTTGGCGCAAAGTACGGTAACCGAGCCGTCAAGCACGCGCAGTGAGCGCTGAACCTCAACGGTAAAGTCAACGTGGCCGGGAGTGTCGATAATATTGATACGGTGCTCCTTCCAGAAGCAGGTGGTAGCAGCAGAAGTGATAGTAATACCTCTCTCCTGCTCCTGTGCCATCCAGTCCATGGTAGCATCGCCGTCATGTGTTTCACCTAATTTGTGGTTAACACCTGTGTAAAACAAAATTCTTTCAGTAGTGGTTGTTTTACCGGCATCGATATGAGCCATAATACCAATATTTCTTGTTTTTTCAAGAGATACCTTTCTTGGCATAGTTTCCTCCATTGTTTAAGCTTAGGGAATAAAAATACTGTGTCGGTAAAATTACCATCTGAAATGTGCAAAAGCCTTGTTTGCCTCTGCCATTCTGTGCGTCTCTTCACGCTTCTTGAATGCTGCGCCTGTTTCGTTGACTGCATCCATAATCTCGTTGGCGAGTCTTTCCTTCATCGTTCTTTCGGAACGCTGACGGGCGTAAAGAGTGATCCAACGAAGTCCGAGTGTCTGTTTTCTCTCGGGACGAACCTCCATAGGAACCTGATAGGTAGCACCGCCTACACGGCGAGCCTTAACCTCAAGTACAGGCATAACATTTTCCATTGCGGCATCAAATACCTCCAACGGCTCCTTGCCTGTCTTTTCAGCGATAATGTCGAACGCATCGTAAACGATTTTCTGGGCTACGCCCTTCTTACCGTCCAGCATAACGCTGTTGATAAGCCTGGTAACAAGCTTTGAATTGTAAAGCGGATCCGGCAAAACGTCACGTTTTGCGATCTGGCCTCTTCTTGGCACTTCGCTTCCCTCCTTCATAGTAATGATATCATAGGTACTCGGTGACAAAACCCGTGGTGCCAACGCAAAAGGCATATATAGTATACACCTGCATCGGCTAAACCTTAGCAAGTAGATTCTGTCGGTTAATTAATTAAGGTCTGACTAACCTTATTTTTTGGCGCCCTTAGGTCTCTTTGCGCCATACTTGGAACGACCCTGCATTCTGCCGCTAACGCCCTGAGTATCAAGGGTTCCTCTGATGATGTGATAACGCACACCGGGAAGGTCCTTAACACGTCCGCCACGAATCAGAACAACCGAGTGTTCCTGAAGGTTGTGACCTACGCCCGGAATATATGCTGAAACCTCAATTCCGTTTGTAAGACGAACTCTGGCGAGCTTACGGAGCGCTGAGTTAGGCTTTTTGGGTGTGTCTGTCTTAACGACAGTGCATACACCTCTCTTCTGCGGAGAAGCGTTGTTGGTTAAAACATTCTTCTTCGAGTTAAGACCCTTTCCGAGGGCGGGAGCCTTAGACTTCTTTTCAGATGTCTCTCTTCCGTTACGTACAAGCTGGTTAAATGTCGGCAATCTTTTTCACCTCCGTTAAATTATTTCAGACACAATGTGTCAGCAAAGCAAACACCTCGGTGTTCGCTTTGCTCACACAATCAAAGATTTTAACACTGAAAACCTTTGATTGTCAAGCATTATTTTAAATTAAGCTATCGGTGCGTCCTCGGTTGAGAAGGTATACACATTTTCAAGGTCTACATCGCTGTAGCACGGCATACCTGTTCCCGAAGGAAGAAGCTTACCGATAATAACGTTTTCCTTAAGACCCATGAGCGGATCAACCTTGCCCTTGATAGCGGCGTCGGTAAGAACTCTTGTAGTCTCCTGGAAGGACGCTGCGGAAAGGAACGAGTCGGTAGCAAGAGAAGCCTTTGTGATACCGAGAAGTACGGGCTCATAGGTTGCGGGAACAAATTCCTCGCCCTTCTCGTCGCAACGCTGCTGCGCCTTTCTGTTAGCGATTGTGAGGTCAACCTTTTCTACTGTCTCGCCGGGCAGGAAGTGGGTTGAGCCGGGATTGTCGATTCTGAGCTTTCTCATCATCTGACGGACAATAACCTCGATATGCTTGTCGTTGATGTCAACACCCTGCATACGGTAGGTTCTCTGAACCTCCTTGATAAGGTAGTCGTGAACTGCGTGTACGCCGTTGATGGCAAGTATATCGTGAGGATTCGGCGAGCCTTCCGTAAGAGCTGTACCCTTCTTTACATAAATCGGGTTACCCTTGTCGTCGGTCTCGGAATTGAATCTCTTTCTGTATCCGTAAGGAATAAGGTAGGTCTTTTCCTCCGCTGTTTCGTCGTTGGTGATAACGATATGCTCATTTTTCTTAATCTCTCTGAACGAAAGACGTCCGTCGATTTCGGAAAGGATAGCAAGAGTCTTGGGCTTTCTTGCCTCGAAAAGCTCTTCAACTCTGGGTAGACCCTGAGTAATATCCTGGCTTGATGCGATACCGCCGGTATGGAAGGTACGCATTGTAAGCTGAGTACCGGGCTCACCGATTGACTGAGCGGCGATGATACCTACTGCTTCGCCTACTGTTACGGGCTCGCCCGTTGCAAGGTTGGAGCCGTAGCACTTAATGCATACGCCGTGCTCGGATTCGCAGGTAAGAAGCGAACGGATTTTAATCTTTCTGTCGTCGGGATTCTCTCTGGCGTTGACGATGTCGGAAACAATTGTAGCCTCCTCTTCGCCCATCATAACATCCTTGGAAACGAGTACCTCGCCCGTCTTTTCGTCAACGAAATCTTCAAGAAGGTATCTGCCGGTAAGTCTTTCCTTCAGGCTTTCGATAAGCTCGTTGCCTTCCTTGATGTCGTAAACCTCAATGCCGTCGTGGCAGTGGCAGTCCTCTTCACGGATAATAACATCCTGAGAAACGTCGACAAGACGTCTTGTAAGGTAACCCGAGTCAGCGGTACGAAGAGCCGTATCGGCAAGTCCCTTACGGGCACCACGGGATGAAATGAAGTATTCAAGTACGTTAAGTCCCTCTCGGTAGTTCGCACGAATCGGAACCTCGATAACCTTACCTGCGGTGTTCGCGATAAGTCCGCGCATGCCGCAAAGCTGACGAAGCTGTGATTCCGAACCACGGGCGCCCGAGTCAACCATCATATAAATCGGGTTGTCCGTGCCGAGGTTTTCCTTAATACCCTTTGAAACGCTGTCCGTAACCGCGGTCCATACATCGATTACCTTCTTGCTTCTCTCCGAATTTGAAAGCAAGCCCATCTTGTAAAGCGCGGTGATTGAGTCAATCTTCTCTCCCGCCTCTTCAAGAAGGTCAGCCTTGTGCGGAGGAATAGTAGCGTCGCAAACCGCTACGGTGATACCGCTCTTGGTTGAATACTTGTAGCCCTGAGCCTTGATAGCGTCAAGAACCTCGGAGGATTTGTTTACGCCGTGAATCTTGATACACTTGTCAATAATCTTACCGAGGGTTTTCTTTGTAACAAGGAAATCAACCTCAAGCTGGAACGCGTTTTCGGGATCTGTTCTGTCAACAAAGCCGAGGTCCTGAGGAATCGGGTTGTTGAAGATTATCTTACCGAGAGTAGTGTCCACAAGCTTTGAAACCTGCTTGCCATCTATCTCTCTGGTCATTCTGACCTTTATTTTTGAATGAAGTCCGATATAGCCTTCATCATATGCCATGGTAGCCTCGTCAACGGTTGAGAACACCTTGCCCTCGCCGGGCTCGCCGTCCTTATCCATTGTAAGGTAGTACGAACCGAGGATCATATCCTGAGTGGGAACTACAACGGGCTGTCCGTCAGACGGCTTGAGAAGGTTGTTTGCGGCAAGCATAAGAAGTCTTGCCTCAGCCTGAGCCTCAGCCGAAAGCGGAACGTGAACCGCCATCTGGTCGCCGTCGAAGTCGGCGTTGAACGCCGTACATGAAAGCGGATGAAGCTTGATAGCTCTGCCCTCTACGAGTACGGGCTCATATGCCTGAATACCGAGTCTGTGAAGAGTAGGCGCACGGTTGAGCATTACGGGGTGACCCTTGATTACAACCTCAAGCGCGTCCCATACCTCGGGGTTTGCACGCTCTACCATTTTTCTTGCAGACTTGATGTTGCCGGTAACTCCGGTTTCAACGAGACGCTTCATTACAAAGGGCTTAAACAGCTCAAGTGCCATCTCCTTGGGAAGTCCGCACTGATACATTTTAAGCTCGGGTCCTACAACGATAACCGAACGTCCCGAATAGTCGACACGCTTACCGAGAAGGTTCTGACGGAAACGCCCCTGCTTACCCTTAAGCATATCGGAAAGTGACTTGAGCGCACGGTTGTTGGGGCCTGTAACGGGACGGCCTCTTCTGCCGTTGTCTATAAGTGCGTCAACAGCCTCCTGAAGCATTCTCTTTTCGTTTCTGACAATGATGTCGGGAGCGTTTAATTCGAGAAGCTTTTTAAGACGGTTGTTTCTGTTAATAACACGCCTGTAAAGGTCGTTGAGGTCCGAGGTGGCAAATCTGCCGCCGTCAAGCTGAACCATAGGACGGATGTCGGGCGGAATTACCGGGATAACGTCGAGTACCATCCACTCGGGACGGTTGCCCGACTGTCTGAAAGCTTCGGCAACCTCAAGACGCTTGAGTATTCTGGTCTTCTTCTGTCCGGTTGCGCCCTCAAGCTCCTCGCGAAGCTCGTCGGCAAGCGCCTCAACGTCGATACCCTCAAGCAGCTCCTTGATGGCTTCCGCGCCCATGCCTGCTCTGAAGTCGTCCTCATATTTTTCTCTCATATCAAGATACTCTTTTTCGGTGAGTATCTGAAGCTTTTCGAGCTCTGTGTCGCCGGGGTCGGTAACGATATATCTTGAGAAGTAAAGCACCTTTTCAAGATCTCTCGGGGAAACGTCAAGAATAAGACCCATTCTCGACGGAATACCCTTGAAATACCAGATGTGAGAAACGGGAGCTACAAGCTCAATGTGTCCCATTCTCTCTCTGCGGACCTTGGCCTTTGTAATTTCAACGCCGCAGCGCTCGCAGATTTTGCCCTTATAGCGAACTCTTTTATATTTACCGCAATAGCACTCCCAGTCCTTTGTGGGTCCGAAAATTCTTTCACAGAAAAGACCTTCCTTTTCAGGCTTGAGTGTACGGTAGTTTATTGTTTCCGGCTTTTTAACTTCACCGTATGACCATTCTCTGATTTGTTCCGGTGAGGCAAGGCCGATTTTAATTGACTCAAAGGTTATATTTTCCATTAAAGTGTTACCTTCTTCCTTAAAATCTTTCTTTAGTGAGTGCTTTTAATTAAAACTCTTCGTCGTCGAAGCTGTCGCCGTCAAAGTCGGCGTCCTCCTCATCGGAAATGTATTCGTTAAAAGCGTCCTCACCGAGCTGAGCTTCCGCATCCTCGTCGGGAACATATCCGTCGTCAAACGACTGGTCGTTGACATAAGTCATGTCCTCGCCTGCTGTGTCAACTCTGACATCAATTTCGTCGTCAAAATTCTGTTTAAGGTCAATTTCGTTGTTGTCCTTATCAAGTACCTTGACGTCAAGTGCAAGTGCCTGAAGCTCTTTAATAAGAACCTTAAAGGATTCCGGAATACCCGGCTTCGGAACATTCTGACCCTTGACAATGGACTCATAGGTCTTAACTCTTCCTACAACGTCGTCAGACTTAACGGTAAGAATTTCCTGAAGCGTGTAAGTAGCGCCGTATGCCTCAAGCGCCCAAACCTCCATTTCACCGAAACGCTGTCCGCCGAACTGAGCTTTACCGCCCAAAGGCTGCTGAGTAACAAGTGAATACGGTCCTGTTGAACGGGCGTGGATTTTATCGTCAACGAGGTGATGAAGCTTTAAGAAGTACATAACGCCTACGGTTACCGGGTTGTCAAACTTAAGTCCGGTTCTGCCGTCTGTGAGGATTGATTTACCGTCCTCACGGTAGCCTGCCTCTTTAAGCGCCTCTCTTATATCAGCCTCGTGTGCGCCGTCAAATACCGGTGTGGCAATCTTTTGTCCGAGCTTTCTGTAAGCAAAGCCGAGGTGAACCTCAAGAACCTGTCCGATATTCATACGCGAAGGAACGCCCAAGGGGTTAAGAACGATGTCAAGCGGAGTACCGTCGTCAAGGAAGGGCATATCCTCCTGAGGAAGGATTCTCGAAACAACGCCCTTGTTTCCGTGACGGCCTGCCATCTTATCGCCGACCGAGAGCTTTCTCTTCTGAGCGATATAGCAACGTACAACCTTGTTAACGCCGGGGCTTAGCTCATCGCTGTTTTCCCTTGTGAACACCTCAACGTCAACTACTATGCCGTATTCGCCGTGCGGTACTTTAAGCGAGGTATCTCTTACCTCTCTTGCCTTTTCACCGAAAATAGCGCGAAGGAGTCTTTCCTCTGCGGTCAGCTCGGTTTCGCCCTTAGGTGTAACCTTACCGACAAGGATGTCGCCCGAATGAACCTCTGCGCCGATACGGATAATACCGTTTTCGTCGAGGTTTGAAAGAGCGTCCTCGCCGACGTTGGGAATATCTCTTGTGATTTCCTCCGGCCCTAACTTGGTGTCTCTTGCCTCTATTTCAAATTCTTCAATATGAACTGATGTATAAACGTCGTCTCTTACGAGCTTTTCATTAATAAGAACAGCGTCCTCATAATTGTAGCCTTCCCAAGTCATAAAGCCGATAAGGGCGTTCTTGCCGAGTGAAATCTCACCGTTTGCGGTTGCGGGACCGTCGGCGATAACCTGACCCTCGATAACCTTTTCGCCCTCTGAAACTATGGGACGCTGGTTAATACAGGTGTCCTGGTTGGAACGCATAAATTTAATAAGGTCATAGTGGTCAATTGCGCCGTCGTCGGTGGTAATTTCGATTACCTGAGCGTCAACCTTACTTACCTTACCTGCGTTTCTGGCAAGTACAACCGTACCCGAGTCAACAGCCGCCTTGTATTCCATTCCGGTACCTACGATAGGCGAATCGGTTTTAAGAAGCGGAACTGCCTGACGCTGCATGTTGGAGCCCATCAAAGCACGGTTGGCGTCGTCGTTTTCAAGGAAAGGAATCATAGCAGTAGCAACGGAAACTACCATCTTGGGCGAAACGTCCATATAGTCCGCTTCGCTTGCGGCAACCTCAAGGAACTCATCGCGGTGACGTGCGGTAACCTTTGAGTGAAGGAATCTGCCCTTCTCGTCAAGAGGCTCGTTCGCCTGAGCGACAATGTAATTATCCTCGACATCCGCTGTCATGTACTCAACCTCATCAAGTACAACGCCTGTCTTTTTGTCTATCTTTCTGAACGGAGCTTCAATGAAGCCGTATTTGTTGATTTTTGCAAAGGTTGCAAGGTAGGAAATCAAGCCGATGTTCGGACCTTCGGGGGTCTCAATCGGGCACATTCTGCCGTAGTGAGAGTAGTGAACGTCACGAACCTCGAAGCCTGCGCGGTCTCTTGAAAGACCGCCGGGACCGAGAGCTGAAAGCCTTCTCTTATGAGTAAGCTCTGCAAGCGGGTTGGTCTGATCCATGAACTGTGAAAGCGGTGAGGAGCCGAAGAACTCCTTGATAGCCGCCATAACGGGTCTGATGTTGATAAGGCTTGCAGGTGTGAGCTTATCGGGCTCCTGAACCTGAAGCGTCATTCTCTCCTTGACAACTCTTTCCATTCTTGAGAAGCCGATTCTGAACTGGTTCTGAAGAAGCTCGCCTACGGAACGGATTCTTCTGTTGCCGAGGTGGTCAATGTCGTCTGTTGTACCTACGCCGTTTGCAATACAGTTAAGGTAGTTGATGGACGCCATGATGTCGTCAACGATAATGTGTTTCGGAATAAGGTCATCGGCACGGACTGCCATTTCCTCGTAAAGAGCCTGCTTGTCATCGCCGCACTTTTCGAGGATTTCCTGCAATACGGAGAAGCGTACCTTTTCGTTGATGCCGATTTCCTCAAGCTCGTCCTCGTTAAAGGCCGGAACGTATTCCGCAATGTCTACCATTGAGTTTGAGTAAACCTTAACCTCTTTGCCCTCGGAGTCAACATATGCCGTGTTAACTCCCTCCTGCTCGATTCTGTATGCAAGCTCCGGAGTGATGCGGGTGCCCTCTTCGGCGAGAATTTCGCCTGTAAGAGCACTTACAACGGGGCGCGTTACGGTAAAGCCCTGAATTCTTGCGGAGATGCAGAGCTTCTTGTTGTATTTATATCTGCCTACTCTTGACAGATCGTAACGGCGTGCGTCAAAGAACAGACCGTCAAGATGTGCCTGAGCCGTTTCAAGTGTAGGCGGTTCACCGGGACGAAGTCTCTTATATACTTCTATAAGAGCCTGCTCGGTGTTGATTGTTGTATCCTTTTCGAGTGTAGCCTTAATTCTGTCATCGTAACCGAAAAATTCAAGGATATCTGTGTTTGAGCTGATGCCCAGAGCACGGATAAGAGTAGTGATGAAAATTTTACGGTTTTTGTCTATTCTGACATAGAACAGATCGTTCTGATCGGTTTCATATTCAAGCCATGCGCCTCTGTTGGGAATAACAGTTGCGCTGTAAAGCTCCTTACCGGTCTTGTCATGAGTCATATCGAAGTACACGCTCGGTGAACGGACGAGCTGTGAAATAATAACACGCTCCGCACCGTTAATTACGAAGGTACCCGAATCCGTCATAAGCGGGAAGTCGCCCATATATACTTCGTTTTCTTTAATTTCACCGGTTTCCTTGTTGAGAAGTCTTGCGGTTACTCTTAAAGGCGCAGCATATGTCGCGTCTCTTTCCTTGCATTCCTTGACCGAATACTTGGGAGCGTCATCCATTCTGTAGTCGACAAAGCTCAACGCAAGGTTTCCGGAGAAATCAGTAATGTCGGCGACATCTCTGAACACCTCTTTAAGTCCCACGTCAAGGAACCACTTGTATGAATTCTTCTGCACTTCAATGAGGTTCGGCATAGACATAACCTCGTTGATTTTAGAAAATGTCATACGGGTTGTTTTACCAAAGTTTTGCGGTTTGACATTTACCATAAGGCTTATCACTCTCCATCGTTATTTTATCTTAAAGGCTGTCAGCCCGGAGATTACTATATCCACGGTTTACGCACTTGATTTTAGTCATATTTTGTGGTACACTACAAATACGTCAAATTCCACAAGCGTATATATCACCATTTTAATAGCAGTTTATTATATACCGACAAGTCAACATTGTCAAGTGCAATTTGAGAATTTTTACATTATAAAGGTTTTTATTAACCCTACGACAAACGGAGAGTGGAAAATGAGCAGCAACAAATATGACTGGGAAAATCCCGCAATTATCAAGCGTAACAAGGAGGACGGACACGTTCTCGCTTTCTCTTACGAAAGCGAAGCGGACGCACTCGGGAGTGTAAAGCCTCCTTATTTTGAAAGCCTTAACGGGAGCTGGAAATTCTACTGGCAGATGGGACTTGACAACTGTCCCGAAAGTTTCTACCAGGTAAGCTTCGACGACAGCTCCTGGAGGAGCATTACGGTGCCCTCCGTATGGCAGACGGAAAAGGTAGGCAGCTATCCCTATTACTATGCGAGCACCTATCCCCGCGCTATTTCAAGAAGCAAGAAAAAGATTCCCTCTATCGACCATGATATGCAGGAAATCGGTATTTACAGAAGGGATTTTGACGTTCCCGCAAGCTTTATCGGCAACGAAATTTTCATTCATTTCGGCGCTGTAAAATCGGCAATGGAGCTTTACATCAACGGCTCGTTTGTCGGTTATTCCCAAGGCTCCATGACTCCGCATGAGTTCAATATTACAAAATACTGCGCCGAGGGTAAAAACTCGGTTGCAGTCAAGGTTTACCGCTATTCCGACGCACAGTATCTTGAGGACCAGGATATGTGGCTTTTGTGCGGAATATACAGAGATGTGTACCTTTACGCCGAGCCCAAGCTCTGCATCAGAGACTTCTTTGTTTCTACCGACCTTGACGCCGAATACAGGAACTCGGACCTCTCGCTGAAGGTACAGGTCAACAACTACCGCTCCGCCTCTAAAAAGGTAAAGGTAAGGGCGTTTATTGAAAAGGACGGCGTCCGCACCGACATCGGCGAAACGGAGCTCGAGGCTGCAAACGGAAAGAACACGGTTGAGCTTAAAGCCTTTATTGAGAACCCCAAAAAGTGGAGCGCCGAAACTCCCGAGCTTTACAGGCTGCTTATTGAGCTTTCCGACGGCAACGGCTTTGCCTGCTACAAGTCAATCCGCTTCGGCTTTAAAAAGGTTGAAATCGACGGCGAACACCTGCTCTTTAACGGCAAGCCGCTTATGCTCAGGGGCACAAACCGCCACGACTTCGACCCCGACCACGGCTGGGCTGTGCCGAAGGAAAGGTTTATCGAGGACCTCACGCTTATGAAAAAGGCGAACATCAACGCCATCAGGACCTCGCACTATCCCGACGACCCGTATCTTTACGAGCTCTGCGACGAATTCGGCTTCTATGTAATGGACGAATGCGACCTTGAAAGCCACGGCGTTCGCAGAAAGGGAGTGCCCGGAAGCAATCCCGTCTGGACTGACGCCTGCATAGATAAAATGAAGAGAATGGTTTTAAGAGACAGAAACTATCCCTGTATATTTATGTGGAGTCTCGGCAACGAGGCAGGCGACGGCGAAAACTTTGCAAAGATGAAGCAGGCGGCATTGAAGCTTGACTCCACCCGTCAGTTCCATTACGAGGGCGACTTTGACTTTACCAAGAGCGACGTTATCTCAAGAATGTACCCGAGCGCAGACGTTATGACAAAGCTCGGCAACCGTGAGCCTATCACAATTTCTCTGTTTGACAATATTGCAAACTCGCTTGCGGCTGATTCAAAGCCCATTCCGAAGGAAGCATATACAAAGCCCGTAATTCTGTGCGAATATGCTCATTCAATGGAAAACAGCCTCGGAAACTTTCAGGAGTATATGGACGACTTTGAAAAGTACGACAATATGTGCGGCGGCTTTATCTGGGACTTTGTCGACCAGGCAATCCGCTACAAGGCTGAGGACGGCGACCACTGGCTTTACGGCACCGACTTTGAGAAATACGAGCCCAAGAAGCCCATGACTCTTCCGAACACCACGGCTATCACGGGCAGTAACACATATTTCTGTGCAAACGGTATTGTAGCGGCAGACAGAAAGCCGCACCCCGCATACTATGAGGTTAAAAAGGTTTTTTCCGAGATGAAGGTCAAGGAGGTTGACCTCCAAAAGAAGACCTTTAAGATAATCAACAAAAAGCTCTTCACCGATCTTTCGGACTACGAGGTTAAATGGGAAATACGCGCAGACGGCGTTACCGTTGAAAGCGGAAGTCTCGGCACGGTAAGTGTTGAGCCGCAGTCGGAAAAGGAAATATCCGTTCCTTACAAGACAGAGCTCGGCGAAAACAAGGAATATGTTCTTGTGATTTCCTTCGTAACGACCGAGGATAAGCCCTACTGCGAAAAGGGCTATGAGCAGAGCTTCGACCAATTTGTTTTAAAGGAAAAGACGGAGGAGGAATACAAGCCTGCCTTCAGAGAGGTCACTTATGTCGACCACGAAAACAAGCTTGTTGTTCAAGGTGAGGATTTCTCGCTTGTAATCCGCGAAGGCAAAATTGTTTCACTCAAGTACGGTGAAAAGGAATACGTCAAGTCGGAAATCAAGCCGAATTTCTTCAGAGCGCTTACCGACAACGATATTTCATATCTCAACTTTATGCCTCCGCTTATTAAAATGCAGCCCTATTACAGATGGCAGAGAGCCACCGACAAGCTCTGGGGCAAGCTCATTTCCGCAGAGCAGGAAAAGAGCGGCGAGGTAGTAATCAAATACAGCTGGGATGTGCTTTCGATGTCGGACGTTCACTCGGCGCTCACCGTTTACCCCGACGGCAAGCTCAGTTTCTCACTCAAGGGTACTCCGAAGGGCGGCCCGATACTCAGGTTCGGTATGCAGTTCGGTCTTGTAAAGGAGCTTGACTGCGTAAAGTGGTACGGCAGGGGTCCGCAGGAAACCTATCCCGACAGAAAGACGGGCGGAAAGCTCGGCATTTATGAAATGAGCGTAAATGACCTTGAGCATCACTATATGCGTCCTCAGGAAAACGCCAACCGCACGGATGTAAGATATGTTGAGCTGACAAGCGAGGACAGGGCAAAGGGTCTTAAATTCACAGCCCCCTGCTCCACACCGCTTATGTTCAGCGCATGGCACTACACGCAGAATGAGCTTGAGGCGGCAACGCATATCCACAAACTCAGGCACACCGACATCACCACCTTCAACTTCGACCTTGCCCAGATGGGCGTAGGCGGCGACCAGCCGGGTGACGCTCAGGTGCGTGAGCCGTATATCCTTCATCCGAATAAGGAATATGAATACTCCTTCACGGTTGAACCGATTAAATAAAGCGGTTAGATAAAATTTGACTAATTAAAGAATCCGTCACTTTTTGTGACGGATTCTTTCTTTATACAAATGTTTTATCTCACTATTTCACCGTTTTTATGTTCGATGTATCTGTCGAAGCCTTCAAACTGTCTGTCTGCCTCGCTGCTGATTACTCTTACCTCTTCGGGATAAATCCCTCTTACTCTGAGGTCGAGGTCGTCACAGCTGAAGTCCGAAAGCTTTTCAAGCCTTACCTTATCAAAGCAAAGCCCGAGGTCATCGATAACATTGCTCATCTTGTCGCTGTAAATTATCGGAAGCACCTTCTTGCCGAAGATGTAGCCGAGTATCATGGCGTGGAAGCGAGTGGCGATTACCTTTTCGCTTTTCCTGATTTCAAGCATTATTTCGTCAATACTGTCGTGATAGGTTAAGCGCCTGACGTGCTCCTTCGCGTTTTCGGAAAGCCTCTCATACAGTCTGTCGATTTCAAGGTTATCCTCCTCAAGCGTGCAGAAGCCAAGCATTGAAACCTCATAGCCCTTTTCGACATAGTATTCAATCAGCTCAATCATTTTGTTCTCATACCCTGCCGCCTGCTCCTCGGTAAAGCTTCTGACGCGGAAGCGCGGGTCAATCACCGAAACCGCCACCCTCTTTTCAGTCGGCGCATTTACCGCGGTTTTGTAGGAAAACAGCAGGTCGGGCGCACAGCGCACGGTTTTGATGTCAGAGAAGAGATTATACGAATAGAAATCCCTGAAGCAGATGTCGTCAAAGGTTTTAAACTGCCTGCGCCAGAATTTAAGGTACCCGTCCGTTGTATACGGTCCGAAATTGTTGGAAATCGCAAAGAAGGTTTTGAAGCTTCTGTTTCTCTTTTTCCTTACCTTCAGATCGTTTTCCCAGTCAGCAATCTGCTGATAAATCGAGCCGCCGATATGCATTGCGCCGTCGGTTGCGCTCAGAAGGATTTTCTCAAAAAGGTTGTCAATTCCGAGCTTTGAGCCGAGGCGGTTGATTTTAGCTATCATCGGTCTGCCTGCATCATAAAAGCGCACGTTTGCATAATGCGAGAAAAACTCCAGATAATCCCCGCCGCCGAGCACGTAAAACAGTGTGTCGGGATAGCGCTTAAAGAGCATATCAAAGAAAACATCGTCGCCGAGATTGTGCCCGTAAAAGCCGTAAAGCATTATTCGGGCTACGGATTTCCTGCCGTCTCCCGTGTATTTTGAGAAGAGGTTTCTCCATTTGTTTCTGATTCTTTTAAGCAGGGTGACAGGCTTCATAAGGCGCATCTCAATTGAATTGAGGTTTGCGTTGTACTGACTTTCAAGGAAAAGGTATTCCCCCTCAAGCGCCTTGTAGTTGTTTTCAAGCTCCTGCCTTTTCTGCTCAAGAAGCTCGTATTCCTTTTGTTGTTCCTCTATCTTTTCAAGGAGCTTCTGCTCCTCTCCCTTTATGCCGTTGAACTTCGCCTCGTTATAGAAAAACTCATTTTTATGAAGCTCGTACAAATCCCTTACGCCGAAGCCGAAATCACGTTCTGCAATTTCAATATATTCCGCGTCCGAAAATAGCTCGTCAAGCTTCCTGACGCCGAGATACTTGTTTGACTTTAACGGCTCAAAGGCGTCGAGAAGAACAAACGCCTTTTCAAGCTCAATTTGCTTTTTGCCGTGTTCGCCCGAAAGTCTCAGCCTGTCCGCGAACGCCGCAAGAAAAAGCTCGTCGGGGCAGTTGTCAATCATATTGTAAACTATGCGTGCGTACTCCTCGTACATGGCAAGGTTCTTGTCCTCGCCCGGAGCGGAGTTACTGCCCGCTCTGACCCTGTAATTGATAAGCGGCTCGGGATAAATGAATATCGGGCAGATAAGTATAAGCCTTGCCCAGCAGTCAAAGTCGTGCAGGTAAAGAAGGCTTCTGTTGTGGTAACCGAGCTTCTCAAAAATATCCCTTCTCAGAAGCATGGTGGAGTGGCAGATAAAATTCGGCTCGTCGGTAAACTTCCTTAAAAACTGAGCCTGGCTTAAGGTCTTTACATTGAACAGGTTTTTAAAGAAAGGGTCGGTGTCGCCGATGTCATAGGAATGCTCGTCAATTACATCGACAAAGGAGAAGCAGGCGCCGTATTCGGGATGCTCCTCAAGGAACTTAACCTGCCTTTCAAGCTTGTTCGGCTTCCAGACATCGTCAGAGTCAAGATGTGCGATATAGTCACCCGTCGCACGTTTGAGCGCCTCATTGTTTGAGCCTGAAATATTCTGATTTTCGGGAAGCCTGACAAGGGTGATTCTGTCGTCGTTAAAGCCCTCAACAACCTTTACGGTGTCATCGGTCGAGCAGTCGTCGACAACAATAATTTCAAAATTCGTATAGCTCTGGTCAAGCACCGACTGTATTGTTTCGGCAATAAACCTTTCACAGTTATATGCGTTTATGCAAACGCTGACTTTTTTTGAAGACGCCATACCTGCACTCCTAATAATTTATTAACAAATATTTTAACACATACTGTAACAAAACGCAACAAGGCGCTTTCCTTGTCATATTGTTCATATTTTGCCCCTGTAATATGTGAAAACCTTACAAATAAATTCTCAAATCCTCGCATTTACTTGTAAATTCCCGTGTTTTGTTATATTATAGTATTTGATATGTTTAAAAGTACTTTTCATAACAGGAGGATTGAAAATGGCACTCAAGCATGAAGAGCTTATCAAAAAGATGACGCTTGAAGAAAAGGCAAGTATGTGTGACGGTCTTGACTACTGGCACACTCAGCCCGTCGAGCGTTTAGGTATCAAATCGGTAGCCCTCAACGACGGACCTCACGGAATCCGTAAAAAGGGTAACCCCGATGAGGTTAAAAAGGGCGAAACCGACCTTTTAAAGGGCGTTCCCGCCATCTGCTTCCCGACAGCTTCGGCAACAGCCTGCTCTTGGGACGTTGACCTTATCCGTTCAATGGGCGAAGCCCTCGGCGACGAATGCCGCAAGGAAAAGGTTTCGGTGCTTTTAGGACCCGGCACCAACATCAAGCGTTCTCCCCTTTGCGGAAGAAACTTTGAGTATTTTTCCGAGGATCCGCTTCTTGCAGGTGAAATGTCAGCCGCCTTCATCAACGGCGTTCAGTCAAAGGGCATCGGCACCTCGTTAAAGCACTATGCCGCCAACAACCAGGAAACAAGACGTATGACCGTCAACACGGTTGTCGACGAAAGAACACTGCGTGAAATTTATTTACGTCCGTTCGAAATTGCCGTTAAAAAGGCTCAGCCTTGGACAATTATGAACGCATACAACAGGTTAAACGGTCACTACTGCGCCGAAAACAAATGGCTCCTTACAGACGTACTTCGTAAGGACTTCGGCTATGAAAACCTTATTGTTACCGACTGGGGCGCAGAGAACGATAGAGTTGCCGGCCTTATCGCGGGTCAGGAGCTTGAAATGCCCACCTCCACGGGTGACGGCACAAAGGCTATCATCAAAGCCGTTGAGGACGGAAGCCTTGACGAGGCGGTGCTTGACAACGCAGTCGACCTTATCTTAACCCTTGTCGACAAGGCAACCGCAACCCTCGGCGACTATACATACGACCCCGACGAGCACCACGAAATCGCAAAGAAGATTGCTTCGCAGTGCATGGTACTGATGAAGAACGACGGCGACCTTCTTCCGCTTAACAAAAACAAGAAAGTTGCCGTTATCGGCGAAATGGCAAAGAAGCCCCGTTATCAGGGCGCAGGCTCGTCGCTGATTAACCCCATCAAGCTTGACTGCGCTTATGATACGCTCAAGAAAATGGGTATCGACTTTGAATATGCTCAGGGCTATTCAACCGAAAAGAAAAACAAAATTTCCGACGATCAGTTTGTCGAAGAGGCTGTCAAAGCCGCAAAGGGCGCAGAGGTTGCGCTTCTCTTCATAGGCCTTACGGACGAATACGAAACAGAGGGCTGCGACCGCAGACACCTCTCGCTTCCTCCGCTTCACAACCGCCTTGTAGAAGAGGTACTTAAGGTTAACAAGAACGTTGTTGTCGTTCTTGCAGGCGGCGCAGTTGTTCAGATGCCGTGGGTTAAAGAGGTTCCTGCAATTCTCAATATGTTCCTTACCGGTCAGACAGGCGGCAGCGCAGTCTGCGACATCCTGTACGGAAATGTCAACCCGTCGGGTAAGCTTGCAGAAACCTACCCCTGGGCGCTTGAGGACAACTCAAGCTACAACTACTTCCCCGGCACTCAGGTTTCCGTTGAGTACAGAGAGGGTATCTATGTAGGCTACAGATATTACGACAGCGCAAACAAGGACGTTTGCTTCCCCTTCGGTCACGGCCTTTCCTACACCACGTTTGAATACAGCGATATTAAGCTTTCCTCGGAATCAATCAAGGACACCGACACCCTCAAGGTAAGCTTCAAAATCAAAAACACAGGTACAAGAGACGGCGCAGAGGCAGCTCAGCTCTATATCAATGACGTTGAGTCAACTATTTACCGTCCCGTCAAGGAGCTTAAAGGCTTCAAGAAGGTGTTCCTCCGGGCAGGCGAGGAAAAAGAGGTCGAAATCGAGCTTGATAAGCGTGCCTTCGCCTTCTACAACGTAGACGCTCACGACTGGCAGGTTGAAAGCGGCGAATTTAAAATTCTTGTCGGCGCTTCAAGCCGTGACATCAGACTTGAAACAAGCGTAAACGTAGAGTCAACGGTTGCCTATGCAATTCCCGACTACTCAAAGCTTGCTCCTTGCTACTATTCGGCTGACATTACCGCTGTTTCCGACGAGGCGTTCAAGTCCGTTTTAGGTCACGAAATCCCCCCGAGCACCAGAGATAAGTCAAAGCCGCTTACAATCGCAAACACAATCGAGGACGCGGCTGACGGCAAGTGGGGCGGCAGATTCAACAGACTGCTTAAGAAGATACTCGGCGATGACAACCTCATGAGTGCGGTCGCTTTACAGCTCCCGATTAAAAACTTCATTTCCATGAGTTTCGGCATTTTCAGCCCCAAGATGGCTCAGGGCTTACTTCTTATTCTTAACGAGGATAAGTTCTTCAGAGGAATGGGCAAAATCTTCGGCGGCTTCCTGTTCGGCGGCGGAATCAAGCGCCTCGGCAGACTTAAAGAAATCTAACAAAAAAGCTCCCCTCGGGGAGCTTTTTCTTTGCTGAATTTCAGTTTTAACAAAAAGAACGCCCCTTTCGGGGGCGTTCTTTTTTTAGGGGAAGAAAAGGGATAAATGAAAAAGTATCTTGTAAACAGAAGCCGTATTCGCTTCTCTTTACTTGATGATTAAAGTATAACGTTTAAATATGTCAAATCAATAGACATTGCTTAAACAATTTGTAAACAAGTATGAACACTTTGTTAAACCGTTTCGCTGTAGCTGCCAAGGTAGGAAAAGCTCTCGGTCGCTTCGGGAAGTTCGGTTATCATCTGCAAAAATTTATCCGAATAGACGGAAGCCTCTACGTCGAAATAGAACATAAATTCAAAATCTCTGCCGTCAAGCGGTCGGCTTTCAAGCTTTAAAATATTTATGTCAAGCGCAGAGAACATGGAAAGCAGATTATACAGTGCGCCCGGCTTATGCGGAAGGGTCAGCACAAGGCTTGTTTTGTCAGCGCCCGGATATATTTCAAGCTTTTTGGAAATACAGATAAAACGCGTATAGTTGTCCGCCTTGTCCTGCACGGCTTCACACAGGGTCTCAAGCCCGTACAACGCCGCACATTCGGCAGAGGAGATGGCCGCAACATCGTTACGCTCACTGTCTGCCACCATTTTGGCGGCGACTGCCGTGTTGTCGCAGGGAATTATCTTTACTCCGTCAAGCGTTGAAAGGAAATCGGCGCTCTGTGCAATTGCCATTTCGTGTGAGTAAATTTCCTTAATATCCTCAAGCCTTGTTCCTTTTTTAGTAAGAAGCGAGTGGTTAATTTTAAGACGTACACATTTTACAATGCTGAACTTCTGTTTGTCCATCAGGTCGTACACTCGGTTTACCGAGCCTGCCGTACTGTTCTCAATCGGAAGCACACCGTACTGACAAAGCCCTTGACTGACTGCGGAAAAGACTGCGTCAAAGCTGTTTACAAACATAATGCTCGGCGTTCTGAAAAGCTTCTCGCACGCAAGCGACGAGTATGCCCCCTCTACACCCTGACAAGCGACAATTGCCTTTTCGGGAAACTGAACACGGTCCTTGTTTGCCACCGCCTCGCTTATCTTTTCATACAGGGGACTCGGTGTTTTGATTATCTTGCTCTGATATGCCTTTGAAAGCTCAAGTATCTGCGAATAAAGCCTGAGGGTATAGTTTTCGTACTCCTCGCCGCTTATATCGGCGACCTTGTTTAAAAGCTCTCTCTCCCTCGACTTATCGAGCACGGGCAGGTTATTCTGCTGCTTGTATTCCGCAATATCAGCCGCAGTTTTCATTCTTCTTTTAAAGAGCTCTACAAGCTCCGTATCAATTGAGTCTATATTCCTTCTTAATTGATCTATATTCATTTTTTACCTCCTTAAAGCAACAAGTCAAGCACAGTTATGGCGGCAACCGCTTCGACCGCAGGCACAGCCCTCGGAACAATACACGGGTCATGTCTGCCTCTTACGGTAAGTGCTTCTTCTTTTTTGGTATCAAGGTTTACGCTGGTCTGCTCGGTACCGATAGACGGTGTAGGCTTGACCGCAACCCTGAACACAAGCGGCATACCCGAGGTAATACCTCCGAGAATACCCCCGTGGTTGTTGGTAACGGTCGAAATTTTTCCGTCCTTTACGGTGAAATCATCATTGTTTTCACTGCCGTACTTCAGCGTTCCCTCAAAGCCGCTCCCGAACTCAATTCCCTTTACTGCGGGAATGGCGAAAATGTTTTTTGCGATTATGTTTTCCATTCCGTCAAACATCGGCTCTCCGAGTCCTGTCGGAAGCCCGAGCACTGCACACTCAATCACTCCGCCTACGGAGTCGGAATTTTCCATAGCCGTCTGTATTACCGTTTTCATCCTATCGCCGTTAAATCGGTTAAGCACGGGGAAAAACGGGTTTAGTTTTATTTCACTGTCAAAAAGGTTGTCGGCATTGAATGCGTCGTCCCTTACATCTTTAATCGAATAAATATGGCTTTTTACCGTAATGCCCTTTTCCTCTAAAAGCTGCAGGCAGATTGCTCCTGCACAGCAAAGGGGCGCGGTAAGTCTGCCCGAGAACTGCCCGCCGCCTGCAATGTCGTTGTGCCCTTCGAACTTGACGTAAGCCGTATAGTCTGCGTGTGACGGTCTGGGAGTTTTCTTAAGGCTTTCGTAATCTGCGCTTTTTGCATTGGCATTGTCGATTTTAAACGCAAGCGGAGCACCGCAGGTTACGCCGTCGACAAGTCCGCTTAAAAACTCGGGTCTGTCCGTTTCCTTGCGAAGGGTAGAAAAGAAATTCTGCCCGGGCGCACGCCTTCCCATAAATGCATTAATCCTGTCTCTGTCGATTTCCGCTCCTGCAGGAAGCCCGTCAATTACCGCTCCTATACATTCGGAATGAGACTGACCGAAAACCGATACGCTGAGCTTATTGCCTTTAAGAATCGATGACATCTGCCTTACCTCCCAATAGTTTAAAATCCTCAAAGAAATCGGGGTACGATTTGCTCACCGCCTCCGCATTTCTTATTGTTATATCGCCTTCACATGCCGCAGACGCTATCGCCATAGCCATAACAATTCTGTGGTCGTTAAAGGAGAAAACCTCGCCACCTGTGAGCCTTTCATAAGTCCAGATGACAATGCCGTCGTCTGTCTGTGCGTTGACGTTGCCTATGTTGTTAAGGCATTCGCTTACCGCCGCAAGTCTGTCGCTTTCCTTTATTTTAAGGCGTTGAGCGTTTGAAATAACGCAAAGCCCCTCGTCCGCCGCCGCATTTGCCACGCTTAAGACAGGCACAAGGTCGGGTATGTCGGCAGCGTCAATGCTTATTGCCTTGAGCTTATTTCTGCTGACGGTAACTTCACCGTCAAGGACTGAAACGTCGGCACCCATCTGCTCTAAAAGCTCTGTAATTTTCCTGTCGCCCTGAAGCGATGTCGGGTTAAGCCCCGTAACGGTAACGCTTCCTGCCAGCGCCCCTGCCGTGAGGAAAAACGCCGCATTCGACCAGTCGCCCTCTGCGGTCAGGGTTTCGGGAGAACGGTATTTCTGAGCACCCTTTATAAAAAAGCTGTTATCCTTTTCCTCTATTTTAATGCCGAAGAAACTCAGTACCTCAAGAGTCATATCAATATACGGACGTGATTCAACGGGAGGGATAAGCCTTAGCGTGCTGTCACCGTCGAGCAGAGGAAGAGCAACCAAAAGCCCCGTTACAAACTGTGAGCTGACGTCGCCCTTGAGCTGATAAGCTCCCGGCTCAAGCTTGCCCGAAATCTCAATCGGGAATTTCCACGGCTCGGAAAAGCTGATTCCTGCGTTTTCCATTTCACGCCTGAGGGGCATAATCGGTCTTGACGGAAGTCTGCCCGAGCCCGTAAAGCAGGCGCTTACGCCGAGCGCACCCGCCACAGGTAACAGGAACCTCAGCGTCGAGCCGCTTTCTCTGCAGTCAAGAGTTGCCTTAAGCGGTGCTTCCTTAATCGGTGTTACCTTAAGACAGCCGTTGCCTTTTTCAATTTTCGCTCCGAGAGCGGTAAGGCAATCAACGGTAGCGTCTATATCCTCGCCTGTACTGTCAAAGAAAATGGCAGTTTCCCCGTCGGCAAGCGCCGCGGCAATCAGCATTCTGTGTACCTGCGATTTTGAGGAAATCGCCTTTATTTTTCCGTTAAGGACGCTCGGTTTGATTTTAATCTTCATTACCTGTCCCCTTTTCGATTATGTCCTTGAGTAAACTTAATTCAGCTTTAAGCAGTCTGCACCGACCGATTTTTTCGGGAATAACGAGCGTTATTCCGTCCGATTTCATTTTCTTGTCCGACAAAGCCATATCAAATAACTGCTCGGAAGTAAAGGTGCTTTCTGTCGGCAGACCGTACTTTTTCAATATGCTCACCAGCTCATCATATATGTTCTCTTCGCATAAGCCGCACCTATATGCGCCCTTCGCTATAATACACATACCTGCCGCCACCGCACTGCCGTGAGTAACGGTATACGAGCTGCATTTTTCAATTGCGTGGCCGATTGTGTGACCGAGGTTGAGCAGAGCCCTTTCGCCCTTCTCGGTTTCATCCCTTTCGACCGTATCTCTCTTAAACTCAATACAGCGTTTTACAATTTTTTCAAGCTCACCTGACGCATCGTTTTCCTTTAGAAAATCAAAAAACTCTCTGTCAAAAAGCACGCCGTATTTAATAGTTTCCGCCATGCCGTCGGCAAAGGTTTCCGCCTTCAGCGTAGCCAATGTATCGACATCGGCAATAACCAGCTCGGGCTGATAAAAAGCGCCTGCAAGGTTTTTGCCCGCCCTTAAATCAATTGCGGTTTTCCCACCGACAGATGAGTCGACCATTGCGAGCAAAGTTGTGGGAAGCTGTATGTACGGCACGCCCCTTAAATAGGTTGCGGCGCAAAAGCCTGCCATATCTCCGACCACTCCGCCGCCGAGCGCAAGAATACAGTCGCCTCTCGTAAGCCTGCTTTGCGCCATAAATTCAAGCATCTCGGAAAAGACCGAAATATTCTTCGAGGCTTCTCCGTTTTTAAAAACGTATTTAACGGTTTCAAAGCCCTGCTGTTTCAAAGAGACCTCAACCGTCTGTGAGTAAAGCCTGTCAACAAGGTCATCGGTAACTATCGCAATTGTTTTTGCGCTGACCGTTTCTTTAATAAGACTGCCGCATTTTTTTAGCAAGCCTCTTCCGATAAGGCATTCATAGCTCTTTTCGGTTTTTACAAGCACCTTTTCCATAACTGCTCCTTAATCGGTATACTCCCCGTCAATAGCTTCCTTACACTCTCTGCCGTCCTTCAAAAGCGAAAGCAGAGCCTCCTCGTCACAGCTTCTGAGAGCGTCGGAATATTTTTTAAGCTCTTCCGTAATAAAGTCAATTTCGGTTATCAGGTTGTCCCTGTTCTCAAAAAACAGCTCCGTCCACATTACCTCGTTGAGCTTTGCAACCCTTGTTAAATCCTTATAGCTTCCCGCCGAAAAGCCCTTATGAAGCTTCGCAGTCGGGCTTTTTACATAGGCGTTTGACACAACATGGGCGAGCTGTGAGGTGAAGGCAATAATTCTGTCATGCTCACGGGCGGTGGTAATCTGAATATTAGTAAAGCCGATAGACAAAAACAGCTTTTTCACTTTTTCAAGAATATTGATGTCGGTATTACCACCGGGCACAAGAATCATTGAGGCGTTATTAAACATCGTAACCTTTGAGTTTTCAAAGCCGGAGAGGTGAAGCCCCGCCATCGGATGCGCTCCGACAAAGGTAAAGCCGTGCTCCTCGGCGAGCGCAAAGAGCTTTTCGCAGACAAACTCCTTTACTCCGCAGGTGTCAATAACTATCGCGTTCTTTTTTATCAGGTCGGCATTCTCCGTGACAAAATCAATTGTACTTTGAGGGTAAAGCCCCGTGATAATAATATCGCACTCGGATAGCTTTTCGTCTGTAAGATCGCCGTCAATCGCCCCGAGCAGCTTTGCCTTGAGCGTAACATTAAGGTCAATATCTCTGCCGAGCACCGTGTTGAGGGTGTTGTATTTAATCGCCTTTGCAAGTGAGCCTCCGATAAGTCCGAGGCCGACTACTCCGATTAACATTTTATCAGTCCTTTAATGCATTTCTGATTTTTTCAACGCCCTTGACGACCTCGTCAAATTCCTCGGGTCTTAATGCCTGAGGGCCGTCGGAAAGCGCCTTTGCAGGGTCGTTATGAACCTCTATCATAAGTCCGTCGCAACCGCTTGCCGCCGCGGCATATGACATCGGCTTTACAAACCTTGCGATACCCGAAGCGTGACTCGGGTCAATTACTACCGGGAGGTGCGATTTCTCGTGAAGCATCGGCACCGCCGACAAATCCAGCGTGTTTCTTGTTGCGGTTTCAAAGGTGCGGATTCCCCTTTCGCAGAGGATAACCTTACTGTTACCGTTTGCCATGATGTATTCAGCGCTCATAAGAAGCTCCTGGAAGGTTGCGGAAAGACCTCTTTTAAGGAAAATCGGCTTGTCGGTTTTTCCGAGTTCCTTTAAAAGCTCAAAGTTCTGCATATTACGCGCGCCGACCTGGATAATGTCAACCTCCTCGAAAAGGTCAAGGTGTGAAGCGTCCATTATCTCGGTACAAATCGGCATACCCGTAACCTCTTTTGCAAGCAGTAAAAGGCGAAGTCCCTCCGCCCTCATGCCCTGGAAAGCATACGGTGATGTTCTCGGCTTAAATGCGCCGCCCCTTAAAATATTGGCGCCCGATTTTTTAACGGCCTTTGCGACCTCGATAATCTGCTCCTCGCTTTCAACCGAGCAGGGGCCTGCAAAATACTGAAAATGACCGCCGCCGATAAGGTTGCCGCCGCCGAGGTCGATTACGGTGTCGTCGGGGTGAAACTTTCTGTTCGCCTGCTTGTAGGGCTCGGAAATTCTCCTTACGCCCTCAACTATGTCAAGACCTTCGATTAAATCGGTGTCGATTCTGCTGGTGTCGCCTACAAGACCCCATACTCTCTGGTATTCACCGACAGACTCGTGAATTGAAAGCTGCTGGTTTTCAAGCCATTGCTTTAAAATTTCAACCTTCTGCTGTTCGGCGTTGTTTTTCAAAATAACAATCATAATTTCACCTTCCTATAAAAAAGACCTCGCAGCAAATTTCACTGCGAGGTATAAACTTACACAAAACTCAGTTTACCTTGTTACAGCGAAACTTGCAAGACCCTACCAAAATAGTTGATAAAGTAAAAGTAGAAGTATTCAGCTGTAAAAAGTAAAGATTTCATAAGCTGCTCCGAATTTTTGTTGAAATAATCTTAACACCATGTTGTGACTTTGTCAACCTTTTTCGCAAAAATAATTTAAGACATTATCACTTTTAAGCTTTAAAGCGTGACTTTAGGGCGACCGCAGGTCGCCAACATAGGTTTGATGCTGTTTTATTACACCTCATCCGCCTCATTACATTCGGCACCTTTTTTCTCCGAAAACGGGAAACCCTCTGTCTGCTACGCAGACATCTCCCTTAACAAGGGAGTCACCTCAAGGGGAAGGCGTGCGGACGAACAATGTTCGTCCCTACGATTCGATGTTGAGGATAATACGTGCTTCTTTGGTGTTAATTGTGATATTTAATATAATTCCCTCGGGACGTCGGGACGCCGTCCCCTACGGTCATTATTCATTTTTAAGTTTTCAGTTTTAAGTATTCATTATAACAGTTTACTACCCCTCCGTCTTTTTGCTTTGGCAAAAAAACACCTCCCCTTACACAGGGGAGGCTTTCGAGCGACCGCCGGTCGCCCATACGCAATTATTCATTTTTATTTTTCAGTATACTTTTTTATTTTTCAGTATACTTTTTTATTTTTCAGTATGCTTTTTTTATTTTTCAATATTCGTTTTCATTACTCCAGATTGTCGGCGATATATTTAAAAATCGGAGCGCAGTCGGCGGTGCCTCCCCTGCCGTCCTCTTTAAGAATTGCCACGGCGTATTTCGGGCTTTCATAAGGGAAATATCCGCAAAACCACGACCTGATTATCTCTTCTCCGTTTTCCTTGAACTGACCCGACTGAGCCGTTGCGGTTTTGCCTGCGGCGGTTTTGCTTTCGGGCTTTGCCTTTCCCGAGCTTCCGTCATTTACCGTTGCAAAAAGCATTCTGCCTACCGCTTCGGCGGTTTCCTTTTTCATCACCCTTCTCGGCGCAGGAAGCTCCGCCGCCATTACCGTTTCGCCGTTTTCATTTATTATTCCCTTCATAAGGCTCGGACGGCGGTATACCCCTTCGTTGGCGATTGCCGCATACAATGCTGCCATTTGCAGAGGAGAAGCCAGCAACCTGCCCTGCCCGAAGGCGAGGTTTGCAAGGTCCTGCCGTGAAACAAGCTCGGCTTCATCGGGCATTATTCCCGACGGTGTATACCAGCCGTCGCAAAGCTCGATTCTTTTGCCGAGCCCAAGCTTTCGACCTGTTTCACATATACTTTCTTTACCGACGGTTTCGGCAAGGTTTATAAAATACGGATTACACGAAACCGTCATCGCTCCCTGCATATCAAGCTCGCCGTGCCCGTCCTTTTTGTGACAACCGAAGCTGTTTTCCCCGATTGTATATTCGCCCGTACAGTTATATAAAAGACCTTCGGGTACTCCACTCTCCACGGCGGCGCAGGCAACCGCCGCCTTAAACACGGAGCCCACGCTGTAAGGGGTGACAGCACGGTTGACAAACGGCGACGAGGGGTCTTCAAGACTTTCGGCTATATTATTTCGGTCAAAGCAGGGCGTGCTGACCAAAGCCAGTATTTCACTGCTGTCAACAGTCAGTATCACTATTGCTCCCCTGTCGAGTCCGTATTGGGCCGCCGCTTTCTCGGCTACTGTCTGGGCATCAGTGTCGATTGTTACGCTTATGCCTGCCGCAGAGGCGTAACCGTCGCTTTCGTATTTCATTTTTTCACCCTTCAGCGGATTTCGACGCGCGTCCACACTGCATATTATTTTTATGCTTCCGCCGTTTCGTGAAAGTATTTCGTCGTAGTATTTTTCGAGTCCGCTGACTCCGTGACCGCTCGAATCGGTATAGCCTATAAGGTGCGCGCAGAAGCCTTCCGACGGGTATCTTATCAGCTTTTCAAACAGAAGATTTTCTTCGTTGTCGGCGGCGTTTACTGCTTCGCTGATTCCGATTCTGCCCGAGGAAATCTCCTCAAATACAAGCTGTCTTTCGGCTTCGGGTATATATTTTTTGTTTTCCTCATACGCCTGAACATCAGGCTTTACGGCAATGTATTTCTTCCTTTCGGAGTTTACAAGCGGCTTCATATTACGGTCGTATATCATACCCCGTGAGCTGTCTGCGGTAACGGACACGGAATTGCTCATGCCTGCCGCGCTTTGCACAAGCCCTTGGCCGATAAGCGCAAGCCGCGTGCACATTATTCCGAGCACAAAGCAGAGCAAGAAGAAAAGATATGCCGACCTTTTATACATAAAAAACACCTCTGTCATATTATTGACAGAGGTTGTGCTTTTATAAATTTTATGACTGCTTCCTGAGCAGTGTTCCGGGCTTAAGGTTAAGCTCCGATTTGATTTTAAGCTTCATCATCGGGTGCGGCGCGCTCTCAATCGGGTTGCCGTCGGCGTCAAGAAGCTCCGAAACGGTAAAGCTTTGCGGTTTTTCGCCGAAGGTCAGCGCCTCAAGCTCGTCACCGACGCAAAACTTGTTTCTCTGTTCGGCACAAATACAGCCGTCCTCGCATTTTTCAACGACTGCCATAACGTCCCATTCCCTGCGGTAACCGCCCTCGTAAGAAACATTGGCATTAACGGACGGAGCTTCGTAGTAAAAGCCCGTGCCGTATTCACGGTAGCTTACCTTTCGGGTTTCATCAATTATCCACTGCTCTGGCACATAGCTGTCGCTCGGGTTTTCAAGATAGCCGTCAATCGCCATTCTGTATGCATTGGTGATTACAGCGGTATAGTAAGCTGACTTTGCCCGTCCTTCTATTTTAAAAGAATCAACTCCCGCCTTTACGAGGTCGGCGATATGCTCAATCATACACATATCCTTTGAATTAAGTATATATGTGCCGTTATTATTCTGGTCAATCGGGAAGTAATTCCCCTGCCTGTCCTTCTGCATAAGGTAGTATTCCCAACGGCAGGGCTGGGCGCACTCTCCGCGGTTGGCGTCGCGTCCGAGCAGGTAGTTTGAAATAAGGCATCTCCCCGAAAACGAAACGCACATCGCACCGTGAACAAAACATTCAATCTCAAGCTCCTTCGGGGTTTTGGCTCTCATTTCGGCAATATCCTCAAGCGAAAGCTCCCGCGCAGTAACTATTCTTTTTGCTCCGAGATTGTAAAACTCATTGGCTGTAAGGTAATTTACCACGCCTGCCTGAGTGGAAATATGCACGTCAACCTCGGGGGCATATTTTTTGCAAAGGCTCATAACGCCGACATCGGCAACAATAAAGGCGTCAACCCCTGCCGCGGCTGAGCTTTTGATATATTCGGGAAGAAGCGCCACCTCGCTGTTTTTCGGAAGGGTGTTCAGCGTAAGATATATTTTTACGCCCTTTTCGTGTGACAGACTGCATATTTGTGAAAGCTCATCGAAGTCGAAATTCTTCGGCGCCGCTCTCATTGAAAACATGGTGCTGCCTACATATATTGCGTCAGCTCCTGCGGCAAGCGCACTGTCAAAACGCTCCCTGTCGCCTGCAGGCGCTAAAAGCTCAGGTCTTTTTATCATATTGATCTCCTGCTTCAATAATAAAGCGGAGCAAATCAACACTCCGCTTTTTGATTATTCTACGTTGTTGTCGTCGCCGCTGGCTGCGTCGGCATTGGCTCTTAGCCTGTCGTTTGCACGTCTTTCCGAGTCGTTGGCGGCAAGATAAATCTTGTGATTCTTGTCATGCGAGAAGAAATAATAACCTGTATCGGCAGGCTTAAGAGCCGCCTGAATTGCCGCATCGCCCGGGTTACAGATAGCGCCGACGGGAAGTCCCTGACACTTATAGGTGCTGTAATTCTGAGTAAGCCTGCTGAGAGTTACGGCGTCCTGTACATTTTTGGAAATATACTCTTCAACATACTTGTTTGTCGAGTCACACTCAAGTCTCGGGTAAAGACCCGAATTGTTTAATCGGTTGTGAAGTACCGACGAAACCTGAGCCATCTGCTCGTCGCCGTACGCTTCCTTTTCAATGATGGAGGCAAGCGTGATAACATCGTCCATACTCATTCCGAGCTTGTCAGCCTGTGCCTGATACTCGTCAGTCCACTTGTCCTTGAAGTTGTTTAAAAACTTTCTGACTACCGCCGCAGGGTTCTCGTTGAGATAGAACTCGTAGGTGTCGGGATAAAGGTAGCCTTCAAGAATCTTGTATCTGTCCTGAGCTCGATCAACATTTTTAACGAAGGAATACTCGGAGCTGAAGTCGATCTGCTCAATTGTGGTATAGAAATTCTGTGCAGAGCACACGCCGTATTTTTCAAGCTTTTCGGCAATCTGGTTTACGTTATAGCCCTCGGGGAAGGTAAGGTATACCGTTTCTCCCGTATTTGTCGGCCTTTTGAACGAGGCGAGCATATTTTCAAGGCCCATCGACTCCGTAAGATAATAAAGACCCGTAAGGTAGTTATCGTCTCTGTATTTCATAAATTTAGCGAAAACCTTACAAAATTCGGGATGCTTTATAAGCTTGTTGTCCTTTAAGATGTCGATTGCCTTATTTGTATCAACCTCAGCGGGAAGGTTTACGATTATGACCTGCTCGGAATCTCTGTTCATTGCAAGAATGTCGTTTACACAGCTGAGGGTGTATGTGGAAATCGAAACCGCAACCGCAACGCAGATAAGGAAAACAATTATAGCCGTCTTCTTTTTCAGAAGATACTGCTTTAAGTTAAACTTCGGCTTACGCCTGTTCTTTTTCGCAATAATTGCTCCGCTGCCCCTTTTTGAAATTTGCGCGCCTCCGACGGAAGCGCCCTTTGACGAGGAGCCTTTGGCGGCAGTCTTTTTCACGGGCTGTCTGCCGGAAGAACCGGACCTTGATGTGTTCGACCTTGAACTGTTAACGGGAGTGTAACGCTTAACCGGCTGCGAGCTATTTTTGCCCGAGGAGCCCGTGTTAAACTCACTGTCAAGATCCTTAATATTCAGTTTAAACGGCTTTTGGTTTGAGGAGCCCGACGCACGGTTTGTCCCTTTGGATCTGCCCTGATTAAAGTATGAGTCCATTAAATCATCGTACGCGTCGTCGCTTGTTCTTCTGTAATCGTCATTACTCAAATCAAATGCCTCCCTTCATGCTTGTTGATATTATCTCATTTTGTGTAATTAACGTTTTAATTGTTACATCAAAGCTGTCACTCGGCACTGCCGAAAGTACGTTTTCCCGGTAGCAAAGCCCCACTGTATCATAAGGAAAGCCTGCCAGGAAGCGGTCATAATAGCCTTTTCCGTATCCGATTCGGTTGCCGCAGTCCGAAAAGACAAGTCCGGGTACTATGCAAAGAGCCTTCTCGACGGGCTTATACAAGCCCTCTTCACTCTCTTCGGGTTCAAGAATACCGTACTGTCTTTCGGTAAGCGAAGCAGTATCCGACACCCTGTAAAAGCTCAGGCTGATGTCGGAATAGTTGCATCTTGGCAAAAAAACCTTCTTATTTTCCTCCAATGCGTGCCTGATAATTCCGAACGTATCAACCTCAATCGAGGTCGACGCATATATTAGTATAACATCAGATTGCAAATATTGCCACATATTTAGCAATTTATTTTCAATTTTTTTGTCAAAGGTCGCTTTTTCATCTGCCGAAAGAGCTTTTCTGTAGTTTAAAGCCTGCCGACGAAGCAGCTCCTTTTCATAAGCAAGGTCGGACATTTTAAGCCTGAATCTGTCTTTTTATGCTGTCAGCCTTTTCCCTGCCGAGCAGAGCGGCAACAATTTCAAGACCGAATTGCGTAGCCACGCCCATACCCTTGGCGGTAATAAATTTGCCGTCTCTGACAACGCTTTTTTCGGAAATAACTGCACCCTCAAGCTCTTCCTCATAGCCCGGGAAACAGATTGCCTGCCTGCCGCTGAGGTACCCCTTATGGCCGAGTATTGACGGGGCGGCGCAGATTGCACAGAGGTATTCGTTTCTTTCATAAGCGGCATCAATAAACGCCTGAACGGTCCTGTTCTTTTCAAGGTTGACCGTACCCGGCATTCCGCCCGGAAGGATAACGGCGTCAATAAAATCGGGAACCTCAAGTCCGGTCGTTGAAAGGTCGCAGACCACCGTTACGCCGTGCGAACCCCTGATAAAGTTGTCGCCGACGCCTACGGTCCTGATCTCCATTCCCGCCCGTCTGAGTATATCAAGCGGAGCCAGAGCCTCAACCTCTTCAAAGCCCTCTGCCAAAAACATATAAATCATTCTTATCACTCCAATGTTATTCCAAGATAAATATTATCTATACATTTTATTTCACTGTTAATCGGGAGTATCATTCCCTCTTTTTTTCTCTTTTCAAAATCGTCCGAAAACGGTGCGTAGATGTTTTTTGTCTGAAACGTATTCTTCATTTCTTCAAACAACCTGTCAGGATGAGCCGAGGAAAAATAATCTATTATGATTTTCTCTTCTGCCCGACTGTAGACTGCGTATCCGCTCTCACCGAGGAATGCTTCATCCCCGCAAAAGCTTCTGTCAAGCATTTCAATATTCTTATCCCAGACTATCATCGCCCTGTCGGGATTAATATTTTCAAAAGAAGTCAACGGATAACTGTACAAAGCCGTCCTGTACCCGTTTTTTTCATAGTATTTATACAAATACTCGCTGTCGGGCTTTAAAAACAGAAGGTCGAAGCCGTTTTGCTCGGCGTGCTCACGCGCAAAGTCCAGGAGCTTGCTCATATATCCTTTTTTTCTGTGCTCGGGAAAGGTAGCGGCGGCATAAATATAGCCTGCTTTATAGCTTTTACCGCTGACAAAAAGCCTTGCCGGGATTATATAAAGTGCGGAAACCGCCTCGCCGTTTTTCCTGACGACAAGCGCGTTTTCAAGGCTTACGGCATTTTCAAAAAAAGTGTCGACGGTTTTTTTGTCATCGCCGAAGGCGCTTTGCCACAGCGAATAAAGCGCAGGCTTATCCTGCTTGTTTGCAACCGAACAAATCATAATCAGCCCTTGTACCTCGCAAGAAACTTGGGAAGCAGGATTGCGGGACGGTAGCTCATTTTTGCCTGCCTGAGCCCCTCGTCGCCCGTGTCTTCCTCTCTGTTGATATACTTAAAAGCGCTCAGCTCGTTCTCACAGAACTGTTGGTTAATCATAGGATAAGCTCCTCTGACATCATAAAAGGCCTTTTCAAAGTGAGTGCAGAATACCTTGCTGTTAATAGCTTCGCCGAAGGTGTAGGCAACCACCTCGCCGTCAACCCTTAAAAGTCCGCCGGTAAACTCAAGCTCCTCATAATTGGCAAAGGCTTTTTTAATTGCGGTGAGCTCTGCGTCAAGCCCGTCATCGGCATATTCGGAATTAATTGCTTCCCACTTTTTGTTCATCTCATAGCAGTCGCAGATATTGTCCGGAGTGATTCTCTCATAGCTCCAGTTATAGTTGTTTTTAAAGAAGGAAATATGATTTCTCTTTGAGTGAAGCTTGCGGCCCGGAAGCGAAATAAGCTCACTGCTTAAATAAATATAATCAAAGAACTCCCTTTGCTCAATGAACTCAAATCTGTTCGGGAACATACTGTCAAGCTCCCTGACCTTTTCGGGAGTAAGGCAATACATTTCAAGCTTTTTACCGTCACAGTTATGGATTCTTATAAGCTCCTCAATAGCGCCCTTTTTGTCGCCCTCACCGCAGGGATACAGGTAATAGTCAGCACTTTCCGAGCTGTCCCTTGAAAGAAACAACCCGTCGTATGAGGCGATTGTGTTGCCGTAGTATTCCGACCAGGCGTAAAGATTACCGAAGCAGTAATCGCAACCCATTTCGCCCGAATTCTGCATGGCCTTCTTTACCCATGCCTTGTCGCTTAATTCCGGTTTTTTAAACTCTAACACTGTTTTACCCTATCTTGTTTTTTATTTTATTATAAATCTCGTTTCCGATGTCATCGACCGTTCTCGGCTTGTCGCCCTCGGCGCACTGAATAACATTCCAGCCGAATTTTTTTGCAGCGTACATTGCCGCTTCCCTGCATTTTAAAAGGTATCCGACATTAGCTTCGTGAATATCCTTTTTAACCTCGTCGCCCTCGTAACGCTTTGTCATAAGGCGCTGAGAGATTTCAACGGGCATATCAAGATAAATAACGCAGTCGGGCTTGGGAATACCCATTTTATTATACTCATAATCAGTCAGCCAATCGAGATACTCGTCCCATTTTGCACGGGGAAGCTTTACGGTCTGATGGACTGCGTTTGAAGTAACATAGCGGTCGGCAAGAATCACCGTGCCGGAAAGATAATCCTTTGACCAGTGACGCTTGTAGCTCGCATAGCGGTCAACCGCATAAAAGGAGGAGGCGGCAAAAATATTGACGTCATCGGGATTTTTCCCGAAATCACCTGCAAGATACATTCTTACAAGCGTGCTTGACGGGTCGTCATAATCGGGAAGCTTAATCTGCTTTAAGGCAATGCCGTCCGCAGTCAGCTTTTCCCTTAAGCGCCTTACCTGCGTGGATTTTCCGCTTCCGTCAAGTCCTTCGATTACTATCAGTTTGCCGTTCATCATACTACCCCTATTTTAATAATTCAATAATAATATATTATAACAGAAAAAATCCCGATTGACAACTGTTTATTAAAAGTAAAAGGGCGACAGATAAACTGCCGCCCGATATGCTGTTAATTGTCAGATTGCCGTAAAGCTTATTGAGTTCGCATTGGCATAGGTTTCGGCATAAGAGCCTGCCTTGCCGTAAATTGTGAGCTTGTCACATCCGGTAAAGCTGTTGGCGTTTATGCTTGTAACCGATGCGGGGATTACAATCTTTTCGAGATTTGTGCACCCCTTAAATGCATAGGTTCCGATTGAGGTTGCCGTTTCGGGAAGCGACACCTCGGTCAGTGAGGTACAGTTGAGGAACGCTCCGTAGCCGATGGTCTTTACGCCGCCGGAAACTGTCACCTTATTTATATTCGTGTTGTTTCTGAAAGTATAGTTGTCAATTGCGGTAACAGAAAATCCGTCAATTCTTTGGGGTGTTTTAACGGCGGTTTCCGTTCCCGAATAGCCCGTGAGCTTGGCATTGTTGCCGCCTGTTACCGTGTAGCTGTAAGTGGTAAGACCTATGTTATTAATCCGCTTGTCAATCAGGAACAGGTCAAAGGCGTCGAGGGCGTTATCACGGTTTACATCGCCTGCGATTATTCCGTAAATATCAAGCTCCTCATCGATGATGCTGCTCTTTACCGCCTGGTAATCGGCAAGCGTTATTTCGCCGTCGCCGTTGGTATCGCCTCTGTCGATTTCCTCAATATTCACAAAAGGAATTTCGTTCTGCTCAGCAAATGCATGAGCGCCGGTGTTCGGACTGCCGTAGATAACCTCAAGGCTTCTCTCTTCCTGCCCCGTCTGCTCGTTATAATCCGTAAACGCTCCGTCGTAAATGAAGCCAACCGAATGTGGAATAAGGATTTCCTTGAGCGAGGTGCAGCCGACAAAGGTCGCATAATCAATTTTTGTTATGCTGTCGGGAAGAATAACTCTGTCAACATTACTGCAGTTTCCGAAGGAGAACATGCCCATAAGCTTTGTGCCGGGCTTTACGGTAAACATTCCTTCATAATTTGGATCAACTCTGAGAAGATAGCCGTTGCAGTAAACTGCTCCGTCCTCAAACGGTATTGCCGTATGGTCAATTGCCTGAGCGCCGATTTCCTGTATATTATTACCGAGGACAAGCTCCTGAAGATGCGTGCAATCGCTGAACGCCGAGAAGCCGATACTTTCAACGCTGTCGGGAACGATAATTTTAGTGACGAAATCAAGGTTTGACATTGCGGCAACTCCGATTTCCTTGACCGTATATCCGTCAATCGTTGAAGGAATTGTTACAACACTGTCGTGTCCCTGATAGGAGTAGCCCCAAGGAATATCCGAGTAGAGCTTTGCGCCGCCGTCGGGGCGGATTGAGTATTTCCAAAGTCCGTCCTGACTGAGATAAACGGTGTTATCATGGAAGGTAAAGCCGTAGGTGTCTGCATAGGTTTCTGCGGCAGTACCCGAATAACCGTAAATTTCAAAGCCGTCGATGGGCATATCTCTGTCGAGGTCGCCGTCATAATAAAAACCGAAGGCGCACTGACCGATTGAGGTTACGGTTGAGGGAATCTCAATTTCTCTGAGCTGTGTATTGTAGAAGGCGTAAGCTCCCGCCTCGGTAAGATTCGGAGGAAGCATTACGAAATCAAGAGCGCCGCAGCTGTGGAAGGCATTTGTGCCGATTGAGGTTACACTGTCGGCAATATCGACATCGTAAATATTTTCTCCCATAAAAGCATCGTTGCCTATGTGAGTTACGCCGTATTCAATTACAACCTTTTCTATGTCATAATTACTCCACGGAGACGGTACGGGAGAATTTGCACCGGAGATATAGCCGTAGTCAGCCATTGCTCCGTTACCCGAAACCGTGAGCGTCTTACTGCCCGCATCGTAGCTCCAGGTGCAATCGCCCGTCGTGTTGTCGCCCGAAGCAACCTCAATATACATATTGTTTTCAAGGACTTTGGGTGTATCGCTCCAGGAGAAGTTCGCCCACATATCGTCCCAGCTGAAGTTTTCGGGAAGCTCATAAAGTGAGAATGGCATTCTCGCTCTCGTGCCTGCTTGAAGAGTGTCAGGCGCAGTTATAAGACAGCCGTAAACTCCGTTGTAGCGGTCTGTGCCGAGATTAAAGTCCTCGCCTACTCCTTCAGTAACCTCAAAGCCCATGCTTGTAAGGCTGTCAGCAAAATTGCCCTCTCCGGCTACTCCGTAGTTAAAGCCGTAGGACGGGAAAATGCCGTGAAGCCAGTTATCACCGCTTGTAAAGAAGCCGACAAACACGCTTTCTCCCGGCTCGAGAGTCAGCGTATCACCGTCCATATAAACGTTACCGTTGCTGTCCTCGGCAACCAAGTAAGGAATAAAGCTGTCAAGTGAGATGTATATTTCTGTCGGGAAATGAAGACGGTCGTTCTCATTCTCGGGATTTACAAACATTGCCTCGTTGTTCTCGGTTATGAAAAGCTCACCCGTGTAACCGTCAAGAGCAAGGGCATATATTTTCATTTCATCTGCGTCAAAAGCACCTGAAATCTCAAAGAAAATACTGTAAAGCTCATCGCTGTCATAAGTGTGAATCTCGCCGTTTTCATTGATTTCGGCATTGACCGCAGTTAAAGTGACGGCATCGTTGCCCTCGCCGAAAACAACCGTATGCGAGTCGATTACCTCAGCTTCGTCAAAGCGGATTATATGCTCCTCTTCCCAACTGTTCCCGCCGCCGTTGAAGCTGAATTCGGTAATGTCGGTTGTATATTCAAAGGTGCCGGTTTCTACGGGAGTCGTAACCTCGGTGTAACCGTGATTGTCAACGCCTGCTATATCCTCAACGTAAGTTGCAACATAGCAGCCGGGAATATCCGAAACCTCGTTTATTGCATAGACGTATTGATGGTCCTGATTGTCCGACCAAATGTTATAAATAATGTACTGATTATCCTGTGCGTCAACGTACAGATTACCGCTGTATTCATTTATTTCTCCCTTAAGGTAAAGAGTCTCGTAATCCTCTTCAACAATAAAGCTGAAGCCTGCGGGAAGCGTTTCATAATCTGCTTCGCCCAATACGATCGGCTCAAAATCCGACAGCTTTATGTAATCGTAATTGTCAGCGTCATATTCGAGCTTGTAGATTGTGCCCTTTACTTCGGATTGCTGAATATCTTCCGAATCTTGAAGATAGCCGTCATAGAAAAGACCGTATAAGCTGTTTGGATCGTCCGCCTTTTTGAGCATCATAAATGTGTTGAAATCGCTGTCCCATGAAGTTTTAAAGTAATATCCCGAAACCGTCATGCTGAAGCCCATTTCACTGAACTCTTCCTCGCTGAAAATAACCTCGCCCCAGTCGTTTTTGTACTCCTCGACAAATACAGGGTCCTCCAAATAAACGCCTAAGGACTCGGAATATACATACCTTGCGACTCTGTATTCTTTTCTTCCGTCCTGATATGTAGAAATACTTGTTGAGTAATAGGTGTCGGGATCGTCCGATTTAACGGTGGCACAGCCCTTATAGGCCTCGGCTTCAGCGTCGGTTATCTGGTAAACGGTTAGGTACTGAGAGTTCTGATAATAGAACGGTGCGCCGTTAAGGTCAAAGCTCTCCCGGCCGCCGACGGTTTTTACAACGTCCTCCGGTGATTCAAGCAGATTCATACTGCTTGAGAAAACACCCTCATCACCGTACAAATGCAGCGTAACGTCGGCATCAACGGTAAGACTTGCCTCAACGTATTCCGCATTAAGCATAATAGCGCAGGGTGCGATTTTGTTTTCGTTAACGGTAAGAGTGCCGTTGCCCGTTACCGTGATTGAGCCACCCCAGCCGTCGCCCCATACCACAATGTAGGCGAGTTCGCATTCGCCGACAACATTAAGGCGGAAATCATCGCCCATCATGTTGACGGACAGCCCGTTCTCGGGATGGCAGTAGTTGTCAATGGTAAGCGTATTTGTAGCCGTATCATAGGCGGCTCCGTTTACGTCGTTGTTGTATGCGGTCTTGTTTTCATATACCGAGCCGACATCAACGCCCTCACCCTCACCGTTAAAGATAAATCTGATAAACGCCCAGTCAACATCGGCAGGACCGTTGTTTCCGCCGGAGGGATTGTTCCCGCCTGCAAACACCGCCGTCGGCAGAGCGCCGAAAAGCAGAGCTAAGCTGAGCATTATTGCCAGAACCTTTTTCATATTTATCTCCCCTTTTCTTATAATATTGCTATTTTATTGTATCATAAGAAGAAATATAATTATATGGAATTTCACAAAAGTCATTGACAAAACGTGAAATATGCGCTCGTATATTTTTTTATGGATATTAGGTGACGGTAAAGTATTTTTCGAGCATTTGATTAATAAAAAAAGACAACCGCATAAAGGGCACTGTTCACAAGGATGAATAGGTTTTGGCTTTGTCCTTTTGTTCCTAAAGCAATTAAAAATCCCCGTAATACGTCAGTATTGCGGGGATTTTGTAATCACTTTATAAACTAAAACTACTTTGCCAAAACTGCTTTGCACCCAAAAATCAGACTGTTTTTCGTTAGAACAATCGCACAAATCGGG
>JAFRUO010000019.1 GCA_017438845.1 Clostridia bacterium | reverse complement strand
TGCACCCAAAAATCAGACTGTTTTTCGTTAGAACAATCGCACAAATCGGGGTTAAGGCTGACGCCTAACCCCGATTTTAAGGCAGTTATAGCGGAAAAAAGGCGATTTTTGGGCTAATCATCCTTATGGACAGCGCCCTAAAGCCTTCTCCTTTTACGGGGAAGGCTTTTTTTAGGTTTATTCGTTTACGATGTTGTTCATCCATACGCCTTTTTTTACGAGTACAATGCCGATTATGCATTTAATCCAGTCAGCCATCTGTAAAAAGACGAAAATCCAGATAACGTAAAGCTCGGTAAATCTGCTCAGCACAAATGCCAGCGGCACGCTCACCACCCACATAAACACGCTGTCGAACAGGAAGGTGACAACCGTTTTGCCGCCCGAACGAAGCGTAAAATAGGTGGTGTGCAAAAGGCATATCTGCGGAGTAAATACCGCCTGAGCCATTAAAAAGCGTGAGGCTATAAGCTTTGCCTCGTCTGTGGTGTTGTAAATCATCGGGAAAAGGTGCGACGTCGAAAACATTACAATCGCAACCGCAGTGGCAATCACAATTGAAAAGGCGATTATTTTGTTGTCCTCGTCCCTTGCCTTGTCGAAGTGCTTTGCGCCGAGGTGCTGACCGACTATAATGGCGATTGCGTCGCCCATCGCAAAGAAAACAACGTTAAACACATTGCTTACAGTGCTCGAAATATTTTGAGCCGCAACGACATTTAAGCCCCTTACGGAATAGCACTGTGCAAGCATTGCCATGCCTGCGCTCCAGAGCGCTTCATTGACAAGCAGAGGCGCTCCCGTAATAAAATACCTTTTGACGAGTCTTACGGGAACTCGAAGGGTTTTATACACGCCCCTGATATACGGACATTTTTCGTGATGAGTATGCGACCAGATCACAACCACCGACATCTCAACAAAACGTGAAAGCACCGTGGCTATCGCGGCGCCTCTTACGCCGAGAGCAGGCAGGCCGAATCTGCCGTAAATAAGCAGGTAGTTAAACGTAAGGTTTACGAACACCGCGGCAATACCCGCGCGCATCGGTACCACGGTTTCACCGCATTCGCGAAGCGTGTTTGCATAAATCTGAACTACGCAGAAGGCGGGCAGACCGAAGAGCATTATTTTAAGGTAACTGCTTCCGTAAAGCAAGGTCGCAGCAAGGTCGCCGCCGTCCTCCGTGCCCTTTAAATACATTGAAATAAGGCTTTCACCGAAGCACGAGAAGCTTATCACCGCCGCCGCAAGCAGCAAAAGTCCCATCCATATTTTATAGCGAAAGCTCTGCTTTACTCCCTCGTAATCACGCTTGCCGTAATACTGTGCGGTAAAAATACCTGCGCCTGCAAGCCCGCCGAAAATACAAAGGTAAAAGACGAAAATAAGCTGATTTACAATCGCAACACCGCTCATCTGCTCAGTGCCGACCCTGCCGACCATTATGTTGTCCAGCAGGCTAACAAAGTTTGTAATACCGCTTTGAATCATAATCGGCACGGAAACCGCAAGCACACGCCTGTAAAACGCCTTATCTCCTATAAACTTTTTTAAACCGATTGCGTTTGTCATAATCTTATTCTCCTGAATTGCTCAGTAAATAATACCCCAAAACGCAGAATAATTCAACACTTTTATTTATAATTATTAATACGGCACATACAAAATGCCCGTGTTGACAAAAACGGGAAGTAAGAGTAAAATTATCCGGAAACACGGAGGATGAAAAAATGGAATTTATAGAAAACTTTTTTACCTCGGCGCCTACAGCGCTGACAGCTCTTTTTTTTGCGTTCGGACTTTTCCTTATTATCAAGGGCGGCGACTGGTTCGTTGACTCGGCAAGCTGGATTGCCGAGGTGCTCGGAGTACCGAAGTTCGTAATCGGCGCAACGATAGTATCCATCGCTACCACGCTCCCCGAAATGATAGTTTCAATCGCTGCGACCGTCAAGGGGAATGTCGATATGGCGGCAGGAAACGCAATAGGCTCGGTTACCGCCAACACGGCAATGATACTCGGCGTATTCATAGTCTGTATGCCGTTTGTCGTAAAGCGAAAGGAGTTTACTCCGAAGGGTTTAATTGTGTTTTTGGCTTCGCTCGGACTTGTATTGGGTTGTATTTTCACCGAAAGACGTCCGATGACCTTTGAAAACGAAACTCAGGATTATTATTCCCTGGCAATTTACGGCACTGTAATCCTTATTGCGCTGTTTGCGGTTTTCTTTATAGAGAACTTTATCTCGATGAAAAACCATGATCGTCAGATTGAGCCGAGTCCCGGATCAATCGCCCTGCAGTTTGAGGACAACATAGTCTACGCCAAAGAAACGGCTACGGGTAAAGACTGGGCAAAGAATATAATCAAATTCGTTGTCGGCGCAGCAGGCACCGTTGTCGGAGCGGAAATACTCGTAACTGCCGGCACCGTCCTTGCCGAGGATTTACACGTTCCGCAGAGGATAATCAGTGTTTTTGCCGTTGCAATCGGCACATCATTGCCCGAGCTTGTAACCACTATTACCGCCCTTCGTAAGAAGGAAGGCGCCCTTTCGGTCGGCAACATACTCGGTGCAAACATAATTGACCTTACGCTGATTCTTCCGATTTGCTCGTTTATCACAATGGGCAACGGCTCGGGCTCGCTTGCAGTTTCCGCTTCGTCGGTAACTATTGATATGGTTGTATGCCTTGCGGCAGTTGCAATAGCCGTATTCCCGACAATTATTGCAAAAAAATTCCGCCGCTGGCAGGGCATCCTGATGCTTGCGGGCTATATAAGCTATGTAGCGGTAACGGTTATTATGAAATAAGCAAATCAATACTAAAGCCCTGAGCTCTGCTCAGGGCAATTTTTTATCTGCTTGTTTTGTTTCGCCAGTCGTCAATAATCGGTTTATGTGTTTTTGCAAGCTCCGCGGGAATATCCTCGGGTAAGAACCATTCAAGTCTTTCCGACTCGCCGTCGCTTATTATTGCTTCGCCCGAAAAATCCTCGCAGGTGTATACCACGATTACCACATACCACCTGTCGCCGCTTTCGCCCGTACAAAGGTAATCCTTTCCCGAATACACTCCGAAAAGGCTGAGTTCTCCGACCTCAAGGCTTGTTTCCTCGCGCACCTCACGCCTTGCAGTTTCCTCGGTCGACTCCTCAAGCTCCATAAGTCCTCCCGGCAAACCCCATTTCCCTTTTGGGTGCGTTCTTTTCTGCAACAGAATTCTTCCCTCTTTGTCGGTGATAATTACCACGCTGCCCGTAAGAGAAATACATCTGTGTCCGATTATTTTCCTTAAATCCTCAATATATCCCATAATCCACCTCACTGTCTTTTTATATTATCATAAGCCGCCTTAATTGGCAACCTTCTGCCGAAATTCTGTATTCTCAGCACTGTATACCCCGGCGGAGCATTGTAAAAAAATATAACATGTAGTATAATAATAAACACATAATACGTCATCCGTATAATGTAAAATGCGAAAAGGAGATTATACAATGAAAAAGGTTAAACTGTTATCATCAGCGCTTGCGCTGATTATGCTGCTCGGCATACTTGCAGGCTGCGGAAACGGCGCAAAAACAGATTCCGACACCAAGGCAGAGGATATTGTCACCGAAATGCCCGCAAAGCTTACGGCTGAAAAAATCGGCTCATTCACCAAGACAAATATCACTCCCGCTGACGGCGGCATCATCTACAAGGACGACAGCGGCAAGTACGGAATTTTGACCCTTGACGGCAAAAAGGACACAGGCGCAAAGTATACATATTGCAACGCACTCGGAAATAATTTCATGGTTGCAACAGCCGACCCCGAGTCAATCAAGGAAATTGCAGACCAGAACTGCTTCGGCATTGTCAACGCAGAAGGCAAGGAGCTTGTCCCGATGAAGTACGGTTCCCTCAAAAAGCTCGGCGACCGCTTTGTCCGTGCATATATTATCACCGAGGAAACAACCAACGAGGACGAGGCTCTGGTTTACGCTACGGACAGATTATTCTCACTTTCAGCGCAGGAGGGCGACACGCTCTACAAGGGCAGCTGGGAAATTTATGACACCGAAACGGGCACTGCCGTTCCCAACGCAACGGGAACACAGGCATACAACACAACCGAAAGAGGCGCTACCGTTGAGTACGTCACCGACGCCAAGGAAAAGGTAATCGTAAACTATAAGGGTGAAGCACTTCCTGCCGACGCAAGCGTTTTCACTAACGGCTATTACAGAATTGACGGCGAAACCTCGGGCAGCGTATACGACGCAGAGGGCAACAAGGTTTTTGACTTTAATAATGACGGCTTTGTTCCGAAAAGCGGCGACGGCGACTATATCATCGCCCGCAAGACTGCCGACAGCGGCGACAAATATGTTATTATGGACACGACAGGCAAAATCGTTTCGGCTGAATTCGACAAGGACCCCTATACTATTTACGGAGACCTTGTTCAGCTTACCGACAACAAGGTGCTTGACTTTGACGGCAAAACGATAGGCAGCGGAACATATTCCCACGTTTATATTGACAAGCTCTTCAGGCAGACCTGGCTTCTCAGGAATGATGACGACTACACAATGGTCAAGAAAGACGGCACCGTGCTTTACAGCGGCAAGGAAACCGATGATATTTCGGTAGACACTTCTTCCTTCAACATCAGAAAGAAAACCGGCGATACAACGAAATACTTCTGTTTCAAGACAAACGATTTCACAATTGAAGGCACCTCAATAGCCCCGTGGATTATAAAGGTTAACAGTGCAGACAATCTCTACGACCTTGTTGACACGCTTTCGGGCGAAGCTGTTATCAGCGGCTATGAAACCTACAAAAACATACCCGTCCTCGGCTCGTTAATGTATATCTACGCCGAAAAGGA
>JAFRUO010000018.1 GCA_017438845.1 Clostridia bacterium | reverse complement strand
TGCACCCAAAAATCAGACTGTTTTTCGTTAGAACAATCGCACAAATCGGGGTTAAGGCTGACGCCTAACCCCGATTTTAAGGCAGTTATAGCGGAAAAAAGGCGATTTTTGGGCTAATCATCCTTATGGACAGCGCCCTAAGCGTTTTTAAATATGTCCGTTATTTTGTGAGCTTCTTTTTAAAGACTCCCTTCGGATCCTTAACCATAAGGATAACAAGCCAGGCGACAAAGCCGATTAATACAACGGTAACGCCTAAAAGCGAATCGTTAAGAATGTCGGCAGGTTCCTGAACGAAATAGTCAGCCTTAAGCTCAGCGTATTCGAACACGAAGTCCATAAGCCACATCAGCGAAGCCCCCCAGTAAATAAGCGAAAGCGTGCCGAGCTTTAAGGAAGCTCTGTTTTCGTTTAAGTACCAGACTGCCGTAGCGACCGCTGCGGCGATAAGCGTAATAACCAGTGTCATGACTTATTTCTCCCGGGCTGCAGAAGCCCTGTTAAAGCTCTTAACCTTAGCGCTTACAACTGCGCAGATGCCCGCCCAGACAAGCGTAACGGTAGCCGCCATTGAAACGCCGACGGTCATCATTTCGTGGAACATCTCAGCGGCGTCCTCGGGGTCAGCCATCGCCGTCAGGAACGGCGGGAACGGCACAACCTCCCCGTGCCAGAAATGCTCAAACGCAAGCAGAAGAACTCCGCCCCAGAGCAGACCTAAAAGCCAGCTTAATCTCTTTGACCAGGAAACGTTGCCGTTGTCCGAAAAGGCGTTGTTCTCGCCCTTTTCAAGAGAAAGAGACTTTTTGTTTTCGCTGTGCTTAACTGCAAGATAGGCGCCTGTAACGACAATTGCCTCAACTGCAGGAACTACAAAACATGCCATAAAAAAATCCTCCTTGTAATATTGTTTACAAGGAAGATTATAACACATCAGCGCACTAAAGCGCAAGCCCCTCAGGGGGATATTTTCGGAGCTTTTTTAACGTCGAAATAAAACTCCACTCCGCCCTCTGCGTTTTTGACTCCGTAGCCCATAGAGTGCATTTTCTGAATAGCGGAAACGATTGAAAGACCGAGCCCGAAGCGTCCCTCGCTTCTTGAGCGCGACTTGTCAGCACGGTAAAAGCTCGTCCAGATGTTTTCAAGGTCGCCGTCGGAAATGTGGCTTCCGGTGTTGAAAACCTTAATGCGGTAAACGTCCTCAAGCTCCTCCGAGTAAATTTTAATAAGCTTGTCCCCGTCACAGTGGGACACGGCATTGGAAACGTAGTTGTTAAAGACCATACCGATTTTTATTTTGTCAGCCCTGCACGGCATAGGCATAGCCGTATTGTTTTCAACGCTGATGCCTGCCGAGGAAAACTTAATTTCATTGTCGCCGAGGTAGTCGCCGATAAGCTCTGCAAGGTCAAACTCGGTTTCATTCGGCTCGACTGCGCCCGACTCAAAGGTTGAAAGCTCCAGAAGCTCATAAACGAGAGCGTTCATCTTGTCAGCCTCACGCACGATAATATTGCAATAATCCTTAGCGGAGTCGGTGTTGCCGCCGTCAAGCAGAAGCTCCGCCCCCTCTGAGTATCCCCTGATAATCGAAATCGGCGTTTTAAGCTCATGCGACACGTTAGAGATAAATTCCTTCCTCATTCTGTCGAGAGCCTTTTCCTTTTCAATATCCTCTTCGAGCTTTGCATTCTTTGCGTGCAGGTCGCGCAGCGTTGCGTCAAGGGAGTCGGACATTCCGTTGATACTCTGTGAGAGCATGCTGATCTCGTCGTTGCCTTTTACCTCGCATTTCTCGGTAAAGTCCATTTCGCTCATTTTACCCGTGATACGGCTCATTCTGATAAGCGGCTTTGTAAACCTGCCCGTGTAGAAATATATAAACAGCACCGCCATAAGCAACGCAACTATGCTTGTAGCCGAGGTGATAAGAATAGCGACATTTGCGTTTGAGTCGACAGTCTCCTTGTAGGAATAAATCTCAATATCCTGCCCGCCCGAAAGCCTTGCGTTATAGACAAGGTACTGCTTGCCTGCCTTCTCGTTGGTGAGTATTTCGAAAACGGAGCCGTCGTCAAGCGTCTGCTGCTTGGAAATCGTGGTTTTACCGCCCTGAGAAAACAGCTCGTTGGTGCCCGAATAAAGCGGCGTGCCGTCGTGCTGATAAATATCAATTGAAAGGCTTCTCTCCTTTTCGAGGGAGCTGATTTTGCTTTCGTAACCCTCCTCGTCGGGAGAATAGCTGTCAATCAGCGTGTACACGCTGAGCATATCCTTCTTTTCGCTTCGGGTGTAAAACTCCGGAAGCAGGAAGTTGTTGAGTATAAGAATTACCGAAATTGCGACAAGCACAATCGCCCCGACCTGCAGAAACAGTCGGGTTCTGATTGAAAAAAATCTTTTTTTGCCGCCCTTACTCATTGGCATTCTCCTGAATCTTATAACCTAAGCCGTAAACGGTTTTAAGGTGCTTCTCTCCCCACTCTCCGAGCTTGGTGCGAAGTCTTGCAACGTGGGAGTCAACCGCCCTTGTGTCACCGAAATAGTCAAGGCCCCACACGTCGTCAAGCAGCTGCTCACGGCTGTATACCCTTTCGGTGGAATTGATAAGCTTTTCAAGTATTTTAAACTCCTTGACCGTAAGCGTTACGGGCTTGGAGTCAATTTTAACCTCATGCGCTTCGGAGTCGATTGTAAGCCCCCAGTAGTCGTTACCCTTCTTGGGTGCCGCCGTGTTACGCCTTAAAAGCGCCTCAACCCTTTTAACAAGCACAACGGGCGAAAAAGGCTTGGTGACATAATCGTCCGCGCCTGCCTCAAAGCCCGTAATCTGGTCAAAGTCCTGACTGCGTGCGGTAAGCATCATAATCGGCACATCGCTCTTCTGACGAATTTGCCTGCAAACCTCCCAGCCGTCCACCTCGGGCATCATAATGTCGAGAATCAACAGGTCGGTGTCGGGGTTTTCCGAATAGAGCTTCAGCGCCTCTGCGCCGTCCTTCGCCTCAAGAACAGTGTAATCCTCTTTTGAAAGAAAGTCGTTTAAAAGCTTGCGGATAAGCTGTTCGTCATCCGCAACTATAATTTTTTTCATAAAAAATCACCCTTACCGAAATTTTAGCATAAAGCCGAAAATTTAGCAAGAGTGATAAGTAAAGCGTTATTTAAAATATTCCCAAAGCTTTGTTTTTGTAATTGCAATGTTCAGAGGAACGCCCAGAACAATTGTAACGACAAGCTCGCCGATTCCGACAAAAGCCCCGGCAATCAGCATCGCATAAAGCGTAAAGCCCTCGGGTGCGAAATAAGCGATTTCCGCCCCGACAATTACGGCGTTGAAAAGAGTTGTAAAAACGGGGAAAAGCACCGGAAACTTCCTTACGGTAACCTTTCTTAAAGCGTAAATACAAACCGAAGCTAAAAATGTTGCCGCAGTTCCGCAGACAATGTCAACAGCTCCGAACGGACTGCCGAGATTGCCTAAAAAGCAACCGATTGTAAGCCCCGGAATTGCCGCAGGGGTATATGCCGCAAAAAGCATAAGCACTTCGGAAAGTCTGAATTGCACCTCGCCGTATGCAAGTCCGAAGGCGTTTGAGAAGTATGTGAGCGCTACATACATTGCCGCAATAAGCGCCGACAAAACAAGCGAGAAAGCCTTTTTGTTTTTCATATTCTTTTGTCTCCTTAGTTTTGTTTTCGGTCAGGATGGTTTCGAACTGACCGCCCGAAAAGGGCAAGAGATATAATAAAGCAAAGTTTGCGTTTTGTCAACAGTTGATTCAGGAAAGAAGATAAATGCACATTTTCGGTGTGCAGAATGAAGAAGTAATAAGTGTTTGCTTCGCAAACATCTCCCTTAACAAGGGAATCACCTCGAGGGTAAGGCTTTCCTCCGTAGGGGACGGCGTCCTCGACGTCCCGCATAGATTACCTCATATTTAGTGTGAATATCCAATGTGATTTTTCGCGCAACCGTAGGGACGAACATTGTTCGTCCGCCGAGGTTTGATGTGATTTTATTCCACCTCATCCGCTTCGCTTTGCTCAGCACCTTCCCCTCAAGGGGAAGGCGTCCCGCTGTCCCCTACGGTCATTATTCATTTTTAAGTTTTAAGTTTTCAGTATTCATTATAACAGTTTACTACCCCTCCGTTTGCAAAGCAAACACCTATTACTTCTTCACTATTCACTATTCACAATCCCTCAGTCAGCCTGCGGCTGACAGCTCCCTTTACACAAGGGAGCCGTAACGCCCCGTCCCCTACGGATAAAAAACAGC